>NZ_CP063121.1:0-332431 GCF_014931415.1 Haemophilus parainfluenzae | reverse complement strand
GATGTGCCATTAACGGCACAAACCATCAGCCAAATGGTGGATAAAGTTTTAAGTCTGCCAGAAGAAAGCAAAATGATGTTGCTTGCGCCCGTGGTGAAAAATCGTAAAGGTGAGCACGTTAAGCTGTTAGACAGCCTGGCGGCACAAGGTTATATTCGCGCAAGAATTGATGGTGAAATCTGTGATTTATCTGATCCGCCAGAACTTGCTTTACAGAAAAAACATACCATTGAAGTGGTGGTGGATCGCTTTAAAGTGCGGTCAGATTTAGCTACACGTTTGGCAGAATCTTTTGAAACGGCTTTGGAGCTTTCTGGTGGTACAGCGGTTGTGGCGGATATGGATAATCCTAAGGCTGAAGAATTGGTTTTCTCAGCAAACTTTGCTTGTCCGCATTGTGGTTATTCTGTACCGGAATTAGAGCCCCGCTTATTCTCATTTAATAACCCGGCAGGGGCGTGTCCGACTTGTGATGGCTTAGGTGTTCAGCAGTTCTTCGATGAAAGCCGTGTGGTACAAAATGAAAGTATTTCTCTTGCAGGCGGTGCGGTAAAAGGTTGGGATCGTCGCAATTTCTATTACTATCAAATGCTTACCTCGTTAGCGAAACATTATAAATTTGATATTGAAACGCCATACGAAGATTTGCCACAAAAAATTAAAGATATTGTGATGCACGGTTCAGGCAAGGAAGAAATTGAATTCCAGTATATGAACGATCGTGGCGATGTAGTGATCCGCAAGCATCCTTTTGAAGGGATTTTGAATAACATGGCACGCCGTTATAAAGAAACGGAATCCATGTCTGTGCGTGAAGAATTGGCGAAAAACATCAGTAACCGCCCTTGTGCAGATTGTGGTGGTTCACGTCTTCGTCCTGAAGCTCGCAACGTGTATATTGGCAACATTAACTTGCCACAAATTTCAGAGAAAAGCATTGGTGAAACCCTTGAGTTTTTCCAAGGGCTTACTTTAACCGGTCAAAAAGCACAAATTGCGGAAAAAATCCTGAAAGAGATCAAAGAGCGGTTAGAGTTTTTAGTGAATGTTGGGTTGAATTATCTTTCCCTCTCTCGCTCAGCCGAGACCCTTTCGGGCGGTGAAGCACAACGTATTCGTCTTGCGAGTCAGATTGGTGCGGGCTTAGTGGGTGTCATGTATGTGTTGGATGAGCCTTCTATCGGTTTACATCAACGTGATAATGAGCGTCTGTTAAATACGTTGATTCATTTACGTAATTTGGGCAACACCGTAATTGTGGTGGAACATGATGAAGATGCTATTCGAGAAGCCGATCATATTATTGATATTGGCCCTGGTGCGGGTGTGCATGGTGGTCAAGTGATTGCTCAGGGGACAGCCAAAGAAATTATGGCGAACCCAAATTCAATTACGGGTAAGTTCTTATCGGGTGAAGAAAAAATCGAAATTCCGAAAAAACGAACCGCACTTGATAAAAGCAAACTTCTAAAATTAAAAGGGGCGACAGGGAATAATCTGAAAGGTGTGAATTTAGAGATCCCAGTGGGCTTATTTACTTGTATTACGGGGGTATCAGGTTCAGGTAAATCAACGCTAATTAATGATACGTTATTCCCATTGGCTCAAAACGCCTTAAATCGTGCGGAAAAAACGGATTTTGCGCCTTATAAATCCATTGATGGCTTGGAATATTTTGACAAAGTGATCGATATTAACCAAAGTCCGATCGGTCGTACACCGCGTTCTAACCCAGCGACTTACACGGGGTTATTTACCCCAATTCGTGAATTATTTGCGGGCGTACCAGAAGCGCGTGCGCGTGGTTATAATCCAGGACGCTTTAGCTTTAATGTACGCGGTGGTCGTTGTGAAGCATGCCAAGGTGATGGAGTGCTGAAAGTTGAGATGCATTTCTTGCCGGATGTGTATGTACCTTGTGATCAATGTAAGGGTAAACGCTATAACCGTGAAACCTTGGAGATCCGATACAAAGGTAAAACTATTCACCAAGTGTTAGATATGACGGTGGAAGAAGCTCGCGAGTTTTTTGATGCCATCCCAATGATTGCGCGTAAATTGCAAACCCTAATGGATGTCGGCTTGTCTTATATTCGTTTAGGTCAGTCTTCTACCACACTTTCAGGTGGTGAGGCACAACGCGTTAAGTTAGCAACGGAGCTTTCAAAACGCGATACCGGTAAAACCCTTTATATTTTGGATGAACCGACAACTGGTCTGCATTTCGCCGATATTAAACAACTTCTCGAAGTGTTACATCGCTTGCGCGATCAAGGCAATACTATCGTGGTGATCGAACACAATTTAGATGTGATCAAAACCGCAGACTGGATTGTGGATCTTGGTCCAGAAGGCGGTAGCGGTGGTGGTCAAATCATCGCGACAGGCACACCGGAAGAGGTCGCCAAAGTCAAAGGTTCGCACACCGCGAGATTCCTGAAAGACATCTTAGCAAAAGGCTAGAAAAACCAACCGCACTTTTGAATATTATCAAAGTGCGGTTATTTTTTGAGGTTTTTTAATGGCGATTTCCAAAAGGCGGTTTGGCGAACCAGACGATTATGAATAATGCGAGGAAAGTAATTGCCGATAGCCAGAAAATCTCATTAGCGCCAATAATAAAGCCCTGAGCGGTGATTTGTCTGGCAAGATATGATGCCGTTTGTTGTTCGTTTAAACCAAAACTTGCCATCGTCTGGAAGAACTGTTGGGAAATTGGATTATATGGAGTAATCGCTTCCGTGAGTTGAGTATGATGCACAGCTTCACGGTTATACCACATAAATGTCGTGAGGGATGTTCCTACCGAACCAGCAAGGGTTCGAAGGAAATTAAATAAACTCGATGCCGAAGCCATTTTTTCGGGTGGTAAACCCGAGAGCGTAATTGTGGTCAGCGGCATAAAGAAGCAAGCAACCGCTAAACCTTGCACAAATTGTGGCAAGGCAACATCGGCAAAGGTCATTTCAGGCTCAAAGGTCACAGCTCGCCAATAAAAGGTCAGGGCATAAACCATAAAGCTGATTGTGACTAAAATTCGCATATCAATTTTATGCCCTAATTTACCGATGATTGGCGAAAGTAAAATCGGGAATAATCCCACTGGGGCGGCTGCGAGCCCTGCCCAAGTTGCGGTGTAACCATAAACTTGTTGGAGTAGAAGTGGGATAAGTACAACCGATCCCAAATACACTAAAAAAGCGAGACTAGTTGAAAGGCAGCCTACGCTAAAGTTGCGTGATTTGAAAAGTGAAATATCTACAACGGGATTGTCATCCGTCAGTTCCCAAATAGTGAGCGCGATCAAACACACAACCGCAATCACGGTGAGAACAATAATCTCCGTTGAATTAAACCAATCTTGCTCTCTTCCTTGGTCCAGCATTAATTGCAAGCAGCCTACGCCAAGAACTAATAAAACAAGCCCAACTGTATCAATAGGTTGATGAGATATTTGGCTTTCTCTATCGCCTAGAATTTTCCAACTCATTAAGACGACGGCCAATCCAATGGGAACATTGATGAAAAAGATCCAACCCCAATGAATGTTATCGCTGATCCAGCCGCCTAAAATGGGCCCAAAAATAGGAGCGACTACCACGGTCATTGACCAAAAAGCCAGCGCCATGCCTCGTTTTTTAGGCGGATAGTTATTGAGTAATAAACTTTGCGAAAGAGGAATGATTGGACCGGCTACTGCACCTTGGATGACACGGCAAATAATCAACATTTCCAAACTGTGTGAAATGCCACAAAGCCAAGAAGCAAGGACGAAAAGTAAGGTTGAGATTAAAAATAACCGCACTTCGCCGAAACGTTTTGCCAGCCAGCCGGTGATAGGAATTGAGATCGCATTGGCCACACCGAACGAGGTGATGACCCATGTGCCTTGGCTGGATGAAGCCCCTAAATCACCTGCAATAGTAGGAATGGCAACGTTAGCGATGGTGGAATCTAACACCTGCATAAAAGTCGCAAGTGAGAGCGCTAACGTGAGAATAACCAGTGCACCGCCTTGTACCGGCGTAAAATGAGATTGCGACATCGTGAAACCTAATAGCTATTGTCGCGAATAATAGATTCGATCAAATTATTGACCGCACTTTCATCATATTGCAGCACATTGGTGGAATAAAGTGTTGTCCTTGGTGCTTGGTTACGCAAGGTTTCGCCTTGACGATCACTGACATTTACTTTCACAGTCGCAGAAAGACCGATACGTAATGGATTTTCAGCCAGCTGTTGTGGATCCAATTGAATTCGTACAGGCACACGTTGCACCACTTTGATCCAGTTACCTGTCGCATTTTGGGTTGGCAATAATGAGAATGCACTGCCCGTACCCATTTCGATTCCCACCACTTTGCCATCAAAAGTTTTATCTTTTCCGTAGAGATCGAAGTGAATTTTAACGGGTTGACCAATTCGCATATGGGTTAATTGTGTTTCTTTAAAGTTGGCGTCTAACCACATTTGATCAGTAGTGACTACTGCCATTAATGCGCCACCAACAGAAACCGCCTGTCCTACTTGCGCATTGCGACGAGCCACATAGCCTTTAATTGGGCTGCGGATTTTTGTTCGTTCTAAATTCAACCAAGCTTGTTTTAAATTACTGACCGCATTTTGAATTTGCGGTTGTTCACTTAAAGGACCGTCTAACAATAAGGCTTGATTGGCTTCAAGTTGGTTTTGTGAGGTAGTTAAGTTTGCTTTGGCGAGTTCAACCGCTTCTTTGGCGTGTTGAAACGATTCTTTATCAATTGCGCCATCTTTCACCAATTGAACGCGACGGTTTAAATTTCCTTGTGCTTGAGCAAGGGTAATTTCATTCGCTCGAACAGCAGATTTCAATTGTTTTACGGTGTAATTTAGTTGGGAAATTTGGCGAACGGCATTGGCTAAATTGCTTTTAGCCTGTTCAAAACTTAATTTGGCATTGGTGTCATCTAACTCTAATAACACATCGCCAGCTTGTACGGGATCCATATTATCAACATTAATTTTTGAAATATTTCCCGCAACTTGTGATGAGACCATCACCTGATTGCCGCTCACATAGGCATCTTCGGTTTCTTCAAAGCCTTTAATAAAGAAAAACCAATAAGCCGCAGAACCGATTGCAATCAGAAGAAGCAAAAGAATAAAAATGGAAAGCCCTTTTTTACGTTGTTGAGATTTATTATTTGAGGAAGTTTGTGTATCTGTTTGTTGATCGGACATAATGCGAGCCTTATGAGAAAATACTGAAGTAAAAAAAGCTTCAGTCTATAAAATATGAATGTCCGTTCATTATGAACGTGAATTAGAATTATTTCAAGAATGACCGCTCTTGTTGAGATAAAAGTGCGGTCAATTTTAATGATGTTTTTTCATAACAAAAAGGTGTCGGTATTGCTAAAGCAGAGAGTGGGATTTTGTTATAGTTTTTGAGTACAGAAGTAAAATAAATATGTATTTGTTTTTTCTAGGATAATTAATTTACATACTTTTACACAAATTGTCTCGAAAATGCCTAGATTTTATTAAGTGTGTGTTAGATAATGGGGATTGGTCTCTGCTTGGGCGTTTTGAGGCAGGCTCATTGTTTTATATAAGTTAAATTTATACAAAGGAGTTTCATTTTTTATGAATAAGATTTTTAAAGTAATTTGGAATCGTACTACACAATCGTTGGTAGTAACGTCCGAATTAGCGAAAGGCGCGGCTAAGGCGTCATGTGAGAATAAGGCTGTAGAAAGTAAAGCCTCATTTGGAAGAATTTTTAAATTATCAGCATTATCTTTATTACTTTTAGATGTAACGGGTATTGCATATGCCGCAATTCCTGAAGGCACTGTGACTAGAACCGCTGGTCAAGCTGTTGCTATTGGCAGCGGAAGTTGGACTGATGCACCAGGAGCCGTTGTTGTTGGAGCCTCATCAAAAGCAACAGGAGGCGTTAAAGGTATTGCTATTGGTCATACTGTTGTGGCAAATGGTCAAGATGCAGTAGCTATTGGTTCTAACTCTCAGTCAGTAACTCAGGGGGTAGCTCTGGGGCGTTTAGCAAATGCGGGTAATAGCGCTACGGCATTGGGTAACCAAGCGACAGCAAGTGGTGCAAGTTCAGTTGCAGCGGGTGATGGTGCAAATGCCAAAAATGCTAATGATGTTGCGTTAGGTGCGGGTTCGGTTACGGGAAGTCGCAATGCATTAACTTCAATTACAATTAATGGAACTGAAGTTGGTAATAATGGTGAGTCGAGTGGAACAGCAGTTTTAGCCGTAGGTAATAGTACTTCAGCTAGACAGGTTCAATATGTTTCAGCAGGCTTAATTAGTGCAACTTCTACCGATGCAATTAATGGTTCACAGCTTTACAACGTGATTACAGTCGTAAATTCAACAGCAAGTACGGCAACAGCTGCAAAAACGGCTGCAGATAGTGCACAAACTACTGCAGATAATGCTCAGACTACAGCAACAGCGGCAAAAAGTGTTGCAGATCTCAGTCAGACTATTGCCACAAACGCAAGCATGAATGCATCAACTGCAGTAAATACCGCAAACAATGCATTGGAGTTAGCTAATCAAGCCGCTAATATTTATTTCCATGTAAATGATGGAACAGAAGATATAGATAGACTTCCTTCAGAGGATAGTTTAAGAACTAATGGCGGCTCAGTTCGTTCAGCTGCTGCTGCACGAGCTAATTTTTCTATTACAGCAGGTATGCGAGCAAAAACAACTGCGGATGCATATAAGGCGATTGCTATGGGGGATGGTGCCTCAGCAGCATCTGAAGATGCAGTGGTAATTGGTTCTAATAGTGCAGCTCGCACAGGGACAGTAAATGCAACCGTATTAGGTGCTAATTCTGTGGCCGAAGCAAATTCAGTGAATGCGACTGTAGTGGGACAATATTCAGCCGCGGGGGAAAACTCTACTAATGCAACAGTTATGGGGTCTCGCAGCTATGTTCGCCCGAATACGAATGACGGCACTGCTCTAGGTCATTATGCTGGCGTGGATAACCGCACAACAAATGGTACATCAGTTGGTGCTCGCACTTGGGTTGGTGAAAACGTGAATAATGGCACCGCGTTAGGTGTATATAACCTTGTTGGTAATAATACTCAAAATACCATTGCTGTTGGTGTCGCAAATAACGTCGCAGATGGTACTAAAAATAACACCGTTATTGGTCACGGCAATACGATTGCATCAAACGGTACAACTGTATTGGGTAATAACTTAAATATCGCTGCTGGTTTAGATGAAGCAGTGGTATTAGGCAATCATTCAACTACAACTGGCTCTCACACAATTGCAAACGTAACTTCTGCAACTGTAGGTAATTTAACCTATAGTGGCTTCAAAGGAACCGTTGCAGGTGCTGGTAGCTTCGTAAGCGTCGGTGCAGTAGATAATGAGCGTAAATTGATCAATGTGGCAGCAGGTAATATTTCTGCGACTTCAACAGAAGCGATCAATGGTTCACAACTTTATGCAGTAACTTCACAGCTAGATCAGACAAATGAAACAGCTAAGACAGCGGCTTCAAGTGCAAGTAATGCAGTTTCTTTAGCCTCTACAGCAGCTTCAGCGGCAACATCAGCGGCGGAAGTGGTTACCAGCAACTTAAGTAAAATTGAAAGTGCAGCTTCAGCAGCTGTAAGTGCCGCTTCATCAGCAAATAGCTCAGCAACCGCCGCAAGCTCATCAGCGTCAGCAGCAGACAGCTCTGCAAAAGCAGCAAGTTCTTCAGCATCAGCAGCAGATTCTTCTGCAACAGCAGCAAGCTCATCAGCGTCAGCAGCAGACAGTTCTGCAAAAGCTGCAAGTTCTTCAGCATCAGCGGCAGATTCTTCTGCAACTGCAGCAAGCTCATCAGCGTCAGCAGCAGATAGCTCAGCGACAGCCGCAAGCTCTTCAGCTTCAGCAGCGGACAGCTCAGCGACAGCAGCAAGCTCTTCAGCATCAGCAGCGGACAGCTCTGCAAAAGCAGCAAGCTCTTCTGCATCAGCGGCAGATTCTTCTGCAACCGCAGCAAGTTCTTCAGCTTCAGCAGCAGACAGCTCTGCGACAGCCGCAAGCTCATCAGCATCAGCAGCAGATTCTTCAGCGACTGCAGCAAGTTCATCCGCTTCAGCAGCAGATAGCTCAGCGAAAGCCGCAAGCTCTTCAGCATCAGCAGCAGATTCTTCTGCGACTGCAGCAAGCTCATCAGCGTCAGCAGCAGACAGTTCTGCAAAAGCTGCAAGTTCATCAGCGTCAGCAGCAGATAGCTCTGCAACCGCAGCAAGCTCTTCAGCATCAGCGGCAGACAGCTCTGCAACCGCCGCAAGCTCATCAGCATCAGCAGCAGATTCTTCTGCGACTGCAGCAAGCTCTTCAGCGTCAGCAGCAAATAACTCAGCAACCGCAGCAAGCTCATCAGCGTCAGCAGCAGACAGCTCTGCAACCGCAGCAAGTTCTTCAGCATCAGCAGCAGATTCTTCTGCAACAGCAGCAAACTCTTCAGCGTCAGCGGCAGATTCTTCTGCGACTGCAGCAAGCTCTTCAGCGTCAGCAGCAGATAGCTCAGCGAAAGCCGCAAGCTCATCAGCGTCAGCAGCAGATAGCTCAGCGACAGCAGCAAGCTCTTCAGCGTCAGCAGCGGACAGCTCAGCAACCGCAGCAAGCTCTTCAGCTTCAGCGGCAGATTCTTCTGCGACTGCAGCAAGCTCTTCAGCATCAGCGGCAGATTCTTCTGCAAAAGCAGCAAGTTCATCAGCATCAGCGGCAGATTCTTCTGCAACCGCAGCAAGTTCTTCAGCATCAGCAGCAGATTCTTCAGCAACCGCAGCAAGCTCTTCAGCTTCAGCAGCAGACAGCTCTGCAACAGCGGCAAGCTCTTCAGCGTCAGCAGCAGATAGCTCAGCGAAAGCCGCAAGCTCATCAGCGTCAGCAGCAGATAGCTCAGCAACCGCAGCAAGCTCTTCAGCGTCAGCAGCGGACAGCTCAGCAACCGCAGCAAGCTCTTCAGCTTCAGCGGCAGATTCTTCTGCGACTGCAGCAAGCTCTTCAGCATCAGCGGCAGATTCTTCTGCAAAAGCAGCAAGTTCATCAGCATCAGCGGCAGATTCTTCTGCAACCGCAGCAAGTTCTTCAGCATCAGCAGCAGATTCTTCAGCAACCGCAGCAAGCTCTTCAGCTTCAGCAGCAGACAGCTCTGCAACAGCGGCAAGCTCTTCAGCTTCAGCAGCAGATAGCTCTGCAACCGCAGCAAGCTCTTCAGCATCAGCGGCAGACAGCTCTGCAACAGCGGCAAGCTCTTCAGCTTCAGCAGCAGATAGCTCTGCAACCGCAGCAAGCTCTTCAGCATCAGCGGCAGACAGCTCTGCAACCGCCGCAAGCTCATCAGCTTCAGCAGCAGACAGCTCTGCAACCGCAGCAAGTTCTTCAGCATCAGCAGCAGATTCTTCAGCAACCGCAGCAAGCTCTTCAGCTTCAGCAGCAGACAGCTCTGCAACAGCGGCAAGCTCTTCAGCTTCAGCAGCAGATAGCTCAGCGACTGCAGCAAGCTCTTCAGCATCAGCAGCGGACAGCTCAGCAACCGCAGCAAGCTCTTCAGCATCAGCAGCGGATAGCTCTGCAACCGCAGCAAGTTCTTCAGCATCAGCAGCAGATTCTTCAGCAACCGCAGCAAGCTCTTCAGCTTCAGCAGCAGACAGCTCTGCAACAGCGGCAAGCTCTTCAGCTTCAGCAGCAGATAGCTCTGCAACCGCAGCAAGCTCTTCAGCATCAGCGGCAGACAGCTCTGCAACAGCGGCAAGCTCTTCAGCTTCAGCAGCAGATAGCTCTGCAACCGCAGCAAGCTCTTCAGCATCAGCGGCAGACAGCTCTGCAACCGCCGCAAGCTCATCAGCTTCAGCAGCAGACAGCTCTGCAACCGCAGCAAGTTCTTCAGCATCAGCAGCAGATTCTTCAGCAACCGCAGCAAGCTCTTCAGCTTCAGCAGCAGACAGCTCTGCAACAGCGGCAAGCTCTTCAGCTTCAGCGGCTGAAAGCACAGCAAAACGTATTGAAGATTCTGGTTTGATCAGCAAAGATGGTAAAACAGCATTTGCAGCGGATAACACCAGCAAACGTGATAGTGCGAAAGCGAAAGGTAAAGATGCAACTGCGGTTGGTTATGGATCAAATGCAAGTGGCGAAAATGGCACTGCATTAGGCAATAACTCACAAGCTTCAGGTAAAAACTCAACTGCTGTTGGTCAAGGTGCGAAAGCAACTGCAGCTAACTCAGTAGCTCTAGGTCAAGGCTCTGTAGCAAATGAAGCAAATACTGTTTCAGTTGGTTCAGTCGGTAATGAACGTCGAATCACAAATGTCGCAGATCCTGTTCGTGGTACTGATGCGGCTAATAAACAATATGTTGATAGCAAAATTGGTTCCGTACGTAGTGACTTGAGAAAAACTGATAAGAAACTTCGTGGTGGTATTGCTGGTGCAACAGCAGCAGCTAACATCCCACAAGTAACGAAAGCAGGTGGTTCAATGGTTGGCCTTGGTGTAGGTAACTACAAAGGTGAAAGTGCTGTTGCAGTAGGTTACTCTCGTGCGAGCGATAACAATAAAGTTATCTTCAAAGTGAGCGGGGCTGCAACCACTCAAGGTGATTACAATGTTGGTGCCGGTGTAGGTTATCAATGGTAGTCATTCACTAAACTAGATAAATCACTCGGATAGGAATATCCGAGTGATTTTTATTATTTAAGTTATTTAAAAAACAGTTTTATTTTTGACCGCACTTTTAGATAATTTAAGTAATAGAAGAAGGAAGAAAGCATGCGTAAATATAAAATTGGGATTACTTTTAATTTAGAAGCAAAAGTGACAGATATTTGGGCAAACGGTGCAAATCAAAATGTCATTCATCTTTTTCATTTATTTCAACATTCGTCAATTGTAGAAGATGTTATTCTGGTTTCTTGGGGGCCTGAGAAACGCACTACACCTCCAGAAGGGTTTATGCTTGATGGATTAAATTTGAAATACGCTTATATTGAGGATGTAATTGATCAATTAGACGTATTGATTGAGGGAACATTGGTGATTGAACCTCATCAAGTTACTCGAATGCATCAACATGGTGGTAAAGTTGTTTGCTATAAAATGGGTAATGACTTTATTATGGATATGGAAAATTTCCTTTTTGATAAGAAAGCAGGAAGAGTGTTTAATGGTACGTTATTTGATTCTGTATGGATGATTCCACAGCATGAGAATACCTGTAAATCTTATTTTTCTATTATGTATCGTTGCCCTGCTTATGTTGTACCAGCAATTTGGTCGCCAGTATTCTGTGATCAAGTAATTAAGCGAATCAAAGAGAAGCATAATCTTACTTTTGGGTATAAACCAGATACTGAGAAAAAAGCTAAGCGTATAGCTTCTTTTGAAGCCAATATTAACATTGTAAAAACCTGTTTTACGCCAGTGTTAATTGCTGAACAAGCCTATCGTGAAGCGCCTGAGAAAATTAAAAACGTCTATATGTGCAACACCTACGATAAAAAAGATAATCCAACCTTTTTCAATTTCATAGGTCGAACTAATCTTGTTAAAAATGGGGTGATGACGGTAGAAGGGCGTTATCAAATGCCTGATTTTCTTACTCGCTATGTAGATATTGTGCTAAGTCATCAGTGGGAAAATGGCTTGAATTATGCTTACAATGATGCTTTGTATGGCGGTTATCCATTTATTCATAATTCAAAACTAATTCCAAAAGGTGTAGGGTATTATTACGATCAGTTCGATGCATTTGAAGGTGCAAAAGTATTACTTGATGTGATTGATAACCATGATAAGCATCATGAAGAATATGTGAAAAGAGCAAATGAATATTTAGATTCGCAATTACCAACTAATCCTGTGAATATTTATTTGTATGAGAAAGAGATCAAGCGGTTGTTTTCTGAATAAGACTTGTAAAAATCCCTCAGTGAGCGCTAAGGGATTTTTTATTCAACTTATAAATCTTGATTAGTATTAATAGTATGTTTATCTATAATATTTACCACAAAGCATTAAATTCTTTTTCGTATTTTTCTTTCAAATTAAGAAAATCTACTTTTTCATTCTCTGGCAGCAGTTCATAGCATGTCATTACATACCCATAAATATCATCTACATATTTTTTAAATCCAGGCAACAACTCATTGTTGAGTTTCATATTTTCTATTTCAGTTATTACATCAGATAGATTTTGAAATAGACTTGCTTGATTTTTAGAGGTCGCAACAGAACTAATTGAACCTTTTCTTTCTCTTCTATACATATAAAAGCAGTTTTTATAAATCGCATAACTACTAATATATTTAGTAAGAAAAAAACTCCATGCAACATCTTCAAAAGATCGCCCTTTTATAAAAAAGAGGTGGTTTTTTAAAATTAATTCTCTTTTTATTGTTTTTGTAAAGGGGAACCCAAGATAAATTCCATCTTGATAAAGGCTTTGAAAGTCTTCCCTAAAAGAGCCTATTAGCTTATCTCGGTTGATGTAATGGTTCACAATTTTGTCTGGATAGACACTGCTCATATAATTGAAGATAGTATCGGGATTATTTTCAGTAATTATCTTTTGTAAATTAGAGAGAATAGTTGTTCCTTCCCAATAATCATCACTATCTAAAAACATTAAATACTCTCCTCGAGCAATTTGAATGCCTGCATTTCTTGCGTCGGATACTCCACCGTTAATTTTATGGATAAAAACAATATTAGAATATTGTTTTGCATATTTGATGCAAATATCGATGGAATTATCTGGTGAACCATCATCAACTAAAATGAGTTCATAATTCTGATAATCTTGCGCTAAGACAGATTCAATACATTGCTCGAGGTAACGTTCAACATTATAGATTGGCACAATGATGCTAAATAGTGGATTTTCAACTTTATCTTGTTGTTTTTTGGCTGGATTCTCCCCCAATAGATAACGTGCTTGAGCAATATTTTGAGGTTCATGGAATGCAGTAAATTGATCTGCAAGCCAGTAGGGTTTCATTTCACTTAAAAGTGCGGTTAATTTTTTTGCCACATCTTTGCGGATGAGATAGAGTGAACAACCATAATTGTATTGATTTGTATCGCCATAGATTAATGCATCTGGTTCATCACTAGCTTGGTATAGCCGTTCACAAGCAGGAGTTTCACCATCGCGCTGTAATTTGATAATTCCGTAAGAAGAGTATTTATTAGCATAATGGATAGCGTGCTGAATAAAGTTTTCAACAGGGTGTATTTCACTTTCAGCAATTAAAGCAAAATCATCATCTTGTAACTGTTCATTTTCAGTAATAGCTTTCCAGCACTGAATATGAGATAGCGTGTGGGCAATTTCTTTGTTATTGGGAGTGCGATCAAGTAGTTCTTCAGCTTTCTTTAAATTAAATAAAGCTGAAGAATGACCGAGTAAGCTAACCTGTTCTTTAGTTACTGCAGGAATAGGAACAACATGATAGTCAGAGGCGCAATGTAAAAAATGACTCAGTCCCTCTATTTTTTCAGAAGCATAAATAACATAACAGGTTAGTTTTTCCATCGTTTTGATTACCCTTTATTTTTCGCGGTAGTCACTTTCAACGCCATATACCCCACAATCGCAGAAACCGTGGAGCCTAATAAGATCCCTAATCGAGAAAGGGCGTTAATGCTTTCACCGGCATCAGCATTGAAGGCAAGGCTTGCTAAGAACATGGACATGGTGAAACCGATACCACATAAAATCGCTACGGCAAAAATTTGTTTGAAGTTGATGCCTTGTGGAAGTTTTGCAATGCCAAGTTTTACGGAAAGATAACTGAAACCAAATACACCCAGAGGTTTTCCGATAATTAAGCCAAGAGAAATTGCGAGCAATAATGGTGATGTCAGCATGCTGAGATCAATGCCATCGAAGCTTACACCCGCATTGCCAAACGCAAATAATGGCAAGATAACAAAGGATGACCAAGGGGCAAGAATATGCTCAAAGTCGTGTAATGGTGTTTCGCCATTTTTACCTTTCAATGGAATACAAAACCCGATGATAACGCCAGCAAGGGTAGCGTGTACGCCTGATTTTAATACCGAAGCCCATAAGATTGTTCCCACTACCATATAGGCACAAAGTGCGGTCACTTTAAAGCGGTTTAATGCGATAAGTACAACAATAGCAACCGCAGCAAAGATAAGTGCTTGTACACTTAATCCGTGTGAGAAAAACAGTGCAATAACGACAATGGCGCCTAAGTCATCAATAATCGCTAAAGCAAGTAAAAAGATTTTTAGTGGGAGTGGCACTTGTTTACTTAATAACGCCATGATACCAAGAGCAAAGGCAATGTCTGTTGCCATTGGGATAGCCCAGCCATCGGCTAAAGCGGGATCGTGTTGGGCGATAAATACATAAACTAAGGCAGGAATGATCATTCCCCCCACCGCTGCAATAGCAGGGAAAATCGCTTGTTGATAGCTTGAAAGGGAGCCCTCAAATAATTCTCTTTTGACTTCCATTCCCACTAAAACAAAGAATACCGCCATAAAACCATCGTTGATCCAGTGAATTAAGGTTTTATCGATAGAAAAAGTCCCTACTTGAATTCTGACTGGTAAGTTTAAAAAGTCGTTATAGTTTTGATTGAGCGGTGAATTGGCTAATAGCATTGCGACTACTGCTGAAAAAAGTAATAAAATTCCGCCAGCTGATTCCAATTTGAAAAAACGCTGAATTTGTTGAATCAAACTCAGTTTATTCATTCATTCTCTCCTAAAAAAGTAATAATAAAGGCTGGATATTATCACAAATTTACTAATTTAGGGAAAATAGGCTATGGATAATGTGTGATTTAATCGGGATGTGATAGATTTCGTGATCTATTTCACAGAATTTATTTTCATTTTTGGAATAAAAAACAATTTAATAGTAAAATCCTTAAAGTTTATTTATTCGAGAATACTTATGTTTTCAAAAAAAGACATCATCGTACTAGGTATGATGATTTTTGCTTTATTTTTAGGCGCGGGAAATATTATTTTTCCTCCGATGGAAGGTTACTCCGCAGGCAACCATTGGGCAACGGCTTCGCTAGGGTTTGTGATAACAGGCGTACTCATGCCATTTATTACATTGGTTGTGGTGTCAGTGTTAGGACGTGGCGAAGAACTGACTAAGGACTTACCCAAGTGGGCAGGCGTATCCTTTTTAACCATTCTTTATTTAGTCATCGGTTCAACCTTTGCAATGCCTCGAATTACCAATGTCGCTTATGAAATGGCATGGCTACCATTGGGGCTCATTGAAGATAGTGCGACAACACGCCTTATTTTCTCTGTGATTTTTAATATTATCGCCATGGGATTCATGATTCGCCCAAGTACCATTATTTCAACGGTGGGTGAAGTGATGACACCGGCATTGTTGGTCTTATTACTCGTTGTTGGGATCACGGTTTTTGTTTCACCGCTTTCTGACATTGTTGCTCCGTCGCAGGCGTATGCCGAGAATTCGGCATTAACTACTGGGTTAATTAGTGGCTATCAAACGATGGATGTGCTGGCAGCGATTGCCTTTGGTGGCATTGTTGCACGGGCGTTATCTGCAAAAAATGTGACTAATCCCCAAAAGATTGTGCAATATACCATTTCAGCGGGTTTTGTCTCTGTCATTTTATTAGGTTGTCTATATTTTGCCTTATTCTATTTAGGGGCAACTTCTGATGCTGTGGCACAAGGTGCAACAAATGGTGGACAAATTTTCTCTCGTTATGTGAACAGTTTATTTGGCACGGCGGGAACCTGGATTATGGCGGGTATTATCACTTTAGCTAGTTTAACCACGTTAGTGGGCGTAACCAGTGCGTGTGGTGATTATTTCTCTAAGTTTTCGACACGTTTTTCTTATCCATTTTGGATTGTCTTCTTCACCGCAATGACGACAATTATTTCACAATATGGCTTAACAAAATTACTCCGAGTGACAATTCCAGCCTTGTTGTTGATTTACCCAATGGCGATCATGTTAGTGGTTTTACAGCTTGTGCGTAATAAATTGCCTTCTATTCGATTGAGCTATTACGTAACCATCTTTGTGACAGTTTGTTTTAGTTTGGTTGATAGTTTGAAAAACTTAGATGTCTTGCCTGAAGGGTTGCATCAAGTCATGATTCATTTCCCGCTTTACTCACAAGGATTAGCTTGGCTGGTGCCTGCATTATGTACCTTAGTGATCTCCATGATATTTGGGAAAACCATTTCAAAATAATAAAAATGCCGATAATGATTTATCGGCATTTTTTATATCAAGTGCGGTTATTTTTTCACGCATTTTTAGGCGGCAAGACGTTGTCTCACAATTTCAAATAAACATACGCCCGTCGCAACGGAAACGTTGAGGGATGAAACTGATCCCGCCATTGGAATACTAATGAGTTGATCACAATGCTCACGAGTAAGGCGACGCATGCCTTCACCTTCGGCTCCCATTACTAGGGCAAGAGAACCTGTGAGTTTACTTTGGTAAATGGTTTCTGTTGCTTCGCCAGCTGTACCCACCACCCAAATATTATGGTTTTGTTGTAGATCTCGCAAAGTACGCGCTAAGTTAGTAACACGAATTAATGGCACAGTCTCCGCAGCACCGCAAGCCACTTTACGTGCAATAGAAGTGAGCTGAGCGGATTTATCTTTTGGTACGATAACAGCACTCACACCAGCTGCATCCGCAGTACGTAAACAGGCTCCTAGGTTATGGGGATCCGTCACACCATCAAGCACCAATAAAAGAGGATTTTGTTTACGAGTAAGAAGTTCATCCAGATCATGTTCATTCAGCTCTTTCGCTTCTTGCACACGCGCAATCACTCCTTGATGCACTTCACCATTGGATTTTTTATCTAATGTTTGACGGTTTACAAATTGCACCGCAATGCCTAAAGCATAGAGCTCATTAAGTAACGGTTGCAGGCGTTTATCTTCACGGCCTTTCAGCACAAAAACTTCAATTAAACGTTCAGGGCTATTTGCTAAAATGCTGTTTACAGCATGGATACCATAGATATTTTCTGACATAGGGTTCTCTTGTTTATTCTTTTTGTCATTATCCTCCCTCTTTAGCAAAGAGGGGGAAGGGGATATTCAGTAAAAATATTATTTCTTCCGTTTTCTAGTCGGTTTCTTAGAAACATCTTTATTTTTAACCGCACTTTTACGTTTTTTAGATGCTTTAGGTGGTAGTTCCTTAAAGACTTTTTTTGCTTTTTGTTTTGCCGTTTTGCCAACACGACGTGGTTTTCTGGCACTTTCGACTAAACTAAAATCTACCATTTTTTGTTCTAAATGAACGGCGACCACGCGAATTTTGACTTTATCGCCAAGGCGATAAATCATACCACTATTTTCACCGATTAAACGTTGTTTAGCTGCATCAAATTGATAGTAGTCGTTATCTAAAGTGGAAATATGGACTAAGCCGTCAATGAATAAATCATCTAAACGTACAAATAAGCCAAAGCCTGTTACAGATGAGATCACTCCGCTAAATTCAGCGCCCACGTGATCTTGCATATATTCACATTTCAGCCAATCTGCTACTTCACGAGTGGCATCATCGGCACGGCGTTCAGTCATTGAGCAGTGATCACCTAATAAATCCATTTCATCAAAGGAATAATGATAGCCGCCAGTATCCGTCGTTTTACGTTTAGCGCCTTTTTCTTTTGCTAATAAATACTTAATTCCACGGTGAAGAGTTAAATCCGGATAACGACGAATCGGGGAAGTAAAGTGGGCATATTCCTCTAAAGCCAAACCAAAGTGACCGATATTATCCGCATGATAAACCGCTTGGCTTAATGAACGCAGTAACATGGTTTGAATGAGTTCGTGATCCGGGCGATCTTTCACTTGTTCTAACAATTTTGCATAATCTTTTGTGGTCGGTTTCATGCCACCTTCAAGGCTTAAACCACATTCACTTAAGAATGCACGGAAAGACGTCAGTTTCTCTTCACTCGGTGTGGCATGAATACGATAGAGTGCAGGCTCTTTATGTTTTTCCATAAAGTTTGCCGCTGCAATATTCGCAAGAATCATGCATTCTTCAATGATTTTGTGAGCATCATTTCGCACAACAGGCTCAATGCGATCAATTCGTCCCATGGCATTGAAAATAAATTTGGTTTCAATGGTTTCAAAATCAATAGCACCACGTTGTTTGCGTGCATTGAGTAATGCTTGATAGAGGTGATGCAATTCTTCTAAATGCGGCACTAGCCCTTGATAACGCGTGCGAAGTTCATCATCACCATCTAAAATTTCAGCGACTTTCGTATAGGTTAAACGAGCATGAGAATTCATTACTGCTTCATAAAAACGATAGTCTGTGAGTTTACCTTTGGCAGAAATGTGCATTTCACACACCATACACAAGCGATCAACTTGTGGATTCAGTGAACACAATCCGTTGGATAAAATCTCCGGCAACATTGGTACAACACGATTTGGGAAGTAAACGGAGTTACCACGGTTATAAGCTTCTGTATCTAATGCAGAACGTAAACGCACATAGTAGCTGACATCGGCAATTGCCACCCAAAGCTTCCAGCCTTTACCACTTTTTTCGCAATATACGGCATCATCAAAATCACGTGCGTCTTCGCCATCAATGGTAACCAGTGGCAGATTGCGTAAATCCACACGGCCTTTTTTCGCTTCTTCAGGCACTTCTTCCGTGAATTTTTTAACGTATTTTTCGACCGCACTTGGGAATTGGTGAGGGATGTCATGATTACGAAGGGCGATCTCCACTTCCATCCCTTTTGCCATATTGTCACCCAGAATTTCGGTGATGATGCCAACTGGCTGAGTGAAGGAGGCAGATCGTTCTTGCAATTCAACCACGACAACTTGTCCCATTCGAGCGCCATTGCGGTGCTCATTAGGGACTAAAATATCTCGTCCGATACGACTATCATCAGGCACAACATAGCTAAAACCATTTTCTAAGAAGAAACGGCCGACAATTTGTTTTTTGCGACTTTCAAGTACACGAACAATACGGACTTCACGACGACCACGACGATCCAAGCCAGCAGGCTGTGCTAACACAAAATCACCATGCATTACACGTTGCATTTGGTGATTAGGAATAAAGAGATCTTCTTTTTTGCCTTCGACTTGTAAAAAGCCATAGCCTTCGCGATGGCCAATGACCATGCCTTTGAATAAATCCAATTTTTCAGGCAAGGCATAGCGTTTACGTTTAGTGAAAACTAACTGTCCATCATTTTCCATGGCGCGCAAGCGGCGACGCATAGCTTCTTGTTGTTCGTCACTTTTAATTGAAAGTGCGGTCAGAATTTCTTCCCGACTCATCGGGGCATTATTTTCACGAATAATTTGCAGAATGTAGTCTCTGCTTGGGATCGGATTACCGTATTTGGCTAATTCTTTTTGATAATTTGGATCCGCTTTTTTAAAAGATTTTTTGGTCATTTATTATTTATTTTATGATTAATTTTTAAGTTGTGGGGTAGTTTACAGGTTAAAGGGGGGAATGCAAGCTCGTTATGGGGCGTTTGTGGCAGGACGGTTTACGGCAAACAAAAACCGCACTAAAGTGCGGTTTTATTTTTAAGCTGTTTTAGTGCTTTAATTACGCTAATTTTTTGATTTGAGCAGCTAATTTAGCTTTGTGGTTTGCTGCTTTGTTAGCGTGGATTAAGCCTTTAGAAGCCATACGGTCAACAACTTTTTGCATTTCAACGAATGCTGCTTCAGCTGCTGCTTTTTCACCTGCTGCTACTTGAGCATATACTTTTTTGATGTAAGTACGCATCATAGAGCGTTGGCTTGCGTTGTGTTGGCGGCGTTTTTCAGATTGAACCGCGCGTTTTTTTGCTGACTTGATATTAGCCAAGGTCAAACTCCTAAAATTTCTGTTAGATGATTATGACAAAATAAGGGCGTAGAATATGCCGATTTTTTATACTTTTGTCAATGAATAATTTGTGTTGATTTCGGTGAGACACAACCGAAAGTAAGCATCGTTATTTAAAAAAAGCGCTTTCTATTGGCTCACACAAACGATGTGGGCAGGATTTTATCAGTTTTTTTCGTTGGAATATAGCGTAAAAACAAAAATTCTATACAATTAAGGCAAATTTTTTTGAAGAGACCCCTATTTTGAGTAAACGACTTTTAAAATCCGGCATTATCGTGAGTGGGATGACATTAGTGTCCCGTGTGTTAGGTTTAGTCCGCGATGTGGTAATAGCACATTTGATCGGTGCAGGCGCAGCGGCAGACGTGTTTCTATTCGCTAACCGTATCCCAAACTTTTTACGTCGTTTATTTGCGGAAGGCGCATTTTCTCAGGCTTTCGTACCCGTATTAGCCGAATATCAAAAATCGGGCGATCTTTCTAAAACCCGAGAATTTATCGGGAAGGTATCGGGTACGCTAGGCGGATTAGTCAGTATTGTCACTTTACTTGCCATGGTGGGATCGCCTGTCGTTGCAGCGATCTTCGGGATGGGCTGGTTTACCGATTGGCTAAATGACGGGCCCGATGCACACAAATTTGAACAAGCGTCTTTACTCTTAAAAATTACGTTTCCTTATTTATGGTTTGTCACCTTTGTGGCACTTTCTGGGGCGATTTTAAATACGATAGGTAAATTCGGTGTGATGTCGTTCTCGCCTGTTTTGCTCAATATCGCCATGATAGCGACCGCACTTTTCCTCGCACCAAGATTAGATAATCCTGATCTTGCCCTTGCTATCGGGATCTTCTTAGGCGGTTTATTACAATTTTTATTCCAAATCCCTTTCTTGAAAAAAGCCGGCTTGCTCGTAAAACCAAAATGGGCATGGCATGATGAAGGGGTAGCCAAAATTCGTCGATTGATGATTCCGGCTTTATTCGGGGTTTCTGTAAGTCAAATCAACTTGCTGCTTGATACGGTCATTGCCAGTTTCTTAATGACGGGGTCTATTAGTTGGCTTTATTATTCTGATCGTCTATTAGAGTTTCCACTTGGGCTATTTGGTATCGCCATTTCCACCGTGATTTTACCGACGCTTGCTCGCCATCATGTGAATCGAGAAGACAATTCTTCCCAAAGTGCGGCTAATTTTCGCAACACCATGGACTGGGGCGTACGAATGATTTTATTACTTGGTGTGCCGGCTGCAATTGGTATTGCCGTGTTAGCCCAACCAATGTTATTGGTGTTATTTATGCGTGGCAGTTTTACCTTAACAGATGTGCACTCAGCTTCTTATTCCTTATGGGCATTCAATGCGGGTTTACTTAGCTTTATGCTGATTAAGATCTTGGCTAACGGTTATTACGCACGCCAAGACACCAAAACCCCCGTGAAAATCGGGATCATCGCTATGGTAAGCAATATGGGCTTTAACGTATTGGCGATTCCATTTAGTTATGTGGGGTTGGCGATTGCTTCTGCGATGTCGGCAACCTTAAATGCTTATTTACTTTATCGTGGTTTAGCGAAAGCGGATGTGTATCATTTTTCACGTAAAAGTGCGGTCTTTTTTCTGAAAGTTTTAGGTGCAGCCTTAGCCATGGGCGGCTTGCTTTGGTATAACTGCCCATCAATTGAAGAATGGGCAGCCATGACATTTTTAATGCGTATCTATTGGCTAGCTTGGTTAATCGGACTGGCTGCGGTCGTTTATTTAGGTGTATTGGTGCTATTGGGTGTTCGTAAACACCATTTACTGACAAAACATTAAGTTACCGCTATAATGCACCGATTATTTTTTGTTTTTTTGGATAAGATGTAATGCAATTAATTCGTGGGCTTTATAATACACAGCCATATTTGTCAGGGTGCGCATTAACCATTGGCAATTTTGATGGCGTGCATTTGGGGCATCAGGCGATTTTGCGTCATCTTCGTCAGAAAGCAAATGCACTGAATTTACCCATGGCAGTGATGCTTTTCGAGCCGCAACCGCGCGAATATTTTATGGGTGACAAAGCCCCTGCTCGCTTAATGCGGTTAAGAGATAAATTACATTATTTAGCTAAGGCGGGGGTGGATGTGGTGATCGTCGCGAAATTTGACCGCACTTTTGCTGATCTTCCTGCAGAACAATTTATTGAAGATTGGCTTGTGCGCAAATTAAATGTGAAGTTTCTCAGTATTGGGGATGATTTCAAATTTGGTGCGAAACGTTTAGGCAATTTTGCGATGTTGCAGCAAGCTGGAAAGCAGTTTGGTTTTGAAGTAGAAGACAGCCACACCTTCTGTTTAGATGAGTTGCGTATCAGTAGCACCGCTATTCGTGAAGCGCTGGCTAAAGATGATTTACAGCATGCGCAAAATTTACTCGGTAAGCCTTATCGTATTTTCGGTCGTGTGATCCACGGCAATAAATTAGGCCGCACCATTGGTTTTCCTACCGCGAATGTTCGTTTACATCGTCAAGTGAACCCAGTAAAAGGGGTTTATGCGGTGAAAGTGCGGTTGAAATCAGGTGAGATTTTTAATGGCGTCGCCAACATGGGAAAACGCCCAACTATTAACGGTACGATACAATTATTAGAAGTTCATTTATTTGATTTTTCTCAGAATATTTATGGACAAATGGTAGAGGTAGAATTCTGCCATAAGATTCGAGATGAGATAAAATTTCCGTCTTTTGAGGCGTTGAAAGCTCAAATTGAACAAGACGTAAAAACAGCGAAAGCATTTTTTGCAAAATAGAATTATATTGAAATATAAAATTGGAAAATAACATGACAGTTGATTACAAAAACACGTTAAATTTACCTGAAACAGGTTTCCCAATGCGTGGCGATTTAGCCAAACGCGAACCTGTAATGTTAAAAAATTGGTATGACAAACAGTTGTATCAAAAAATCCGCCAAGCCACGAAAGGTAAAAAATCCTTTATTTTGCATGATGGCCCTCCGTATGCGAACGGCAATATTCATATCGGTCACGCCGTTAATAAAATTCTGAAAGATATTATTATTAAATCTAAAACAGCGTTAGGTTTTGATTCGCCTTATATCCCGGGTTGGGACTGTCACGGTTTACCAATTGAATTAAAAGTAGAAGGTTTGGTGGGTAAACCAAATGAGAAAGTGACCGCTGCTGAATTCCGTCAAAAATGCCGTGAATACGCTGCAGAACAAGTAGAAGGTCAGAAAAAAGATTTTATCCGTTTAGGTGTGTTGGGTGATTGGGATAATCCTTATTTAACGATGAACTTCAACACCGAAGCAAACATCATCCGTACACTCGGTAAAGTGATTGCGAATGGTCACTTATACAAAGGTTCAAAACCAGTGCACTGGTGTTTGGATTGTGGTTCTTCTTTAGCAGAAGCAGAAGTGGAATACGAAGACAAAGTTTCTCCGTCTATCTATGTGCGTTTTCCTGCAGTAAATGTAGCCGAAATTGAAGAGAAATTTAACGCAGTAGGCAAAGGCTATGGCAAATTATCTGCCGTGATTTGGACCACTACACCTTGGACAATGCCATCTAACCGTGCGATTGCAGTAAATGCAGACTTAGAATACAACTTAGTACAACTTGGTGATGAGCGTGTGATCTTAGCTGCTGAATTAGTTGAGTCTGTTGCGAAAGCGGTGGGCGTAGAACAAGTTGAAGTGTTAGGTTCAGTAAAAGGTCAAGCACTTGAGTTAGTACGCTTTAACCATCCGTTCTATGATTTCACTGTACCAGTAATTTTAGGTGATCACGTGACCACTGATGGCGGTACAGGTTTAGTTCACACCGCACCAGACCACGGTTTAGACGACTTTATTGTAGGACAAAAATATAATTTACCAATGGCGGGTCTTGTATCGAATGACGGTAAATTTATTTCAACGACTGAATTCTTTGCAGGCAAAGGCGTATTTGAAGCCAATCCATTGGTTGTTGAAAAATTACAAGAAGTGGGCAACTTATTAAAAGTTGAGAAAATCAAACACAGCTACCCACACTGCTGGCGTCACAAAACCCCGATTATTTTCCGTGCAACACCACAATGGTTTATCGGTATGGAAACACAGGGTTTACGCCAACAAGCATTAGGCGAAATCAAAGGCGTACGTTGGATTCCAGATTGGGGTCAAGCACGTATCGAGAAAATGGTTGAAAACCGCCCAGACTGGTGTATTTCTCGTCAACGTACTTGGGGTGTACCGATGACCTTATTCGTGCACAAAGAAACCGAAGAGCTTCATCCGCGTACCTTAGAGTTACTTGAAGAAGTAGCGAAACGTGTAGAGAAAGCCGGTATTCAAGCATGGTGGGATTTAGACGAAAAAGAATTATTAGGGGCTGATGCCGAAACCTATCGCAAAGTGCCTGATACCCTTGACGTATGGTTTGACTCAGGATCAACCTATTCTTCTGTTGTCGCGAATCGTCCGGAGTTTAACGGTCAAGATATCGATATGTATTTAGAAGGTTCTGACCAACACCGTGGTTGGTTTATGTCTTCTTTAATGCTTTCTACGGCAACAGACAGCAAAGCGCCATACAAACAAGTATTAACCCATGGTTTCACCGTGGATGGTCAAGGCCGTAAGATGTCAAAATCTATCGGTAACATCGTGACCCCACAAGAAGTCATGGATAAATTCGGTGGTGATATTTTACGTTTATGGGTTGCATCTACCGACTATACCGGTGAAATGACTGTTTCTGATGAGATCTTAAAACGTGCCGCGGATAGCTATCGTCGTATTCGTAACACTGCGCGTTTCTTATTAGCGAATTTAAACGGTTTTGATCCGCAACGTGATGCGGTTAAACCGGAAGACATGATTAGCTTAGATCGTTGGGCGGTAGCTTGTGCGTTAGATGCACAAAAAGAAATCAAAGACGCGTACGATAACTATCAATTCCACACAGTAGTACAACGTTTAATGCGTTTTTGTTCTGTGGAAATGGGTTCGTTCTACCTTGATATTATCAAAGACCGTCAATACACCACCAAAGCGGATAGTCTTGCTCGTCGTAGCTGCCAAACAGCGTTATGGCACATTGCGGAAGCTTTAGTACGTTGGATGGCACCAATCTTGTCATTCACGGCAGATGAAATTTGGGGCTACTTACCACAAACAGCAATGCCACGTGCTGAATTTGTCTTTACTGAAGAATTCTACGAAGGCTTATTTGGTTTAGGCGAGAATGAAAAATTAGATGATGCTTACTGGCAACAACTGATTAAAGTTCGTTCTGAAGTGAACCGTGTATTAGAAATCGCCCGTAACGACAAAGTGATCGGTGGTGGTTTAGAAGCAGAAGTAACAGTTTATGCTAACGATGAATATCGAGCATTGTTAGAACAATTAGGCAATGAATTACGTTTCGTGTTAATTACCTCAAAAGCGGAAGTGAAACCATTAGCTGACAAACCTGCAGATGTAGCTACGGGAGAGTTAGAGGGAATTGCGGTAAGCGTTGCACGTTCTAACGGTGAAAAATGTCCACGTTGCTGGCATTATTCTGACAAAATCGGCGTGAATCCTGAACATCCGACACTTTGTCCACGTTGTGTGGAAAACGTAGCGGGTAACGGCGAAGTACGTCAGTTCGCGTAAGCTTAACACCATAAAGAAAAAGAGCGGTCAAAATTGACCGCTCTTTTTTTATGCTAAAATGCACAGAAATAAAAAAGGCTGACATGAATCAGCCTTAAAGATTTTATTGGTTAAAAGTATTACACACAGAAGGATTAGCGCTTTGTAAGCCTTTTCTGAACCATTCTAGACGCTGTGCAGATGTACCGTGAGTGAAACTATCCGGTACCACATAACCTTGGCTGCGTTTTTGTAAACGGTCATCGCCCACAGCTTCTGCTGCATTAAACGCTTTTTCTTCATCACCGCGTTCAAATAAACCACTTTTTACCGCTTGGCTCGCCCAAACACCAGCGAAACAGTCAGCTTGAAGTTCTAATTGAACGGAAAGTTGATTTGCCGTTTTACGATCACTGCTTTGTTGTGCGCGATTCACTTGCGGCAGAATGCCGAGCATATTTTGTACGTGGTGACCGACTTCGTGCGCAATCACATAAGCAAAGGCTGAATCACCTGCTGCACCCAGTTTATTTTTCATTTCATTATAGAATGATAAATCAAGGTAAACTTTGCGATCGCTCGGGCAGTAGAATGGACCCATTGCAGATTGACCCGTACCACAAGCGGTTGGCGTTACACCATTGTAAAGCACCATGGTTGGCTCGCTATAAGTTTTACCCATTTGTCTGAAATATTGTCCCCAAACGGTTTCAGTGTCTGCTAATACAACTTTAGAAAGACTCGCAAGTTGTTGTTCTTCTTTAGTTTCTAACTGTTGAGAGCTTTGTCCTGAAAAATCAGGCGTACCCACTAAGCCTGAAAGATCCACGCCATAATAAGCGCCGACTAAAAGAATGATAATACCGAGCACACCAGTGCCTTTTCCGCCACCGAAGTTACCGCCGCCAGAGCCACGTCTATCTTCAATATTTGAGCTTTCTCTACGACCTTCCCAACGCATAATTTGTCCTTTTTCAGTGAGTAAATTAAAAATCGGCGTATTCTATCAAAGTGCGGTCAATTTTAGATCAGTTTTCTTGAAATATTTACATAGCTTTACACTCTGATTTATAGACTTCTTAAGGGAATTTCAGTATCGTAATACTCCCTTAAACAAACATACAAAAGGAACTTTAAAATGGGTTTATTTGATTTTGTCAGTGACATTGGTAAGAAAGTTTTCTCTAAAGAAGAAGATGCATCTAAAGCAGTGACTCAACACATCGCGGAAGACAATCCAGGTGTAGAAAACTTATCTGTTACCGTTGAAAATGGTGTAGCAAATATCCAAGGTGTGGCGGCAAACGCGGCGGCATTAGAAAAAGCAGTATTAATGGCGGGTAACATTCAAGGTATCCACTCAGTAAAAAGCGATGCAAGCATCAATAACGGTGAAACCTTAGGCAGTGATGAAACATTTTATGTAATCCAAAAAGGTGACACCTTGTGGAAAATCGCTGAGAAAGCTTACGGAAATGGCGCGAAATATACCGCTATCGTTGAAGCTAACAAAGAAGTGATTAAAGACGCGGATAAGATTTTCCCTGGTCAAAAAATTCGTTTACCAAAAGGTTTATAATTCGATAAAAAGTGCGGTTATTTTTGACCGCACTTTTTTCTTTATCAAAAATTGTTGATAAATTGTGCAATTTTAGCTGGTTTTCTATTGAATTTTCCGGTTTCTATCGACTGTTTGATTTTCTTTCGCTATAATTTGGCGGTTTTTTATTTTTACAAACAATAACGTGTTCGGTGTGGTTTTTACCGAGTGCAACATTAATTGAGGTTACAAATGTCATTAAATATTGAAACAACTCAAGGTTTAGAGCGTCGTGTGACGATCACCGTTCCAGCTGAAGCTGTAGAAAAAGCAACTCGTGAAGAATTCAAACGTGCAGCAAAAAATGTACGTGTTGATGGTTTCCGTAAAGGTCACGTGCCAGCTCACATCATTGAACAACGTTTTGGCGCATCAATCCGTCAAGATGTATTAAACGATTTATTACCACGTCATTTCTTTGACGCAGTAATCGCTGAGAAAATCAACATCGCAGGTCGTCCAACTTTCGCTATCGAAACGTTCGAACCTGGTAAAGATTTATCATTCACTGCAACTTTCGAAGTATACCCAGAAGTTGAATTAAAAGGCTTAGAAAACATCAAGGTTGAGAAACCAACTGTTGAAATCACTGAAGCTGATATCGATAAAATGATCGATGTATTACGTAAACAACAAGCAACTTGGGTTGAAAGTAAAGCAGCAGCTAAAGCAGATTCTCGCGTAAAAATCGACTTCGTTGGTTCAGTAGATGGCGAAGAATTCGAAGGCGGTAAAGCAACTGATTTCGTTCTATTCATGGGCCAAGGTCGTATGATCCCAGGTTTTGAAGAGGGTATCGTAGGTCACAAAGCAGGCGAACAATTCGATATCAATGTGACTTTCCCAGCGGAATACCATTCTGAAAACTTAAAAGGTAAAGATGCAAAATTTGCGATCACCTTGAAAAAAGTAGAAGAAATGGAATTACCAGAATTAACAGATGAATTCGTTGCTAAATTTGGTCCAAACACCAAAACTGTGGCAGATTTACGTGCAGAAATCCGTAAAAACATGGAACGTGAATTGAAAAACGCATTAGTTTCACGTGTTAAACAACAAGTCATCAATGGTTTAATCGAACAAAACCCAATTGATGTTCCAGCTTCTGCAGTAGAAGAAGAAATCAATGTATTACGTAACCAAGCTGCACAACGTTTCGGTGGTAATGCACAACAAGCTGCACAATTACCACGCGAATTATTTGAAGCTGATGCAAAACGTCGTGTTCAAGTCGGTTTATTATTCTCTGAAGTGATCAAATCAAACGAATTGAAAGCGGATGAAGAACGTGCGAAAGCAATGATTGCGGATATCGCTTCTGCTTACGAACAACCAGCTGAAGTAGTTGAATATTACAGCAAAAATGAAGAGTTAATGAACAACATTCGCAACGTAGTATTAGAAGAACAAGCAGTTGATGCCGTTCTTGCTAAAGCTCAAGTGACTGAAAAAGCGTCTTCATTTGATGAGATCATGAATCCACAAGCATAATAATTGATAGAACGTGAATTAAATTCACAAGCATATCATCGAAAAGTGCGGTTGTTTTTTTCAATGAAAAGCGACCGCATTTTTGTTTTTACTGATTTTCGGGTAGAATATTGCCCGATTTTTTAGCACATATTTAGGGGCAAAAATGAGTGTAATTCCTATGGTTGTCGAACAAACCTCTCGTGGTGAACGTTCGTACGACATTTATTCTCGCCTATTAAAAGAGCGCGTGATCTTCTTGAGTGGTGAAGTAGAAGATCGTATGGCAAATTTGATCGTGGCACAGTTACTTTTCTTAGAATCAGAAGATCCGAAAAAAGACATCAATATTTATATTAACTCACCGGGTGGCTCTGTGACTGCGGGTATGGCAATTTACGATACCATGCAATTTATTAAACCGGATGTGCGTACCCTTTGTATTGGTCAAGCTTGCTCAATGGGCGCATTCTTACTTGCGGGTGGTACAGCAGGAAAACGTGCTGCATTACCGAATGCACGCGTAATGATTCACCAACCGTTAGGTGGTTTCCGTGGACAAGCATCAGATATTCAGATCCACGCACAAGAAATTTTAAAAATTAAACAAACCTTAAACGAGCGTCTTGCTTTCCATACTGGTCAAAGCATCGAGCGTATCGAAAAAGACACAGATCGTGATAACTTTATGTCGGCAGAAGAAGCAAAAGCTTACGGCTTAGTGGACGATGTGTTGATTAAACGTTAAGGATTTCACATGACAACAAATGATAACGATCTTCACTGTTCTTTCTGCGGAAGAGAAAAAAGTGAAGTAGGTAAATTAATTGCGGGTACAGATGGTTATATTTGTAACGAGTGTATCGAGCTTTGCCACAGTATGTTAGAAGACAGTGGTGAAATCGAAACACCTAGCGAACTGGCAGTTGAAGAAAAATTACCGACACCGCATGAAATTCGCGCTCACTTAGATGATTATGTGATTGGGCAAGATTATGCGAAAAAAGTCTTGTCAGTGGCGGTTTACAATCACTATAAACGCTTACGTACGAACCACCAAAGCAATGATGTCGAATTAGGTAAAAGTAACATTTTGTTAATTGGTCCAACAGGTAGCGGTAAAACCTTATTAGCACAAACCTTGGCACGTCGTTTAAATGTGCCTTTTGCTATGGCCGATGCGACGACATTAACCGAAGCCGGTTATGTGGGCGAAGATG
This sequence comes from Haemophilus parainfluenzae, assembly GCF_014931415.1. Lineage (NCBI taxonomy): Bacteria > Pseudomonadati > Pseudomonadota > Gammaproteobacteria > Pasteurellales > Pasteurellaceae > Parahaemophilus > Parahaemophilus parainfluenzae. Next base: position 302,553 of record NZ_CP063121.1, on the reverse strand, counting down.
TGGAAAATGTTCTGCAAAAATTATTACAAAACTGCGATTACGATACGGAAAAAGCAGAGCAGGGCATTATCTACATTGATGAAATTGATAAAATTAGCCGCAAATCAGAAGGTGCGTCTATTACTCGTGATGTATCTGGTGAAGGTGTGCAACAAGCCTTGTTGAAATTAATTGAAGGCACTATTGCGTCTGTGCCGCCACAAGGTGGACGTAAACACCCACAACAAGAAATGTTGAAAGTGGATACTTCGAAAATTCTCTTTATTTGTGGTGGGGCATTTGCCGGCTTAGATAAAATTATCGGTAAGCGTACACAAACTGATACCGGAATTGGTTTTGATGCGAAAGTAGAGAAGGAAGAAGAGAAAGAAAATCTTTCTGAATTATTCCGTCAAGTTGAGCCAGATGATTTAATGAAATTTGGTTTGATTCCAGAATTTATTGGTCGTCTTCCAATGATTGCGCCATTAAGCGAATTAGATGAAGAAGCGTTGATTCAGATCCTTACTCAACCGAAAAACGCATTGACCAAACAATATCAAGCATTATTTGGTTTAGAAGATGTAGAGCTTGAATTCACCCCAGAAGCATTAAAAGCGATGGCAAAAAAAGCCCTTGAACGTAAAACCGGTGCGCGTGGTTTACGCTCAATCGTTGAGGCTGTATTGTTAGATACGATGTATGATTTACCTTCAATCGAAAACTTGCAAAAAGTGATTGTGGATGAAGAAACCATCGTCGATAACAAACCACCGAAGCTCGAATATAAAAATTAACAGAAAGTGCGGTTGTTTTTTCTGACATTTTTCATAGGCAATCCCGAAAGAAAATGCTACAATCGCACGTTCTGAAATTAATCTAAAAATTATTTATCCCTTATTTTATACGGATTCAATTATGGCAACTGAAATTGTTGAGAAAAAGAAACACGACCAAGAACAAGTCGTAGAAGGAAAATCAAAAGGCTTAAACACGCTTCTTTGGATTCTTTCTGTGGCATTTTTTACCGCTGCAGCAATTGGTAACGTTTATTTTAAAGACGCCTTCTCTTTACCTGTACGTGTAGTTGGCGTAGTTGTCGCCTTATTAATTGCCTTTGGTTTCGCTGCAATTACCAACCAAGGTACAAAAGCACGTACATTCTTTAGCGAAGCAAAAGTTGAAGGTCGTAAAGTGGTATGGCCAACTCGTGCAGAAACACGTCAAACCACTTTAATCGTGATTGCGGTAACCGTGCTTACCTCTTTATTCTTCTGGGCAATTGATTCAATTATCATTGCATTGATTAACTTCTTAACTGATTTGAGATTCTAAAATGAGCGAAACTGAAAACATATCCAAAAAACGTTGGTATGTATTGCAAGCATTCTCAGGCTTTGAGAGTCGTGTTGCAATCACATTGCGTGAATATATCAAACAACAACAAATGGAAGATCAGTTTGGCGAAGTGTTAGTGCCGACTGAAGAAGTCGTTGAAAACGTAGCAGGTAAACGTCGTAAAAGTGAACGTAAATTCTTCCCTGGCTATGTATTAGTTGAAATGGCAATGAACGATGACACATGGCACTTAGTGAAAAGTGTACCACGTGTAATGGGCTTTATCGGTGGTACTCCAGATAAGCCAGCACCAATTTCTAAACGTGAAGCAGATTTAATTTTAAATCGTTTAGAGCAAAGTGCTGAAAAACCGCGTCATCGTAAAGAATATCAACCAGGTGAAGAGGTGCGTGTGACAGAAGGTCCATTCGCAGACTTTAATGGTACGGTTGAAGAAGTAGATTACGAAAAAGGCCGCTTAAAAGTGTCAGTATCTATCTTCGGTCGTGCAACACCAGTTGAGCTTGAATTTGGTCAAGTGGAAAAAACACGTTAATTTCCCTTTTCTAAAGTAAGAGATTTAATGACCGCACTTAAACAATAAAGTGCGGTTGTTTTTCGAGTAGTTTTTCTACTTGAAATTTCGAGGCTGATTAATTAAAATACAGCCTTTCATTAACAGGGGAGCCGATTTCGGCGTTATCACCCATTTAGAGGAAACTAAAAAATGGCAAAAAAAGTCCAAGCATACGTTAAGTTGCAAGTTGCAGCTGGTATGGCAAACCCATCACCACCAGTTGGTCCTGCATTAGGTCAACAAGGTGTGAACATCATGGAATTCTGTAAAGCATTCAACGCTCGTACTGAGAGCATTGAAAAAGGTTTACCAATTCCAGTTGTTATCACTGTATATGCAGACCGTTCATTCACTTTCATTACTAAAACTCCACCAGCAGCAGTATTATTGAAAAAAGCTGCAGGTATCAAATCTGGTTCTGGTAAACCGAACAAAGATAAAGTGGGTAAAGTAACTTTAGATCAAGTTCGTCAAATCGCTGAAACTAAAGCAGCAGATATGACTGGCGCGACTATCGAAACTAAAATGAAATCAATTGCTGGTACTGCTCGCTCAATGGGCTTAGTGGTGGAGGAATAATACGATGGCTAAATTGACTAAAAAAATGAAAGCAATCAAAGCTGGCGTAGATTCTACTAAAGCATATGAAATCAACGAAGCAATCGCGTTATTAAAACAATTCGCAACAGCTAAATTCGTTGAAAGTGTTGACGTTGCAGTAAACTTAGGTATCGATCCTCGTAAATCAGACCAAAACGTTCGTGGTGCAACTGTATTACCACACGGTACAGGTCGTGAAGTACGCGTAGCTGTGTTCACCCAAGGTGCTAACGCAGATGCAGCTAAAGAAGCTGGCGCTGATTTAGTCGGTATGGAAGATTTAGCAGAGCAAATCAAAAAAGGCGAAATGAACTTTGACGTTGTTATCGCTTCTCCTGATGCAATGCGTGTTGTTGGTCAATTAGGTCAAGTATTAGGCCCACGTGGTTTAATGCCAAACCCTAAAGTTGGTACCGTAACACCAAACGTTGCTGAAGCAGTTAAAAATGCTAAATCTGGTCAGATCCGTTATCGTAACGATAAAAACGGTATCATCCACACAACAATTGGTAAAGCAAACTTCTCTGAAGTTCAATTAAAAGAAAACCTTCAAGCATTATTGGCTGCTTTAAACAAAGCAAAACCAACTACTGCAAAAGGTATCTTTATCAAGAAAGTAAGCATCTCTACAACTATGGGTGCTGGTGTGGCTGTTGATCAAGCTTCACTATAATTAAGCGTTAAAACTTAATTCAAATTAACCGCACTTTGGGTAACTAAAGTGCGGTTATTTTTTACATGCTTTTCAATAAGTGAAATGTTGAGAATATAAAAAGAGCGCTCAAATTTCATTATATTTTAAATTTAACCGCTCTTTCTTATGAGAGATTACTTCGCTAAAGCGAAAATGGCTTCAATAGCTTCTTTAGTATACGTTTTTTCCACTTTCGCTCTGATTGCAGTTTGAGCCGCATTTTCAATAATTTCAGCTAAGGTTTCATCATCAATACCAAGTTGTTCAAGACTTGTTGGTGTACCGATTTTATCAAACCAAGCTTTTAAGGCTTGAATACCATCGTCAGCATTATCTAAGCCAAATATTTCTTTAGCAAAGCGTTTGAATTGAGCAGGTCTTTGAGATTGATACCATTGCATCCACGCAGGCATAATCACGGAAAGCCCAGCACCATGTGGCACATCTGAAATCGCACTCATAGAATGCTCAATCATATGATTTGGGAAACCGTAAGGTGAGATACCTAAATGAGTTAAACCGTTCAACGCAAGTGTAGCCGCCCAGGCAAACTCACCACGCGCATTGAGATCTTGTGGATCATTGAGCAGGATTTCAGTCGTACGAATCACGGTCTTAATATTGCTTTCTACTAAGAAATCAATAATTTCAGGACGATATTCCGCCGTGAAGTAGGCTTCAATAGAATGAGCAATAATATCTGCAGCTGAATACACTAAATAATCACGGCTGACGGTCGCTTGCAATTTCGGATTAATCACTGACACTTTGGGGAATAAATGATTGCTGTGAATTGAATATTTTTGCTGTGTTTCTTCATTAGTAATGACTGAGCCCCAGTTCATTTCACTGCCTGTTGCCGCAAGGGTGATCACATCAAAAATCATCAATGCTTTTTGCACCGGTGTGCCTTTAAAGAAGTCCCAGGTATCGCCGTCATAGCATGCACCAGCTGCGATCGCTTTCGCACTATCAAGGCAAGAGCCGCCACCGATACTCAGCACACTATCTGCACTAAAGGCTTTTGCCATTGCAACGGCTTCACGAACTTTGCTGATTGTCGGGTTGCTTTTCACCCCGCCACATTCAATGTATTCAATGCCATGGTCACGCAAGCTTTTTGCCACATCTTCAAATAAACCGGATTGTTTGACACGCTCACTACCATAGATAATTAAGGCCTTTTTTGCACCGTATTCGTGCATATATTTACCCATCTCTTTTTCTTTATCGAGACCAAATTCAATGCGAGTAGGGTTTTGAAAACTAAATGGATACATATTTATCTCCTTATTATCTGTTAAGTGCGGTCAGTTTTGCGTTGTTTTTATTCTACAAAGTAATGCGGAATGAAGTGGCTATCATTGCCGGTAACAGGGGTAAAATCTTCTCTCAATCCGATGCCACAAGCTATATCACCCACTACCCAAGAACCAATCATAGGGTACATGCCATCAAAATTTGGCAGTTCAAATTTTTGTTGATAGATGTAACCTGCTTGATCGTAAAAGGCAGAATGCTCACTGCCTTTGGCAGCAAATTCTAGGCCATTACGTTTTTCATAGTAAGAAACATTGGCACCTTCACGACCTAACGTCGGTTTTTTCACCCATATTGATTGGCGATCGGTAATATCATGTTTGCTAAAGTAAGCAGGTAGTAATAATGGATGATTTGGATGTTTTTGCCATAATTTCGCTAATAGCACTTTATTGCTTAATAGTAATTTCCACGCCGGTTCAATAAAAGTGGTGGATGAATTAAGCATGTGTGGTGCATATTCTGTCGTGGTCATCCATTCAAGCGGATAGAGCTTAAATAAACAATCAATAGGTTGATTATTCAGATCGAGGAATTGCTGACTGTCTTTATCGTAGCCTACATCTTCAATGGCAAGCTGATGAATATGCCAACCCGCGTTGTAAGCCACATCCGCCAAGTAATCAATATTGCCCCAATCTTCACGGCCTGCTTCTTGCATGGCACTAAAATGGAAATCTTTTAATCCAGTTTGCTGTTGAATAAACTGAAAGCGATTAAGCAATTCTTCGTGAATCCAATTGAATTGGTCACGATGCGCTAAGCCTTCAATTTGCTCTAACCATTGCCATTGCACCACAGCAGCTTCAAGCAGGGAAGTTGGCGTATCGGCATTGTATTCAAACATTTTGAGGTTTTCGCCATCATAACCAAAATCAAAACGACCATATAAGTGCGGTACGTTTTTAGACCATGTTTGTTCAATCAGATTTTTCTGTAAATCGGTGAAGCGATAATAGGCATAATCACCTTGTTTCACTTCATCGGCAACAAAGTCCATACACATTGAGTGCAATTCGTTGGTGGCGTCTTCAATACGATCAATTTCCGCTAGGGTAAATTCATATGCCACATTGTCCGACCAATAATGGGAGCCATCAGAGGAAGGCAGGTTATAGTAATCAAAGCCTACATCTAATAATTGTTGCACCATATCGGGGCGAGTAGGAAAGCCTGTGATTCGTTTCATATTTAACCGCCTGAGCTATGGCTGCTGCTTGAATTTGAGCTTTTAAAGCCACCGCGTGAAACTGGTTTGCTGTAAGTGCTGCCTGCATTACCTTTCACTAATACAGGTTTACCGACAGAACGATTAGTTTGTGGTTGGATAACTTGGCCCGTTGGTGTTGAAACGGCACGGTTACTTGGATTGTAGCTTGGACCTAAAAATGAGCCCATCGTACGCGCGATCATATAACCCATTGCAGCACCAGCAATCGCACTGCCCATACTACCGTGTCCTTCTCCTGTTGCAGAGCTGGTGTGGCTTGTTCCCTCAGAGCCGCTTGAGTTGCCAGAGTGAGTTGCGCCATCTGGATTTAAGGTTTGTTTGACGGTTTGATTGTCTTCTGACCATTCACTATTATTGCTTGGACGTGTATTTAAATTGCCCGAGAGAGAGGAGCCTGAGCCAGCATGTGCAGTTGTACCGCTGTTATTTTCATTAGATTGGTCAGCTTCGCATAATTCAATTTTTTGCCAATCGGCTAAACAATCCTCAAGGCTGTTATAAACATCTCGTTGAACTTGTTCTTCTGAGCAACCTCCTAATAAAGCCACAATGGAAAGGCTGACGAGAACTTGATTTTTCTTTTTCATCATAGGGTTAAAGTGTTAATAATTCAGTTAAATGATTGATTTCTAATGTAGGCAAAACACTTGCTTCAGTAAATGAATTGAGGTTTTTACCCGATAAATTAATCCATACAGCTTGGCAGCCAGCTTGAATGGCGCCTTGAACATCCGTGGTTAAGTTATCACCAATATGTAAAATTTCACTCGGTTTTACGCCAAAATAATGGGCGGTTTGGTGGAACAAATCTTGATGAGGTTTCGCTCTGCCTTGTTCTCCACCACGTAAACTCAGCTGAAAATGTTCAAATCCAATGCGTGTTGCAACCACATTACCATTGGTAATCACGCTCAATAGGTAGCGATCTTTCAGTTGATTCAGCACTTCAATACTTTCTGCGGGTACATCAATTTTATGTCGCCATTTAATAAACTCTTCCATGGCAAGCGCTAAAGTGCGGTCAATTTCAACCGCACTCTTACCATGATGCGCCAGTAAGTGCCGTAACGTTTCGACACGCCAGGCAATCACATCTTCAGCAATCAAGGGATCTTTCTCCACCAGTTGCCATTTCCATTCTCGCCAATATTCTGAGGTAAGATTGGTCAGTTGTGAGTGTTTTTGCACACATTGAAGAAAGCGTTCTTCGGCTAAACGAATGACATCACTGTTATCGTAAAGGGTATCATCAAGATCAAAACTCATGATCTTGAAAGGCTGAAGACCGCGGTAAAATCGCATAGTTAATCCTATTTAATGGTATTCACACCAAGCCATGCTGTTGCACGTTCATTGGTGATTTCTTCGTGTGTCCACATGCTCATTAAGTCAGGCTGAGGATGCTTGTTGGTGTTATAGCCGATCAAATGAGCAAAATCAAATACGGCATGGGGATAGCCGTTAATAAGCAATAAGGCTAAATAACCGCTTTCATCCCAGCAGATTTCTAATTTACGTGCTTCGTGGTGATTGCGAGTGTTATCGACGTTATAAACATGTAAGGAGTCGACAATCGGTTGTGCATTTTGACGCATATCTAACGCATAAAAATAGCCGGTTTCGCCATCATCTTCAAACATCACCGCCAGATGGTCATGTACAGTCGAGTGTGTACCGACTTGCTTTGGTTGACCGAGAAAAAGTTGGTCTTCGAGGGTTAAATGTAACATGGTATTTCCTAATCAAATTGTGTAGTCCAGTGACTACTATGGTGTGCCTGAAAGCAAAGTTCAACCTGTGCGGGCGTATTTTTTTCTTCATTCATTGGTGGCAGTTCATTTAATGCAAAATAGGCAGATTGAACGGTTTCACTATTTGGTTGAAATTCGCCACTTAATGGTTCGCACATGACGAAGGTTTTGAGTACAGGATGTGCAAAAGGCGGAAAATTGCGTTTATGTTGTTCGTGAATGGCAATAATGAACGTCGGTTTAACATTAAGTCCCGCTTCTTCGCGTACTTCTTTAATCGTATTACTATGAATGGTTTCTAGCACATCTATCCAGCCGCCAGGCAGTGACCAAAGTCCATCATTTTCTTGTACTAATAAAATTTTATCATCTTTGAAAATAGCTGCGCGCGAATCGATTTTAGGGGTTTGATAACCAGCCCCATTGCAGAAAAACGATTTGACGGTTTCTTTTGGTATTGCTGTTTTATAAGCGAGCATTTCAGCAGACAAATCCCTCAAGCGTTCATAGCGTTCAATATCATAGATATTTTTGCAATAAGTTAGCCCGTTTTGTGCAATGCTTTGAATTTCGATTGCCCAAGATAACCAAGGTTCAGTAAGAAGTGAATCAGATTGTGTCTTCATAAAAACACCTTAAAAAAACACCGCACTTTTGTGCAAAGTGCGGTGATATTTTATAGTAAATTCAGCGTGAGTTACGCTTGACCTTTAACCGCTTTTAAACCTAAGAACGGAGCTGGTGTGCCAGCACGTTCTAATGCTTCTTCGATACGGATTAATTGGTTGTATTTCGCAATACGGTCAGAACGGCTCATAGAACCAGTTTTGATTTGACCTGCTGCTGTACCAACCGCTAAATCAGCGATAGTCGCATCTTCGGTTTCACCTGAACGGTGAGAGATAACTGCTGTGTAACCTGCATCTTTAGCCATTTTAATTGCTGCTAAAGTTTCAGTTAAAGAACCGATTTGGTTGAATTTGATTAAGATAGAGTTTGCGATACCTTTTTCGATACCTTCTTTTAAGATTTTGGTGTTGGTTACGAATAAGTCGTCGCCCACTAATTGAACGCGGTCGCCTAACACTTTAGTTTGGTATGCGAAACCTTCCCAGTCAGATTCATCTTGACCATCTTCGATAGACACGATTGGGTATTGTTTGGTTAATTCTTCAAGATAGTGTGTGAATTCTTGAGAAGTGAATGAACGGCCTTCGCCTTTCATTTCGTATTTGCCAGTTTCTTTGTTATAGAACTCAGAAGATGCGCAGTCCATTGCTAAAGTGACGTCTTTACCTAATACATAACCTGCTTTTTCTACTGCTTCTTTGATACATGCTAAAGCGTCTGCGTTAGATGCTAAGTTAGGTGCGAAACCACCTTCATCACCTACAGCAGTGCTCATGCCTTTAGATTTTAATACTTTCGCAAGGTTGTGGAATACTTCAGCACCGATACGAAGTGCTTCACGTAATGTTTTTGCACCAACTGGTTGAATCATGAATTCTTGGATATCAACGTTGTTATCTGCGTGCTCACCACCGTTGATGATGTTCATCATTGGTAATGGCATAGAGTAAACGCCTGGCGTGCCGTTAAGTTCTGCGATGTAAGCGTAAAGAGGTAAACCTTTAGACGCAGCTGCTGCTTTTGCGTTTGCTAAAGATACCGCTAAGATTGCGTTTGCACCGAAGTTAGATTTGTTTTCAGTACCGTCTAAATCGATCATGATTTGGTCGATTTCAGCTTGATTAGACGCTTCTTTACCCACTAATGCATCTGCGATAGGGCCGTTTACAGCCGCAACCGCTTTTAATACACCTTTACCTAAGAAACGAGATTTGTCGCCGTCACGTAATTCTAATGCTTCACGAGAACCGGTAGATGCACCTGATGGAGCAGCTGCCAAACCGACGAAACCACCTTCAAGATGAACTTCAGCTTCTACAGTTGGGTTACCACGAGAGTCGATGATTTCACGACCAATGACTTTAACGATTTTTGCCATTTTGTTTTCCTCTGTTTAAAGTTAATTAAAATTAGTTAGGCGAACCTAAAACGGGAATATAATAAAGCAAATTTAGAAATTTGTCTTGGAAAAATGACCGCACTTTGATCTGCATCTTGTTTTTCAATAAAGTGCGGTGAGATTTTGTCTCTTTTTCGCCAATTATTTCTTTTATTTCAGTGGAATTGCCTTCAAAAGTTGGTTACAGTTGCACGAAATTTCGTATTATTTTACGACGAATTATTTATTCTTAATTGAGATTTTCTTGCATTGAAAAAGGAATCATTATGTCTCTTTCGACTTTTTTTCACCAAACCAAAACACGAATAAAATCAGCGATATCAACTCATCCGATTGAAATCTTCATGATTGCTACGTTTGCTCTTGGGATTTGGTTTGTGGATATGAATTCAGAAAAAGATCATTTAGCTTATTGGCTATTTGAGCCGATGCTGTTTGCCTTTATTTATTTATCTCGCCCTTATGTCTGGTATAGTTTTTCGTGGATTGTGCCGCTTATTGCCGTTTTCACCATTTGGCAAGTGAATGATAATGCTGATTTTTATGCTTATAGCCCTAAGTTTTGGGGCGCTCAATTTATTGTATTATTGATATTATGTGGCTTTCCATTTGTCAGAAACAATCAAGCCTTTACTTATCGTAATTTTACGACGCTATATTACATCACGTCATCCATTGCTGGCTGGGGGCTCGTCTCTGGTTTGGTCGCTGCAATTTTGGCTTCAATCAGTGCATTATTTAACATTGATTTTAGTGAATGGTTTCAAAAGCATCTTTATTCTTCAATTACCGTATTTTGTCTTCCTTTGTTCTTTTTGGTCTTTCAACAGCGCCAAGAAAATATAGGGATGACACTAAATCGTAGCGTTGAAATTTTAGTAAATTTTATCTTAGCGCCAGCCTTAATGATTTTTACTGTTCTACTTTATGCTTATGTGGGCAAAATTATCTTAGCAGGGGCGTTGCCAAAAGGAATGGTGTCGAATATTGCGTTGCCTTACTTAGTCGTAGGCTTAGGTGTTTACGCTTTACGTAGTATTAGTGTTAAAGCAAATTGGGACAGTTTCTTTAAGTTTTTTCCATACCTTTCCACTGTTCCCATTGTACTGCTATGGTTGGCAATTGACCGTCGAATTAGTGCCTATGCTTGGACTGAACAACGGATTTATTTAGTGGCATTAGCCTCGGCGATTACGATTGCTTATGCTATTTTAATCATCCCTAAAATTCGTCAATATCGTTTGATTTCTGTCGTTGTAATAGCCGCAATTTTTGCCATGACTTGGGTGGTGAAACCAAAAGAAATCGCTTATCAAAGCCAAACGGAACGTTTTGAGCATTTACTCACAAAGCTTAATTTATCTGATGGGCAAGGAAAAATTCGTGATGATGTGGATTTTTTAAGTCGCTTAGAAGATATGCCAGAAAACGAACGCCAAGATTGGAATGAATTAGATGATGTATCTGATTATTTAGTCCATCGTTTGGACTTAGGGCCTTATGACAGCTCTAATTATGAAGAGAAACGAAAAGCCTTTGTACAAAGATATGGTGAAAAAGCGAATGAACTGATTTCATTGGATGTTTATGAGCATTCTTTCCGTATCAATGATAGCGACATTATGGCTCTGCAAAATAGCCCGGTTAGAGAAGCTGAGTTTGAATGGTCATCAATTGATGTGAGTTCGTATAAAAAATGGATCCATGTGCCAGTCCATCAATTCTATCGTGTGGACGATAACAGCTCGAAAAAAGAAGAGAATGAGCCAAAAGAACGAGCCGAAGTTTGTTTTGTTGAAGAGCATGATAGATATTGTACCGATATGGATCAGCATATTAAACAGGTCTTTCAACAACATCATTTAGATTCAATGAAAAAACTGGCGGAATCAGATCTTAAACTAATCATCAAAGACTTACTAAAAATTGATGCATCAAGTTTTGCTATCTATTTAGGTTCACTTGAAATGCAATTTAGTCAAGAAAAGGGCTATCACTACAAGGAATTAACCGTCGAAGCCATTTTTGAAAAATAGGCTAGATATGTAAAGTGCGGTGATGTTATTACAAAAAATTGGCTAAAAATGACCGCACTTTGATATTAAAACGGATAAAAATTTCCCCAATTCTATTTAGATTGGGGAAGTAGTCTGATGAAGTAAAAGCTTTATTGGGTTCTTTGATACAAAAGCTTTTTCAAGAATTGTGTATGTGCATCTAAAATACTAAACATCGTTTCCCGATCTTCACCAAATAGTGAGATTTCATTATTTGAACGCACTTTGTCATAAGCTGAAAAGGCGATTTCAAACTCTTCAGTGCGTAATTTAATGCTTTTCCCGTGCAGTATAAGGCTCAGTAAGCTGACTTCTTTAGGTGTTAATTCTGGAAATAAATGACTTATCCATAGCTCCATAGAGTATTGAATAGACTCGCTAATTTTGTCATGTATTTTACTCGCTTGGCCTTGGTGTATCCGATAAAACAATAATGGCTCTGGTAAATTCGCAAATTTCTTTTGATGTAATGCACATTGTACCCACATATGAAAATCGGGCGCAGTAGCTGTTTGTGCATAATTAATTTCGAGCGCTTTGATACTAGAATGTCGCCACATTGAAGAGGGATTAATGATATTGTCACGAGCTAAAGAAAAATGTGCTTTTATATCTTTATCTAAAAGAGGAAGTGTACTTATTTTAGTCATTTTATCAGTTTGCCCATCATTAAAGAGCAGTGCATTACTTCCTAAAATATCAATTTCAGGATGCCCGTCTAAATATTGAATCTGCTTTTCAAAACGGTGTGGCACACAAATATCATCAGCATCCATACGTGCAACATACTCCACATTCATATAGTTAAGCATATCCATGACAAATTGCATGACAGCAGGTTCACCTTGGTTTTGAGGTAAATGGTAAACACGTAAGCGAGCATCTTTTGTCGCATAGCTTTCGAGAATGTCACCAGTGTTATCGGTAGAAGCATCATTAACCGCCAGAATACAAAAATCACTAAAGGTTTGATTCAACAATGAATCTAAACATTCAGTGAGAAAATTTTCTGCATTATATGCGGGTAAAATAACAGCAAGTTTCATTCTTTCATTTCCGTGTAGATAAAAGCGTATTCTATTTAAATTACGACCGCAGCGATAGTCAGAAGTTTAACTTTGTTAGTTATCTAAAATATTTTTATAGCGCGGGGCTGTGTTACTTTTCACTCACATTACAAATTCCGCTATTCAATCACTGAGATATTTTGCAAAAATGCAACAAAACTGACCGCTCTTTATTACTGCTAGGCAGTTTTCTTATCTAAAATTTAATGGTTGATAGGTAAATTTAATATATCTGCAATTTCTATTATGCGAGGCGCTGCTGATTTTGGGCAAACTAAGCAATAGAAATTGTCGGAACCCGTATCAACATAAAGCAAAGTATAATCACTTTCTGCTTCTACTTTAGCCGCCTTAAAATATTGAAAGATTTTGTCCAGTTTGGTGATTAATGTTTTGTCTAATTTATCAGCGTGTTGTTTAGATTTAAAAAACATAATAAAAATGCTCAGTTTAAAAGAGATTACTCGTAATATTCATATTTCTTAGTGGTTTTATCTAACCATATACCTTTTTCATCATACATAATGCTTTCAATCACATTACCGTGTTGATCAAATTTATGACGCGTCGTGAGGGTTTCTTCTAATTTCCCATGTTGATCAAAAATTTGGCGTTTTAATTCATTGTGATTTTTGTCATAAGTAAAATCTGCTCGCCCCTCATTAAAAGACGTGTTATGTACAAAGTCGCCATTTTCGAGATAACGATAAGTTTCGCAATTACTTTCTTTTCCATTGTCATCAAAGTCACAAGCTTTGATGAGTTTATCGTCCTTGTAATGGAATTTTTTCGCATGGCCGTCAATAAGTTTTGCATAATAAACAGCTTCAGAGATGAGTTTCCCATCTTTGTCGTAAACTCTTTTGATGTAATCTTCTTGGAAGTTCGGCTTTTTGGGCTTTTTGCCTACATAAGTGATTTCTAAAATGGCACCCGAACCATCGGCATTTTCTTGATAGTGGTAGAGTCTTCCATGAGTCTCTTTATAGATATCGTAACGAATTTCTTCTAATCGATTGTTTTGATCATATCGATAATTCGCCGTCGTTTTATCGAAATGTTCAGACTCGCCAGTAACATCTTCAGTTTTAATTAAAAAACCTTGCTCGTTATAAAATTGACGAACATCGTTCGTGACCACCTCTCCTTCTGCCGCTTCAGGATTATCTTCCGAATGTGAAATAACAGATTTCACTTTGCCTTGTAAGTGATTCGCTTGCCAATCGGTTTGAACTGGGAAAAGTGCGAAAGCCGAGGTAGAAAGACTGGCGAGAAGGGCTGTCATTAAAAATTTATGCATAGTTGTTCCTTTTATCACAAGCGGTCGGATTTAATAAATGTTTTGTAAAAAACGCTGAAAAATAACTGCTTGTTTAAGTTATATAAATAGTTGACTAAAATGTTATATTAATTCAAATGTTTTTTGAAGTGTAGTTAAATAAATTTGCTTTTTTATAGGGTAAGAAAATGATGAAAGTATTCCGGAAAGTAGTATTTTTCTGTATTGATAAGAAAAGCATAATACACAAATATATTGATTAAGAGAGATATTAGGAAATATGCAGCGTTTAAAGACACCATTAGAAATATTTTTGTGGACAATTGGTATAATGAAGTCGCCTTCGGCTCCGCTGATTTTTTAATATCACTCTCGGGGCTTTTGGCGTACTATTGTCTAATAGTTAAAGCAAGGACACATAGCCCCGTATCTGTGATACTAAGTCTATGCCCTTGCAAGAGGGATAAATCCCCCTTGACCCCCTGCGGTTTCACCGCTAATTTGAAGAACGGACACCTAATGAAAAAGCGAACCAAACGCCTAGAAATAGCATTGTCAGAAGATGAATACAATGCCTTGCTTGAACGAAAAACGAAAGCAAGGCTTGCGGAGTTTGCGAGAAGAAAACGCCTTAATCATTCAACAATACCACGAAATCAGCGAGCAATTAACGACATTACAGAGTTTAATAAACAGCTTGAAACGGTAATATCTCAACGCAAAAAACAAAGCAGGGGTATAAGCAGATAAAACAGGGCATACGGCGAGAGCTTTTTGCCAATAATGAGCATTATTTAACCCTTCAACGCCAAAATGCGTCTGGCACCGTTAAGTACAATCCCCCCCGCGATGGTGCCGATAATCAGATCTGGATAATTGGAACCGGTCCACGCGACCAGGGCGCCGGCGGTGATGCCCCCCAGGTTGATCACCACGTCGTTGGCCGAGAATATCCAGCTTGCCTTCATGTGCGCCCCGCCTTCCCGATGTTTGGATATGAGCAGCAGACAACTGGTATTGGCAATCAATGCGACGAATGCGATAGCCATCATCACCAGAGATTCAGGCTCACTACCGAATACAAAGCGTCTCACCACCTCTACGAGCACGCCCACAGCCAAGATCAGTTGCAGTACACCAGCAAGATGCGCGGCACGTACCTGCATTTTCACGCTATGTCCAACCGCATAAAGGGCAAGCCCGTACACCGCCGCATCGGAAAAATTGTCCAGGGATTCTCCAATCAGGCCGGTGGACTGGGCGATCAGACCGGCAGTCATTTCCACCACGAACAGAAGTGCATTGATGCCGAGCAACCAGCGCAGGGTCCCGGATTCTTGCTTAGCAGAAGCTGCCGAAAACTCGGCGGCCTTGATGGTCTCTGGATTTGCAGCGACGGTTTCCTGAAGCGAGGCGCCTAGCCCCAAGGTCTTCAGTTTCGAGGTGACGGGCTCGACCTCGCCGTCATGCACGACCTTCAGCCGGCGGTTCGACAAGTCGAAGGACAGCGCCCGAATCTCCTCAAAGCCGTTCAGGGCTAGGCGAATCATTCGTTCTTCTGATGGACAGTCCATCTTCGGCACTGCATAAACACTGACCCATCTCCCTGGCGCCTCGGAGGAGGCCTGTATATCGGTATCCGCTGCGGACGTTGCATCACAGCCACAGGCGCCACCACAGGATTTGCTCATAATACGACTCCACTTGAACAATGTTGTGGTACCATTTTAAACTATAAAGCTACTATAAGGTCAATAGAGTAAAGAATCCGTTGGGGAGGAGGCTGATGCGCATTGGTCAGTTGGCACAGTTGAATGAAGTCGCCTACGGCTCCGATTTTTTATATACCACTTCGGGGCTTTATGGTTTCTTTTGCTTAAAATCCATATTAATAAATAATCTTTTTAATTCTTTCTTTTCTTCATCTGATAGTCTAATCCCTTGAGCAATGCGAATAGCAAAATCATTAGGAATCTGATTAAATTCTGCAATAGTAGTAAGGAATCTTTCGGCTAATACGCCATTCCTAACGATTGCATGAGCGATATATGAAAGTTGCTCCTCTAATCTATTGCCAGTTCACAAATAAAGCAAGCTCATAGTTATAATACGAACTTTATAGAGCCGAGTTTGCAAGTTCAGTTAGCTAATGACAAAGATAAATTTGATATTTGGTGGTATTACACTGATTTAACCAATCATGCGAAGCTTATCCAAGTTGTTCACGGTGATTATATGGATTAAGCAAGTAGTGAAAGGAATTTTGTTATTGGTGAGTGTCGTTATAAAGTAGGTAACACTCAAATTTATCTCACTGATTTAACAAAAGATACCGCACATTGGCATTTTATTGATGATTTCGATTCAGGTGATATTTCTGATAAATGTAAAATGCAGATCTTGCCTTATCGTTTGGTGAAACGGTAATCGAATCAATCAAATTAAAATGCTTAAAAATACAAAGTGCGGTCAAAAACACAAGAATTTTTGACCGCACTTGTTTATTGAATTATCAGTAAATTACTTTTCAGTTTTTAACTGATTTTCTCTGGCTGCTTTGACAAAACCTTCGAATAATGGGTGACCATCACGTGGTGTTGATGTAAATTCAGGGTGGAATTGACATGCCACAAACCATGGGTGGTTTGGTACTTCAATGATTTCCACTAATTTACGATCCGCCGATAAACCAGTTACTTTAAGGCCCGCTTTTTCAATTTGTGGAAGCAGGTTATTATTCACTTCATAACGGTGACGATGACGTTCTTCGATGGTTTCTTTGCCATATAATGCACGCGCTTTTGAACCCTCAATTAAATGACATTGTTGCGCCCCTAAACGCATCGTACCACCCAGATCTGAATTATCATCACGGGTTTCAATGTGGCCTTCCGCATCTTGCCATTCTGTAATTAAACCCACAACAGGTTGCTCACAGTGACGATCAAATTCAGATGAGTTCGCTTTTTCAAGACCCGCAACATTACGCGCATATTCGATTAATGCAATTTGCATCCCTAAACAAATACCAAGGTAAGGAACATTGTTTTCACGCGCATATTTTGCGGTCAAAATTTTGCCTTCTACACCACGATAACCAAAGCCGCCCGGTACTAAAATACCATCGACACCTTTTAATACATCAGTGCCTTTGGTTTCAACATCTTGAGAATCAATGTATTTGATATGCACGCTTAAACGGTTTTTCAAACCTGCGTGTTTTAAGGCTTCATTCACTGATTTATAAGCGTCTGGTAATTCAGTATATTTACCTACCATACCGATGGTCACATCGCCCACTGGATTTGCTTCTTGATAAAGCACTTGTTCCCATTCTGAAAGGTCCGCTTCTGGACAGTCTAAGTGGAAACGTTGGCAGATGAATTCATCCAAACCTTGTGATTTCAATAACGCAGGAATTTGGTAGATTGAATTTACATCTTTTAATGAGATGACCGCACGTTCTGGTACGTTACAGAATAAGGCGATTTTTGCACGTTCGTTTGGTGGAATCATGCGATCTGAGCGGCAGATAAGCACATCCGGTTGAATACCAATTGAAAGTAATTCTTTTACAGAATGTTGAGTTGGCTTGGTTTTCACTTCGCCCGCTGTTGGGATATATGGCACTAACGTTAAGTGCATAAAGAGAGTATTCTCACGGCCCACTTGTACGGCAAGTTGACGAAGTGCTTCTAAGAATGGAAGTGATTCAATATCACCCACGGTTCCGCCCACTTCAACAATTACCACATCATGGCCTTGTGCACCGGCAATCACGCGATCTTTAATTTCATTGGTGATGTGTGGAATAACTTGAATTGTCGCACCTAAATAATCACCACGACGCTCTTTGCGTAATACTTCAGAATAAATTTTACCCGTGGTGAAGTTGTTGCGTTTGGTCATTTTGGTACGAATAAAACGCTCGTAGTGACCTAAGTCTAAATCGGTTTCCGCCCCGTCTTGTGTTACGAACACTTCGCCGTGTTGGGTTGGGCTCATTGTACCCGGATCCACGTTGATATAAGGGTCTAATTTCATAATAGTCACGTTTAAGCCACGTGCTTCTAAAATGGCTGCTAATGATGCTGCAGCAATACCTTTACCTAACGATGAAACCACACCGCCTGTGACGAAAATATAATTTGTAGCCATAGTGAGAGACCTAAAATGTTGGGATAAAAATGATTATAGCCAATCATCTTTTATACAAATTTGTGCAGAATGCTGAAAAGTGCGGTCAAAAATAAAAGAAAAAGATGATTAGCTATCAAGACGGGAGGATAGTTTACAGGATTTGAGATTTTTATACAATCTTGTCTTGTCAGGAATGTATGAAAATTAAATGGCTTATCATATTCTCCATTCTACGATAGAATACGTTCAATTTTTTATAAAGAAGAGAAGAATTTATGACAAATAAAGCACTAAGCGTGGTGATTTTAGCGGCCGGTAAAGGCACTCGTATGTATTCTGATTTACCAAAAGTCTTGCATAAAGTGGCAGGAAAACCGATGGTAAAACATGTGATCGATACGGCAAATCAATTAGGTGCGGAAAACGTACATTTGATTTATGGTCACGGTGGCGAATTAATGCGTGAGCGTTTGGCAAATGAAAGCGTGAACTGGGTGTTCCAAGCTGAACAGTTGGGTACTGCGCATGCTGTTCAACAAGCAGCACCATTCTTCAAAGATGATGAAAATATTGTGATTTTATATGGTGATGCGCCATTAGTGACCAAAGAAACATTGGAAAAACTCATTGCAGCGAAACCAGAAAATGGGATTGCATTGCTCACGGTGAATTTAGATAACCCTACGGGTTACGGCCGTATTATTCGTGAAAATGGTAATGTGGTGGCGATCGTAGAACAAAAAGATGCCAACGCAGAGCAATTAAAAATCCAGGAAGTGAATACAGGCGTATTAGTGGCTGATGGCGCACATTTCAAAAACTGGCTTTCCCGTGTGAAAAATAACAATGCACAAGGCGAGTTTTATTTAACTGATGTAATTGGTTTAGCCAACCAAGATGGTTGTCAGGTTACTGCTGTTCAAGCCTCTGAATTTATGGAAGTCGAAGGTGCTAATAACCGTTTACAACTTGCTGCATTAGAGCGTTTTTATCAACGTAAACAAGCAGAAAAACTTTTACTTGCAGGCGTGATGTTAATTGACCCAGAGCGTTTTGATTTACGCGGCACATTAGAACATGGTAAAGATGTTGAAATTGATGTGAACGTGATTGTGGAAGGCAATGTGCGTTTAGGTGATCGTGTAAAAATCGGTGCGGGTTGTGTATTGAAAAACGTGACGATTGGTGATGATGTTGAAATCAAGCCTTATTCTGTTTTAGAAGATGCGACAATTGGTGAGAAGGCGGCGATTGGTCCATTCTCTCGTTTACGTCCAGGTGCTGAATTAGCGGCTGAAACCCATGTGGGTAACTTCGTGGAAATTAAAAAATCCACAGTGGGTAAAGGCTCTAAGGTAAACCACCTCACTTATGTGGGTGATACTGAAATCGGTGAAAACTGTAACATCGGTGCGGGTGTCATTACTTGTAACTATGACGGTGCGAATAAATTTAAAACAATCATTGGTAACAATGTATTCGTGGGCTCAGATACGCAGTTAGTTGCACCAGTTACTGTAGCTGATGGCGCAACGATCGGTGCGGGCTCAACGATTACTCAAAATATTGAGAAAGATGAGCTTGTGATTACTCGCGTGCCGCAACGTCATATTCAAGGTTGGCAAAGACCAGTGAAGAAAAAGTAATTAACATTGAAGGGCGAACCAATGTGTTCGCCTTTTATAATTTGATGCCTTTTACTTTATAAAGGTTGTTCGAGTTGCTAAAATCATCGTCCATTTATAAAGACAGATAATTTCCTATGACAAAAAATAAAACAGGACTTTCATTCCTTTGGCTAAGTGTGGTTGCATTTATCCTTGATTTACTGACCAAATATATTGTGGTACAGCGCTTTGATTTATATGAAAGTGTGAACCTATTACCCATTTTTAATTTAACCTATGTGCGTAACTATGGCGCAGCGTTTAGCTTCCTCGCTGAGCATGATGGCTGGCAGAAATATTTCTTCATCGTGCTTGCGATTGGGATTTCTTTAATGCTGGCTTACTTTATGAAAAAGAATTCTGCAGAACAAAAATTACAAAACTCAGCTTATGCGCTGATTATTGGCGGTGCGTTAGCCAATATGGTGGACCGTGCGTACAACGGTTTTGTGGTGGATTTCTTAGATTTTTATTGGGATATTTATCATTATCCGGTATTCAATGTAGCAGATATTGCGATTTGTATTGGTGCGGGTTTATTAGCATTAGATGCCTTTAAAGGTGATAAAAAGAGCGGTCAAAAATGAAGATAATTTTAGCCAATCCTCGCGGATTTTGCGCAGGTGTCGATCGAGCCATTAGCATTGTTGAATTAGCGCTTGAAATTCATGGTGCACCGATTTATGTGCGTCATGAAGTGGTGCATAATCGTTTTGTGGTAAATGGTTTGCGTGAGCGTGGAGCAATTTTTGTGGAAGAACTGAGCGAAGTGCCAGATGGCGCCATTGTGATTTTCTCCGCTCATGGTGTGTCACAAGCCGTTCGTCAAGAAGCGAAAGATCGTCAGTTAAAAGTATTCGATGCAACTTGTCCGTTGGTAACCAAAGTACATATGCAAGTGGCTCGTGCAAGCCGTAAAGGGACGAAAGCGATTTTGATCGGGCACAAAGGCCATCCTGAAGTAGAAGGCACAATGGGGCAGTACAATAATGCCGAAGGTGGTATTTTCTTAATTGAAAGCGTGGAAGATATTGCTCGTTTACCGGTTCAAGAAAATGATGATTTAACCTTTATGACGCAAACCACACTTTCTCTTGATGATACAGCAGAAACTATTAGTGCATTGAAAGACAAATATCCTGCTATTCAAGGCCCACATAAAAACGATATTTGCTATGCCACAACCAACCGTCAAGAAGCAGTGCGTGAATTAGCAAAACAATGTGATCTAGTCGTGGTTGTAGGCTCTAAAAACTCATCGAATTCTAACCGCTTAGCTGAGTTGGCATCGCGTATGGGGGTAAAATCAAAATTGATTGATGATCCAAATGATGTGGCGGCAGATTGGTTTGAAGGGGTTGAAACAATTGGCGTAACAGCGGGGGCCTCTGCACCAGAAGAGTTGGTGCAATCTGTGATTGCTCGATTAAAAGAATTTGGTGCGGATAGTATCGAAGAGCTTCAAGGCTTAGAAGAGAATATGTTCTTTGAAGTGCCAAAAGAGTTAAGAATAAAAGAAGTGAACTAATTCTATTAAAAAAGTGCGGTTAATTTACCGCACTTTTTTTGTGTTATTTTATTTTTTATTGTGTACTTTAAGCCATTTTTGCATTTGTTCAATTTCTGCTTGTTGAGCGTTAATAATATTCTCAGCAAGCTTACGCATCTCAGGATCTTTTCCGTATTTTAATTCAACTTCCGCCATTTTTACTGCGCCAATATGGTGTGGCAACATACCTGCTGCAAAAGCAACATCAGGATCTTTATATTGCGCAGCTGCCATCATATCTTGATGCATTTGACTCATACCTTGCATTAATTCTTGTTGCATTGCAGAATCTGTCGACATTGGCATATTCATGTGTGCTTGATGCGGTTGTTCATTAGCTTGGGCATAAATTGAAACTGCAGCAGCGCTAAGTGTGATAAAAGTCATAAGTTTTTTCATGTTTTTCTCCTATGTGATAACTGAATGAGCACCAATCATAAACTTTGACCTAAGGTTAAAGTCAATATTTATTCCGAAAATTTTTGGTGAGGTGCTAAAATAAGACAATATTTGATATGAGGGACAGAATCATGAAGCAAAAAATTGTGCTTGCCACGGGCAATAAAGGCAAAGTAAAAGAAATGGCAGACGTATTAGCCGATTTCGGTTTTGAAGTCATTGCTCAGACAGATTTAGGCATTGAAAGCCCAGAGGAAACTGGCTTAACGTTTGTTGAAAATGCGATTTTAAAAGCTCGTTATGCATCTGAAAAATCAGGTTTACCGGCCATTGCAGATGATTCCGGTCTTGTGGTGGATGCGTTAAATGGTGCGCCAGGATTGTATTCTGCACGTTATGCCGGTGTGGATGGTGACGAAGCTGATGCGAAAAACCGAGAAAAATTATTGGCAGAATTAGCCGATGTACCGACTGAACGTCGCCAAGCAAAATTTGTGAGTACGATTGTGTTATTACAACACCCAAGTGATCCTTCTCCTATCATTGCTCAAGGTGAATGTGACGGGCAGATTATTTATGAAGAAAAAGGTGAAAATGGCTTCGGTTACGACTCGCTCTTTTTTAGCCCTGAAAAAGGCTGTACTTTTGCCGAATTAGAAACCGTAGAGAAAAAGAAAATTTCTCATCGAGCGAAGGCATTAGCTGTTTTGAAATCAAAATTAACGGCCTAAAGTGCGGTTGATTTTTAACGAGAATTAAAGGATACAAAATGATTATTACCACTACGCCTAATATTGAAGGTAAACAAATCGTAGAATATAAACAAGTCGTCTTTGGGGAAGTGATTGCGGGTGCAAACTTTATACGTGATTTTTTTGCGGCTATTACCGATGTGATTGGTGGTCGTTCGAGTGTTTATGAGCGTCGTATTAGTCGTGCACGCCAAGATGCCTTGAAAGAGTTGGAAGAAAAAGCAATTGCTTTAGGGGCAAATGCTGTGGTTGGCGTAGAGATTAATTACGCAACAGTAAGCAATAAAAGTATGTTTATGGTGATTGCGAGTGGCACAGCTGTAGTGGTGCGCTAAGGTCGTTTTTTTATTTGCTTAAATGTAATTTTTGCGATCAAGATCGCAAAAGTGCGGTCGATTTCTTGCGTGTTTTCCATGTTTCTTAAAAATGTCACTGTTGATATGAATCAACGGTACTTATTTGTTAATAAAGGGCATTTTTATGAAATTGATGAAACATTTATTTAGTTCATTATTTATTGCAGGCGCGATGTTGAGTACACAAGCAATTGCAGAAGAAAAGACAGCAGAGCAGGCTCAACCGCAAACGCAAGTGCAGCAACAAACTGCTGTGCAAGCACCATCACAAACTGTACAACAAACGGTGAGTGATAAATTAAATATCAATACCGCTAGCGCATCAGAAATTCAAAAAGCACTGATTGGTATTGGGGCAAAAAAAGCAGAAGCCATTGTGCAGTATCGTGAAAAACACGGTAATTTCACTGTAGCAGAACAACTACTTGAAGTACAAGGCATTGGCAAAGCCACACTAGAAAAAAACCGAGATCGTATCGTGTTTTAATGTTGTTATTTTTATATGAAAAGCGGAATAGTGATATTCCGCTTTTTTTATTTTTCGAGCAGAAAATTTACCAAAACTTGCAAAATATCAAATTTTTTTGGAATAAGTCGGGGATTTCTTGCAATGGTTTTATAAGAGAGTAGAATACCAAATGGGTATAGGAATACCTATGTTGTAGTATAAGAAATAATAAACCAACTATTTGGAGTTAGATATGGCATCAGAAAATTTAAATCAATCTTCTGTTGCTCTCACACCAGTTGAAGCAACGGATTATGCTGAAAGCGTCGCTGCGTATAAAGCGCAAAAACGCCCATTTTTATCATTTCTGTCTGGTATTAGTGCTGGGGCTTGTATTGCTTTAGCCTTTGTATTCTATACGACGACACAAACAGCAAGCGCAGGAGCGCCTTGGGGATTAACCAAGTTAGTCGGTGGGTTAGTCTTCTCTTTAGGCGTAATTATGGTGGTAATTTTAGGATCTGAATTATTCACCTCTTCTACTTTAACCTTAGTTGCCCGCGTAGGCGGTAAGATAACTACAGCTCAAATGATCCGAAATTGGATTGTGGTGTATTTGGGCAACTTTGTGGGCGGTTTATTTATTGCTGCAGTGATTTGGTTTGGGGGACAAACCATGGCAGCAAATGGTCAATGGGGTTTAACCATTTTGGCAACCGCTCAACATAAGATTCATCATACTTGGTTTGAAGCATTTAACCTTGGTATTTTATGTAACATTATGGTGTGTGTAGCGGTATGGATGTCTTATTCCGGTAAAACTGTTACAGACAAAGCATTTATTATGATCATGCCGATTGGTTTATTTGTCGCATCAGGTTTTGAACACTGTGTGGCAAATATGTTTATGATTCCACTAGGCATTATCACAGCTCATTCTAGTACGCCAGAATTTTGGCAACAAATTGGTGTAGATCCAATGAAATATGCAGATTTAGATCTCTATCATTTCATTGTGAAGAATTTGATTCCAGTAACGTTAGGAAACATTGTGGGTGGTGCGGTTTGTATCGGTTTATTCCAACGTTATTTAACCAAAGCTCACTAATGTACTAACGAACTAAACAAGACTTATTTTTTATCAATTAAAAAAGGAAATGACTATGTCAGAACTTAATGAAGCACAAAAAGTTGCGTGGGCAGGATTCGTTGCCGGTGATTGGCAAGAAAACGTCAACGTGCGTGATTTTATTCAAAAGAACTACACCCCGTATGAAGGTGATGATTCTTTCTTAGCAGGTCCAACCGAAGCGACAACAAAACTTTGGGAAACTGTAATGGAAGGAATTAAAGTTGAAAACCGCACACATGCGCCATTAGACTTTGACGAACATACGCCTTCAACGATTACTTCTCACGCACCAGGTTATATCAATAAAGACTTAGAGAAAATCGTAGGTCTTCAAACCGATGCTCCATTAAAACGTGCTATTATGCCATTTGGTGGTATTAAAATGGTGGAAGGTTCATGCAAAATTTACGGTCGTGAATTAGATCCTGAAGTGAAAAAAATCTTCACTGAATATCGTAAAACCCACAACCAAGGTGTATTCGATGTTTATACGCCAGACATTTTACGTTGTCGTAAATCAGGTGTATTAACTGGTCTTCCAGATGCTTACGGCCGTGGTCGTATCATTGGTGACTACCGTCGTGTAGCACTTTACGGTGTAGACTTCTTAATGAAAGATAAATACGCACAGTTCTCTTCTTTACAAAAAGACTTAGAAGATGGCGTAAATCTTGAAGCAACTATCCGTTTACGTGAAGAAATCGCAGAACAACACCGTGCATTAGGCCAAATGAAACAAATGGCAGCAAGCTACGGTTACGATATTTCTAACCCTGCAACTAACGCTAAAGAAGCAATTCAATGGATGTACTTTGCTTACTTAGCAGCAATCAAATCACAAAACGGTGCAGCGATGTCATTCGGTCGTACTGCAACCTTCATCGATATCTATATCGAACGTGATTTAAAAGCGGGTAAAATTACTGAAACTGAAGCGCAAGAATTAGTTGACCACTTAGTCATGAAACTTCGTATGGTTCGTTTCTTACGTACACCTGAATACGATCAATTGTTCTCTGGTGACCCAATGTGGGCAACTGAAACCATCGCAGGTATGGGTTTAGATGGCCGCACATTAGTAACCAAAAATACATTCCGTATTTTACACACCCTTTACAACATGGGTACTTCTCCAGAACCAAACTTAACCATTCTTTGGTCTGAACAATTACCTGAGAACTTCAAACGTTTCTGTGCGAAAGTATCGATTGATACCTCATCAGTTCAATACGAAAACGATGATTTAATGCGTCCAGACTTCAACAATGATGACTACGCAATTGCATGTTGTGTATCACCAATGGTTGTTGGTAAACAAATGCAATTCTTCGGTGCGCGTGCGAACTTAGCGAAAACATTGTTATACGCAATCAACGGCGGTATCGATGAAAAATTAGGTATGCAAGTAGGCCCGAAAACTGCACCAATTACTGATGAAGTGTTAGATTTCGACACAGTCATGACTCGTATGGATAGCTTTATGGATTGGTTGGCAAAACAATATGTGACTGCCTTAAACATCATCCACTACATGCACGATAAATATTCATACGAAGCCGCATTAATGGCATTACATGACCGTGATGTATACCGTACTATGGCTTGTGGTATCGCAGGTCTTTCTGTTGCAGCAGACTCACTTTCAGCAATTAAATATGCGAAAGTTAAACCAGTTCGTGGCGACATCAAAGATAAAGATGGCAATGTTGTAGCAAGCAACGTAGCGATCGACTTCGAAATCGAAGGTGAATATCCACAATATGGTAACAACGACAACCGTGTTGATGACATCGCTTGTGATTTAGTTGAACGTTTCATGAAGAAAATTCAAAAACTTAAAACTTACCGCAACGCTGTGCCTACACAATCTGTATTAACCATTACTTCTAACGTAGTTTATGGTAAGAAAACAGGTAACACCCCAGATGGTCGTCGCGCAGGTGCACCATTTGGACCAGGTGCTAACCCAATGCACGGTCGTGACCAAAAAGGTGCGGTCGCATCATTAACTTCTGTAGCTAAACTTCCATTTGCTTACGCGAAAGATGGTATTTCTTATACCTTCTCAATCGTACCAAATGCGTTAGGTAAAGATCCAGAAGCACAACGTCGCAACCTTGCTGGCTTAATGGATGGTTACTTCCACCACGAAGCAGCAGTAGAAGGTGGTCAACACTTAAATGTGAACGTATTAAACCGTGAAATGTTATTAGATGCGATGGAAAATCCGGATAAATATCCGCAATTAACTATTCGTGTATCTGGTTACGCAGTACGTTTTAACTCTTTAACTAAAGAGCAACAACAAGACGTCGTCACTCGTACATTCACAGAATCGTTCTAAAACACGATAAAATTTAACCGCACTTTAGCGGGAACATAAAAATTATGAGCCTGATTTTAAGTCAGGCTCATTTTTTATAGACGATATTTTTGGTAAAATTTAGCTAGATTTATTTTTTGGAAATTTATGTATGTCTGTTCTAGGAAGAATTCACTCCTTTGAATCCTGTGGAACCGTGGATGGTCCCGGCATTCGTTTTATTTTATTTATGCAAGGCTGTTTAATGCGTTGCAAATATTGCCACAATCGTGATACTTGGGATCTTGATGGTGGTCGCGAAATCAGTGTGGAAGAACTCATGAAAGAAGTCGTGAGCTATCGCCATTTTATGAATGCAACCGGTGGTGGTGTAACAGCATCAGGTGGTGAAGCCATTCTTCAAGCTGAGTTCGTTCGTGATTGGTTCCGTGCTTGTAAAGCAGAAGGGATTAATACTTGTTTAGATACTAATGGCTTTGTACGTCATTATGACCATATTATTGATGAACTGATCGATGTAACCGATCTTGTTTTGCTTGATTTAAAAGAGCTGAACGATCAAGTGCACCAAAACCTTATTGGTGTACCAAATAAACGGACGCTGGAATTTGCGAAATATCTGCAAAAACGTAATCAGCGTACCTGGATTCGTTATGTAGTGGTTCCTGGCTATACCGATAATGATCATGATGTTCATCTGCTCGGACAGTTTATTGAAGGTATGACCAATATTGAAAAAGTCGAACTTCTCCCTTATCATCGATTAGGCGCTCATAAATGGAAAACCCTTGGCTTTGAATATGAGCTCGCAGATGTTTTACCACCGACGAAAGAATCACTTGAGCATATTAAAACAATCCTTGAAGGATATGGACATACGGTAAAATATTAAACTAAGGTGCAAAAAGATTAACAGCAGGCTTTAGAAAGCTTTAAGGAGGAAAAATGAAAAAATTAGTATTAACGTTTTTAGGTGTAGCCCTTTTAGCAGGCTGTTCAGCTGTTCAATCGCCAGTTACACAAGAAGAGGTGACATTGACGCCCCCTTCAAAAGATAGGGTAGGGTATGTTCGATTAGTAAAAGATAAAAATTACTACATTGATACCGATTCAATTTGGGTGGACAACCAAGATTTAAACCAAGTGCATTTTGATGCCGTGGTGAATTTGGATAGAGGTTTATATGTGTATCCAAATGAGAAAAGACGTTATGCACGTTCTGTTCGCCAATATAAAATTTTAAACTGTAAGAACTACCATTTAACCCAAGTTCGTACTGATTTTTATGATGATTTCTGGGGCGAAGGTTTACGTGCCGCACCGAAAAAACAAGAGAAATACACAATTAGCTTAAAACCTAATACAACGCTCTATGCGGCTGCACAAGTTATTTGTGTGAACTCAGATAGAAAACCTTCTTTAGATTTAGAAGGCTCAAAAGCGAAATAATCAATTAAAGTGCGGTTAGAAATAACCGCATTTTTTATAAAAAATCTCAATATATTTAATTTGTTCATTTATGGCAATAATGGCAACCCCAACTCTTTCAAAAATTTATTATGTTTCGCTGTAGCCTCTTTAATTTTTAAATCCAAATCCATCAAAATACTATGATTAGCGACTAAATCAATCTCTTCCTCAACAGGTGTATTGTTGACATAACGGGCAATATTTAGATTGTAGCCGTTATCCTCAATTTCCTGCATAGATACACGGCGGGAGTAGCCCTGTTCTTCTTTGCGGTATTGATAGCAGTCCACGATTTTATTAATATGTTCGCCTGTCAGGCGGTTTTGACGTTTACCTTTTTCAAAATAATCGGCGGCGTTGATAAACAAAACGTCGTCTTCTTTTTTACATTTTTTCAACACCAAAATGCAGACTGGAATACCTGTTGAATAAAACAGATTGGCAGGCAGACCGATCACGGCATCAATATTGCCGTCTTTGAGTAGTTTGGTGCGGATTTTTTCTTCCGCACCGCCTCGGAACAATACGCCGTGCGGCAGAATGATAGCCATCGTGCCGCTATCGCTTAAAAAATGGAAACCGTGTAGCAAAAAGGCAAAATCTGCTGCTGATTTAGGGGCGAGCCCATAGTTTTTGAAGCGGAAATCGTTTGCCAAATCCTCCTTCGGCTCCCAGCGGTAACTGAACGGCGGATTGGCAACAACGGCGTCGAATTCCAGCTTCTTCGCAGGATTCATTTCATTCAAAATATCCCAATCGTTGAGCAGGGAATCACCGTGATGAATGGTAAATTCTGTATCCTTTACACCGTGCAGCAGCATATTCATCCGCGCCAGGTTGTAGGTGGTAATATTCTTTTCCTGTCCGTAGATTTTGCCAATATGCCCACCTTCTTCTGCCATCTGATGACGCACATTCAGCAATAAAGATCCCGAACCGCAAGCAAAGTCCAGCACATTGTCCAGCTTTTTCTTTTTACCGCTGGCGGGGTTTTGGCTGTCAAGCGTGACAATCCGTGACAAAATCGTGGAAACCTGTTGGGGAGTATAAAACTCGCCGGCCTTCTTACCAGAGCCGGACGCAAACTGGGCAATTAAGTATTCATAGGCATCGCCCAAAGCATCGCTATCGGTAGAAAACTCATTGATGCCTTCAGCAATTTTTTTGATGACCTCACTTAATCGGTTATTTCGTTCTTCGTAATTTTTGCCAAGTTTTTCCGAATTTAAATTAATTTCGGAAAATAAGCCGCCAAACGTACTTTCAAAAGACTCGTTTTCAATATATTTAAAACCCTCTTGCAAAGTATTTAATAATTTACTGCTTTGAATACGTGCAAGCTCAGCAATGCTGCTCCAAAGAAAATCGGGCTTAATCACATAATGTACTTTACGGCGCATCTGTTTTTCAAAATCAGCGACGAAGTGAGCATTTTCTTCATACCACACGGCAAGCGGTGTGCGCTTGTCTTCATCGCTCAATTGTGGATAATCTCGCCCCAATTCCTTTTGTGCGGCAAGCTCGTAGTTATCGGACAGATAACGTAAAAATAGAAACGACAGCATATAATCACGGAAATCGTCGGCATTCATCGACCCGCGCAGTTGGTCGGCGATTGCCCATAGTGTTTTGCCGAGTTGGTTTAATTGTTCTTGGGTCATGATTGACTCTCTTTAAATGAATTGGGTAATAAGTCTGAATGGAACGGATATGTGTCCAGTAATTTTTTCAAAACCATTGCGAAGTTTGCTTTATTTTCAGGTAGCATTTCTTTTGGTTCAAAAACAGAATAGCCGCCATGATTGAGTACTGGAATTAGGCGTTCATAAAATTCGGCATCTTCCAGCTCAATGCATTTTTTAAAACCTGCCAACCCATGAAAATTTGCTGTTTTCTCCATAATATTTCGTAGAATATTGAAGTGATAAGGATATAGCGGTTCATTATTATCCAACGTATCTTTCAGCACTTTCAGCATAGCCACATGATACAAACTAGCAGTATCTTCTTCTAATTTAATGAAGTAGTATTTATCAGAAGTATTTTTAGAGAGTAGATACCTCGGTGCTCGTTGTAATTCGTTGCACAATACGTTAAAGAATAACCCGTGATGAGTCGATATAATAAACTGAGTAGGCTCTCTAAGTCTGCCGTCTTTATTATAGGATTTAAGCAATGTTGCTAAATTATGAGCAACAGAAACGGCATAATTATCATCTAATGAAGAAATCGGGTCATCAATATAGACATATTTCACCCATTCATAAGGCGAACCGTCCTCTTTATCCAAACTAAGTTGCAGAATGGCAAGGAAAAAACACCATATAAAAATATGCTCTTCTCCTCTGGATACTTTAATATTTTCATCCGGATTTTCGGGCAGGAAAAAAGAAACCTCCCATCTTTCAATTTCTTCTTTATCAGCCTCTTTTCTATGCTTCTCTTTGGTTATCCGAAAATCAAAATCTACATATTTCTGCACAAAAGGACGGATCCGGGTTTCCATTTCCAATTTCTCGATACCATCGAAAAAGTGAGAATAGTCATTCAATACCAATACTCGGTCAGTATCATTGTCCAAATCGTTGTCCCAAAAGAACAAATCTTCGGTAAAGGCATTAAAATACAACGTATCACGGCTATAGTCCTGTTTCCCCAAATCTTTAAATGCCATTGATAAGCGCGTTTTCCCTGTACCATTATGGGCAAAAATCAAGTGGCATTTGTTGTTTTGTCTTCTTAGTCGCTCCGCTAAGTCGTTTAAATCAACTAGGTCTTTAAACGGATCTTCGTTTTGTTGCGTGTTTCTATTTGTCATTATGTCTCTTGGTTATTAATTGATTAAATCGATCATTTTCGGGGTATCACAAAATGATGTGTCCTTATTGTATTTTAGGGAATAACTGCTGCATCAATCCCTTCTTATGTCTTTTCAGACGGCCTATATGTTCTTTTTCTTCGTCGATTAGTCTGTCTAATGATGATAGGCAATCTGCGATAGCTTCTTGTTCTTTGGGAGAAGGAAGGCAAATGCTTATGTTTTCAAAAAAGTCTTGAACTGAAACATTTAGCAAACCATGATTTCTTGCTCCTTCCTGAGCTATTTGGCTGATTTCAGTGTTTTGTAATCCAGTTTCAAAATAGTGTTCGAAAAATGAACCATATTCTGAGTAAAGTTCTTGAAGTCTAAAGCAAATATAAAGCGTAGAAACAACACCTTTATCGTATAGTTTTAGTGGTTTAACTGCTCCCCAAGGATAGCCATTAGAATAACTTTTGTTATATGCAAAATCTCCTTTGTGCAATAAGTAATATCCTGTAATATTTTTTGCAGCAACAGATTTATTAAAAAAGTCCAGTTGACTAATTAATCCGTATTGTGCAGAAATAGTTAATACATTTTGATTATTTTCTTCATTTTTTGAGGTTATTCTTTCAAATACATCACCTAATTCCAAAACCTCCCAACCTTTACAATCTTTAAATTGCGGGAATCTAAGTTTCGGATAAACTATTGCTTGCTTGCTTGCTTGCTTGCTTGCTTGCTTGCTTGCAGGTCATTGTGGCTTGGGAATAACTGCTGCATCAAGCCTTTTTTATGCTGTTTTAAAGCTGTAAGTCTTTGTTCTCTTAAATTAATCAGTTCGTCGATTGATGAAAGGCAGTCGGCGATTTTTTGTTGTTCTTTTGGATCAGGGATGGCAAAGCTTAAATTAAAAAAAGTATCTGCGCTAATATTTAGTAGCCCATCACTTCTTGCACCACTGGTAATATATTTTTGTAATTGAACACCATGAGCATTGTTATCAAAATATCCTTGATAAAATCCATGGACTTGATCTGATTTCAGTCTGAAACATAAAAAAACATTCGGAGCAGCTACTTTTTCCCATTTATCTAAATAATATATAGCTCCTTGAGGATATTTTTTTGAGTTTCCTTTGTTATAGACAAAATCTCCTTTATTTAGAATTAAATAATTTTTGTATTGTTTTCCTGAAATATTTTTCCCGAATTTTTCTTCTTGAGAAACAATACCTACACCAGCAGTAATACTTATGGGCATTAATTTCTTATCGCCTACTTTATCTAATATTCTGGTTGATACATCTTTCAATTTAAATGTATCCCACCCCAACGTCGCCTGAAACTCCGGAAACCGCAGTTTGGGCGTTACTCGTTTTTTGTCGTCTTGCTTATTCATCGTTTGTTTCTATCCTGTATTTATCCGACTACCGGAAACAATTGCTGCATCAGACCTTTTTTATGCTGCTTCAAGCCTGCAATTGCCTGTTCTTCCAGTTCTATCAATTCGTCGATGGAAGACAGGCAGTCGGCGATTTTTTGTTGCTCTTCTGGTGATAATATTGGCACTGGCATTGCCATAAAATCATCATTCGTAATATTCATACGATCATGCCTGGCCCCACTATTAGAAACGTGTTGCAGGTATTTATGCCAGCAATTGGTTTTGAAATAGTGCTCATAGAAGTCGTTGTCAGTCTGATGAAATCTAAATACTGTGTATAACGGCGACATTACCCCTTTGGCTATTTTGTTTTTGGAAATCGGTCCTACTGGGGCGGCAGTTGAAATTCTAGGGTTATATACATAATCACCCAGCTCAATAATGTAGTAGCCGTTTAGATTATCTTTATTTGCAATCTCTCTATCAAAATAATCACTTTGATCTACTACACCATCATTCGCAGAGTTAGTAAATACACGAGTGATTTCTCCTGATTTGTTCTTTGATGTAATACGATTCGCTAGCTTACTTAAAGGTTTATTACTCCACCCCAACGTCGTCTGAAACTCCGGAAACCGCAGTTTTGGGGTAACACGTTCTTGTTTATCGTCTTGTTTGTCCATGTTTGTTCTCTTTTGTCTTGTCGGGCTACCTGAAAAAACAGGCAGCCTATTCGTAAGCCTTCAACCCTGAAATCTCTTTGCCTTTTGCCAAACCTTTCAGCAAAGGGACAAGGTCTTCCATCAGGGCAAGCTCTTTCAGACGGCGTTCTTTCCAGCTTAAATCCAGCGGCTCAAGCAGGTCGGTCAGTTTTTCACCGTCGAAAATCATTCTATCCATAATTTCGTTGACAAAAGCGGACAGGGTTGCGCCTGAGATGCCGTGTTTTTCGGAAAGTGCGGTCAGTTTTTTGTCTGTTTTTTCTTGGCGGAATGCCTGATAGCCTGCTTTAACATCTTGCTCGCTTAGGGCTTCGCCTGCTTTCAGGCTGTCGATATAGGCGATGATGTCGTCTTTTTCGTCCATCAGATCGCTGCTGGAGGCAATCAGTTCGACCAATTGCTTGCGGCTCATCTGCTGTTTCTTCGGTTTGGATGTGTTTTCAGCAATCAAGCGCATGATGTAGTCGTAATCGATGATGGCAGATGAAAAGAGGACAAATTCAAAATCCAGTTGTTCGATTTCTTGGGGTAAAACAGTGTCTTTCTTACTGGTTTGTTCTTTATAGCGTTGCGCCATATCCAGATATACGCCTTTGAAAGCACGCTGAGTATCGGCGGGTAGAATGGCTTCTATTTCTTGCTTTTGTTCTTCGCTTAAATCGGTGTATTGCCCAAGCTGGGTTTTGTAACGTTGGACTTCTTTAAATAGGTTAAGAAAGCCTGCGCGGGCGTTGTCGCCTTTAAGGTTATAAACCTCGGATGGTTCGCATGCTACGCCTTGCGATGACATGAAGTCTTCAAGTTGAGTCATGGCGTTTTGCAGTTTGGTCATGACGATTTCTGCGGGATCGACTATCCAGATTTCTTTGGCGCGCTCTGCATCCTGCCCTGAAAAGCGTTTGATGGCTTCATCTACCTGCGCCTCTTGTCCGCGAAAATCGAGGATATTGCCGTAGGGCTTGCTGGCGTTCAAAACGCGGTTGGTACGGGAAAAGGCTTGGATTAAGCCGTGGTACTTGAGGTTTTTATCGACATAGAGCGTGTTTAGATATTTGCTGTCGAATCCGGTCAACAGCATATCGACGACAATGGTAATGTCGATCTTGTTTTTGTGCGCATAGTCTTTGTCGGGATATTGGTGGTCTTTGATGCGTTTTTGAATATCCTGATAGTACACGTCGAATTCACCAATGCTGTGGTTAGTACTGTATTGACGGTTGTAATCTTCAATAATAGTTTTTAAGGCTGCTTTTTTTCCTTCTGGATCAGTTTGATTATCGAATTTTTCCTGTTGCAAATCTTCCTGCATTTGAACGATGTCGGATTGGTTTTTGTGGTCATCTTTCTGCATTGCCTGTGCAGGCGGCGAGAAAACGCAGGCGATGTTCAACGGCTCAAATTCGGGATTGTCTGCTTGCAACTTGGCTTGGGCAGACTTGAATAAGTTGTAGTATTCGATAGCATCGTTGATGGATGCAGTGGCAAAAATAGCATTAAAACGACGTTCAGCCGTTGCTGCATCGTGTTTACTCAAAATGGAATCAACAATCGCCTGCTTGGTGGCTGAGTGAGCGGCAGAAACAGGTTTATCGCCTTCGGCTTTGTAATAATCAATATGGAATTTCAAGACGTTACCATCATCAATAGCATTGGTGATGGTGTAGGCATGCAGTTGCTGTTCAAAGATGTCTAAGGTCGTCTGAAGTGTAGCATCAGTACCATCAATACGTTTATAACTGGCATTTTCTTCAAAAATCGGTGTGCCAGTAAAACCAAACAGTTGCGCATTAGGGAAGAAGTTTTTGATCGCCCGATGGTTATCACCGAATTGGCTGCGGTGGCATTCGTCAAAGATAAAGACCATGCGTTTGTCTTTGAGTGTGCTTAATTGGTTGTGGTATTTGCTGTTTTCTTTGAGTGCCAAGCCGAGTTTTTGAATAGTAGTTACGATGACTTTGTCAGCGTAATCGTCGGACAGCAGACGGTTTACCAAAGTTTGGGTATTGGTATTTTCTTCAACGCAGCCTTCTTGGAAACGGTTGAATTCCTCACGTGTTTGGCGATCAAGGTCTTTTCTATCTACAACAAACAGACATTTATCGATGTCAGGATTGTCTTTGAGAAGGGTTGAGGCTTTAAAGGAAGTCAGTGTTTTACCTGAACCGGTAGTGTGCCAGATATAGCCATTACCGCGACTCTGATGAATGCAATCCACAATCGCTTTGACGGCATAAATTTGGTAAGGACGCATCATTAACAATTTTTGCTCACTGGCAACCAATACCATATAACGACTGATCATTCTGCCTAAGGTACATTTTTCTAAGAATTTATCGGCAAAGTCGTAGAGATGGTTGATTTTGTTGTTGGCTTCATCAGCAAAATGGTAAACGGGCAGAAAGCGTTCGTCTGCGGTGAAGCTAAAATGTGTGTTTGAGTTATTAGCAAAATAATAGGTACTACTTTCATTACTGACGATAAAAAGCTGCATAAAACATAACAGACTGTTCCCGTAACCATTTCCAGTATCGTTCTTATAGTCGATAATTTGCTCAATGGCTTTGATCGGCGGAATTTGCAGGGTTTTTAGCTCGATTTGTACCAACGGAAGCCCGTTAATTAACAAAATTACGTCGTAACGGTGATGACTATTATCAGTATTGATGCGCAGTTGACTGATGACTTCGTAGTCGTTCTTACACCAGTCTTTGATATTAACTAGAGTATAGTGAAGTGGAGTCTCATCTTCGCGAATGAAAGTATTGATCTCACGCAGTAGTTTCGCGGCAGAAAATACGTCAGACTTGATAATTTCCAGTTTTAGGCGCTCAAATTCGCTATCAGTTAAACGGACGCGATTCAACTGCTCGAATTTTTGACGGAAATTTTGTTCGAGTGACTCACGATCGTGAATATCAGGTCGGTGGGTATATTTTAAATCAATAAGTTTTTGAATAAATTTTTGTTCAATAGTTGATTCTTTTAGATGCATAATAAGATAAGCAATAAGCTAGATAAACTATGTTCAAGTGTATAACAAAAACGGCCAATATTCATTAAATATTGACCGCTCTTTTCATCTCACTATGAAAGATTATTTCACACGAGAAACGTATTCGCCTGAACGAGTATCGACTTTAATTACTTCACCGATTTGAACGAAAAGAGGTACTTTCACCACAGCACCAGTACTTAATGTTGCTGGTTTACCGCCTGTACCCGCAGTATCACCTTTAAGACCTGGGTCAGTATCGATGATTTCTAATTCTACGAAGTTTGGTGGAGTGACAGTAATTGGCGCACCGTTCCATAAAGTCACGATACAATCTGCTTGGTCTAATAACCATTTTTCTGCATCACCCACTGCTTTTGCATCAGCAGAGTATTGTTCAAATGTTTCTGGGTGCATGAAGTACCAGAATGCATCATCTTTGTATGAATAAGTCAGGTTAAGATCCATAACATCAGCAGCTTCAACCGAAGTACCAGATTTGAAGTTTACATCTAATACTTTGCCTGAAATTAATTTACGAATACGAGTACGAGTAAAAGCTTGGCCTTTACCTGGTTTAACGAATTCGTTTTCAACGATCACACAAGGCTCACCGTCTTGCATAAATTTTAGACCTGGTTTGAAATCACTGGTAGTATATGTAGCCATATTAAAAATATCCTAAAAAATAGAGATTGTTTGAAAGTGCGTATTTTAACCCGAAATATTGCGATTAGAGAAGAACAAAATTGGTTAGAAACCCTAAAAAATGCGATTTCTGATCCGAAAATCTTATTAAAAACCTTAAATCTGCCCGTTGACGATTTTGCCGAGGATATCGCCGCTCGTAAACTTTTTGCTATGCGAGTGCCTTTGCCTTTTGTTGAAAAAATGGAAAAAGGGAATCCTAAAGATCCACTTTTTTTACAAGTGATGACGGCTCAACAAGAATTTATTGAGGCCGAAGGGTTTAGCCAAGATCCTTTAGATGAACAGCAAAAAAATGCCGTGCCTAATATTCTGCATAAATACCAAAATCGCTTGCTGTTCATGGCAAAAGGGGGCTGTGCAGTTAACTGCCGCTATTGTTTCCGTCGCCATTTTCCTTATGATCAAAACCCAGGCAATAAAACGAGTTGGCAACAAGCAATAGACTATATTGCGGCCCATTCAGAAATTGAAGAAGTGATTTTTTCGGGTGGCGATCCGATGATGGCAAAGGATAGTGAATGGGCATGGCTATTAGAACGCCTTGAAAAAATACCGCACTTACAGCGCTTACGTATTCACTCTCGTTTGCCAGTCGTGATTCCAGATCGCATTACGAATGAATTTTGTGATTTATTGCTAAAAAGCCGATTACAAGCGGTGTTTGTAACGCATATCAATCACCCAAATGAAATTGATGAGGCGCTCTCTTTGGCTATGCAAAAACTGGTAGGCGCTAAAGTTACCTTACTCAATCAATCAGTC
This sequence comes from Haemophilus parainfluenzae, assembly GCF_014931415.1. Taxonomy (NCBI): domain Bacteria; kingdom Pseudomonadati; phylum Pseudomonadota; class Gammaproteobacteria; order Pasteurellales; family Pasteurellaceae; genus Parahaemophilus; species Parahaemophilus parainfluenzae. The sequence continues at coordinate 265,019 of NZ_CP063121.1, read as the reverse complement.
CTTTTAAAAGATGTGAATGATAACCCATATACATTAAAAGTATTGAGCGATAAGTTGTTTCAATCGGGTATTCTGCCTTATTACTTGCATTTATTGGATAAAGTGCAGGGGGCGAGCCATTTCTATATCTCGGATGAGCGTGCCTTACAAATTTATAAAGAATTGCAGACGCTCACTTCTGGCTATTTAGTGCCCAAATTAGCACGAGAAATCGGTGGAGAGCCAAATAAGACTTTATACACCGCTTAAGATCCGATAAAATACGATTCAATTTTTCACCGCACTTTTGTGCGATCTTTAGTTTAGCAAATCGAGGTAATACCGTGGATAATAAAAATCAACCTAACGACAATTCATCTCAAAATGAATTAGATTTAGGATTTAATCACTCTGACTCTGTGACACCAAGAAAACCGGTTCAACAAAGTGGCTCAATTTTTGATAAAGCCAAAGGTTTATTTGGTAAAAAAGAACAGCCAGATACACAATTCCATGTTCGTCGCGAACCAACTTTTGGTGCGGCGGCAAGCCAACCTTTTTCACCTTCTCAAGCATACCAAAGTGAAAATACTGAACAGTCAGTGCAATCAAGTGCTTTCGGCGCTCAAGAACCTGTTGAAAATGTTCAAGTAGAAAAGGCAGCGGAAGAAAAAGTGATTTTTGAAAATTCACCTGCAGAAGAGATTGTGGAAGAAGTGACAACTCAAGCAGAAACCGTTGCACCGGCAGCCGCTGCAACAGCAAGCTTGAAATCACCTGAAAAATGGAAGGTTCTACAAATGTTACCAGAAAAACATCGCCGTTTATTTATTGCTATTTTAGGGTTAGTGGTATTACTGATCATTTTCTTCACCCTAAAACCAAATTCAGATACGGTAGAGTCTTTTGAACAACAAAATAGTAATGAAATTCCGGTTCAATTCCAATCATTGGATCAGTCTCAACCAGTTGAAACCACTGTATTAGATAATAATAACAATGCAACACCGGCAACGACAGAACAAGCTGCAAATGACGCTAAATCAGATACACCTCCAGCCATGGAGTATGTAGGTGATAAAGCAGATGCGGCGAAATCACAACCTGCAGAGCCTGCACAACAAACTGTTGCTCAACAAACAGCAACTCAACCTGCATCGGTTCAACCAGCTGTTGCTCCTGCACCAGTTAAAGAACCTGTGAAAACAGTACAACCGGCTGTAGAAAAACATACCGCAACAGTTGAGCATAAAGCAGAACCTCGTCGTGAACAGACACCAGCGGTTCAAGAGAAAAAACAACCTAAACCTGTAGCTGAAAAAGCAACAGTTCAGCCGACTCAAACCGTGAAAAAAGAGTTAGGCAAAATTCAAGAGGCGAAACCTGTTGCAACTAAAGACAGTAAGGTTCAAATTGTGGAAGCGAAATCAGCAACCCACAATGCGGTGAAAGCAGCTGAACCAGTAGCACAAACCGCTTCAACCGGTTCAACAAAAACATTAACTGTGCCTCAAGGTGTTTCACTGATGCAAGTATTCCGTGATAATAAATTGAATATTTCAGATGTGAATGCCATGACAAAAGCAAGCGGTGCAGGTAATGCATTAAGCAGTTTCAAACCTGGTGATAAAGTACAGGTATCAGTGAATAGTCAAGGTCGAGTGAGTGAGCTTCGTTTATCAAATGGCGGCAAGTTCATTCGTCAAGCCGATGGTTCATATCAGTATAAAAAATAATTTTTAGTGGGCGAGTAATCGCCCATTTTTCTAGATAAGATTGTTTATCCTTGCTCATTTCGCAAAGTGAGCAATCATAAACAACCCTTGATGGAAATAGAATTCATGTTAAAAAAATTAAGCGTAATTTTGACCGCACTTTGTCTTTCTGCTTGTTCACAAAATGTTGAATTAAGCAAACCAGCACCACAGAAAATGAAAGTGCAAACCGTTGATAAAAAATCCCAAAAGGGTTCAGCGACGGTTTATTTGTGTAAAGGCAATAAAGAAGTGAGTGTGGTTCATACCAAGCAAAAGCAGAAAAGTAAAAAAACACTCAGTCAGGTGACCGTTACTTTTAATGATGTAACTGAAAAATTGACACGAGTGATTTCTGAGCGTGGGAGAAATTATGCGAATATTCGTTGGTATTGGCAGGAGCGTGATGACTTCAGTCAATTACAAACTAGCGTAGGTGAAGTGCTTGCTGAACGCTGTGTTAAACAACCAAGTGAATTAAAATCAGGCAAATAATTCTTGTATGGATCTCCAACGCGGCTTTGTGTTACATCGTCGTCCTTATAGTGAAACTAGCCTTTTGGTGGATTTATTCACTGAAGAAACGGGACGTTTGACGGTTATTGCAAAAGGTGCACGTGCGAAACGTTCGGCATGGAAATCTGTCTTACAGCCTTTTACGCCATTACTTCTTCGTTGGTCAGGAAAAGGCGCATTAAAAACACTCACGAAAGCAGAGCCCGCAGCAATTACGTTGCCTTTGCAGCAAACAGCTTTATATAGTGGGTTTTATGTAAATGAGCTGATTATTCGAGTGATCGAGCCCGAAACGGCCAATCCACAACTTTTTCAGCATTATCTACAGTGCTTAACAGGCTTAGCTACTCAACCGCAGGTTGAGCCCACATTACGTCTATTTGAATTTCATTTACTTAAAATCTTAGGTTATGGCATTGATTTTCTGCATTGTGCAGGATCAGGTTTACCAGTAGATGAATCGATGACTTACCAATATCGTGCGGAAAAGGGGTTTATCGCCTCGTTAGTGAAAGATAACTTGACCTTTTATGGCCGAGATTTGCTTGCTTTTGACCGTTTGGAATTCACCGATGAGTCCATCTTGCAAGCAGCAAAGCGCTTTACTCGAATTGCACTTAAACCTTATTTAGGCGATAAGCCGCTGAAAAGTCGAGAGTTATTTACGCAAAACGTACTTTATTTAAAATAGTCCCTTTCTTTAATACAAACAGATTAATACACCATCATGGCTTTACTTTACGCTCCACTAAAAAAACAGAAAACCACCCAAAAAGTTGTCGCTGAAATTCAGGATTTAGATTATCAAGGGTTGGGTGTTGCAAAAATTCAAGGTAAAACCTGGTTTATTGAAAATGCCTTGCCAACGGAAAAAGTGGAAGCGGTAGTGACTGATGAAAAGCGTCAATATGGTTTAGCCACTGCACAAAAGTGGCTACAAAAGAGTAGTCAGCGTGTTGAGCCTCAATGTCGTTATTATGGACGTTGTGGTGGTTGTCAAGGCCAACATATTCCTGTGGAAATGCAGCGTAAAGCCAAAGAAAAAGCCCTTTTTTCTCGATTAAGTAAACTGCAAGCAGAGCCTATTCAATTAATGCCAATGATTTGTGGCGAACAATGGGGCTATCGTCGTCGTGTACGATTAAGTTTGCTGTGGAGTGCTAAAAATAAAACTGTTGAAATGGGATTTCGTCAGAAAAACTCCAATCAGTTAGTGAGTATTCAGCAATGCTTAGTCGCAGAGCCTGCGATTAATCATCTTATCCCCAAATTGAGCGTACTTTGGGCTCAATATTCAACCCCGAAACAATTAGGGCATATTGAATTAGTTTCAGCGGATAATGGCGTAGCCATGTTGTTACGCTATAAAGGAAATTTAGCCGAAACTGACCGCACTTTGTTGCTCGAGTTTGCACGCGTAAATGCTGTGAATTTATTCCTGCAAGATGATCAAAATATCCAACTTGTGCATGGTGAAATGCCTTATTATTCTCTGGACGATATTCGTTTATCTTTTGATATCCGCGATTTTATTCAAGTGAATACCCGCCTAAATCAGCAAATGGTTGAGACTGCTTTAGATTGGCTTGATTTGAGTCAGAATGATCATGTCTTAGATTTATTCTGCGGCATGGGCAATTTCACATTGCCTTTAGCCAAACGCGTGAAAAGTGCGGTTGGAATTGAAGGGGTTTTTGATATGGTGAAAAAAGCCCAAGCGAATGCGCAGTTTAACCATCTTGAGAATGTTGAATTTTATCAAGCCGATTTAGACCAAGCTTTTTTAGAACAACTTTGGGCAAAACAACATTTCAATAAAATTCTTCTCGATCCGCCTCGCAGTGGCGCCGCTTTTGCACTGAATGCGTTATGTGAGCTGGGTGCAGAAAGCATTCTTTATGTATCTTGCAATCCCGCAACCTTAGTACGGGATGCTGAGATTCTTCGCGCTTTTGGCTACCGCATTATAAAAACCGCCATGATTGATATGTTCCCACATACCAGTCATTTGGAGTCGGTGACATTATTTATCAAATAAGGTGTAAATTCTGATAGAATAGTCAGACTTTTTTGTTGTCTTAAAAAGACAACTCGGCTGACAGGATGTTGCCGAGCCATATTCATCAACAAGGGGGTATTATGGTTGCAGTTCGTGGTTCTCACTTATCAAATCCACATGATTTTGAGATCGAACAATGGTGTTCGAGCCTTAAACTTGCTGCCCCCGTAGAAAAGTCTCTGATTGATGCATGGTATTATGCCCAAGCCAAAATAGCTGAACATGCCGATCAAATGGAGAATGCAATCCTCACATTGCAATCCGGCGTGGAAATGGTGGAAATTCTGCATGAAATGAATATGGACAGCGAAAGCTTACTCACCGCTATGCTATTCCCCTTAGTAGCAAATAAAATTGTCGATTGGGAGCAAATTCAGGAATATTTTGGTCCTAAAATCACCAAACTGCTTAAAGGTGTGGAGGAGATGGATAATATCCGTCAGCTCAACGCCAGCCATTCTGCCAATGCGTCTCAAGTGGATAATGTGCGCCGTATGCTCCTTGCGATGGTGGACGATTTCCGTTGCGTGATCATTAAACTTGCTGAACGTATTACGTTTCTTCGTAATGCGGAAAATCACTTTTGTGAAGAAGAAAAGGTATTGGCTGCCAAAGAATGTTCCAATATTTATGCCCCATTAGCCAACCGTTTAGGGATCGGTCAATTGAAATGGGAGCTTGAAGATTACTGCTTCCGTTATTTGCATCCAGAACAATATCGAAATATTGCCAAATTATTACATGAGCGCCGCTTAGATCGTGAGCAGTATATTGCAGATTTTGTCACAGAGTTAACCGGTTATTTAAAAGAAAATATCGACCAGGTTGAGGTTTACGGACGTCCTAAACATATTTATAGCATCTGGCGAAAAATGCAGAAGAAACATTTGGAGTTCAGTGGCTTATATGATGTCAGAGCGGTTAGGGTGATCGTGCAGAAATTGCAAGATTGTTATACGGCGCTCGGTATCGTCCACACGCATTTCAAACACTTGCCAAAAGAATTTGATGATTATGTCGCCAACCCGAAACCAAATGGCTATCAATCCATTCATACTGTGGTGTTAGGCAAAGGTGGTAAGCCCATTGAAGTGCAAATTCGTACTCAGCAAATGCATGATGATGCGGAGCTTGGTGTAGCGGCTCACTGGAAATACAAAGAGGGCACGACAGGTAGCCTTTCCGCTTACGAAGAAAAAATCACTTGGTTACGTAAATTACTTGCATGGCAAGATGATATTACAGATTCTGGCGAAGTGATGGCTGAATTACGTAGCCAAGTCTTTGATGATCGCGTATATGTGTTTACCCCGAAAGGTGAAGTGGTTGATTTACCCGCGGGATCAACCCCTCTCGATTTTGCTTATGCGATTCACAGTGAGATTGGCCACCGTTGTATCGGGGCGAAAGTTGGGGGACGTATTGTGCCATTCACTTATCACCTGCAAATGGGTGAGCAAGTGGATATCATCACGCAGAAAAATCCTAACCCAAGCCGAGATTGGGTCAATCCGAACTTAGGCTTTACCCATACCTCAAAAGCGCGTGCAAAAATCCAAGCGTGGTTTAAGAAACAAGATCGTGATAAAAACGTTCCAGCTGGTAAAGAGCAGTTAGATAATGAACTTGCTCGTTTGAATATCAGTTTGAAACAGGTTGAGCAGCTTGCCTTGCCTCGTTATAACTTAAGAAATCTCGAAGATTTATACGCGGGCATTGGTAGCGGAGATATTCGCTTAAATCAGTTGATGAATTTCTTGCAAAGCCGATTGATCAAAGTGACGGCTGAAGAAGCAGATCAAGAAATTCTCCGCCATGTGGCGAGTAAAAGCGCGAATACTGCACAGCAAAAGGCGCAACAGAAAGCCGAGCAACAACAGAATAAAGGTTATGTGATCGTTGAAGGGGTCGGTAATTTAATGCACCATATGGCGCGTTGTTGTCAGCCTATTCCAGGTGATGCCATTGCAGGCTACATTACGATGGGACGAGGTATTTCAATTCATCGTTGCGATTGTGAACAGTTTATTGAATTACAAGCTGCCCATCCGGAACGTGTAGTGGAAGCCCTTTGGGGAGATAATTATGCGGTTGGTTTCCATATTAATATTCGCATTGTGGCCAGTGATCGCAACGGTTTATTACGCGATATTACAACCGTGCTTGCAAATGAAAAAATCAGCGTGTTAGGGGTTTCAAGCCGTGCGGACACCAAAAAACAAGTGGCAACGATGGATATGGAAATTGAACTGAAAAATGTCGAAAGTTTAAGTAAAATACTGGCCAGATTAGCGAAGTTAGACGACGTTATCGAAGCAAAACGTTTATAGATTACAACATAGGAACTTTTATGTATAAAACCACGGGATTAACCCATTTAATTAACTCTACAAAATATTCTTTACAAGGCTTAAAGAGTGCATTCAAAAATGAAACTGCATTCCGCCACGAATGTTTTCTTGCGTGCATTCTGATTCCGCTCGCATTTTGGCTAGGTGACACTAAAATTGAAATTGCTTTGATGATTTCATCGGTTTTACTTGTGATGGCAGTTGAACTGTTAAATAGTGCAGTTGAAGCGGTGGTGGATCGTATTGGCACAGAACGCCATGAGCTTTCTGGGAGAGCCAAAGACCAAGGTTCGGCAGCGGTATTCATTGCACTTTGCATTGTTGTCGTGGTTTGGGGAAGTATTTTATTTTTCTAAAGTGCGGTCAATTTTCAGTAACAATTTCGGCTTATGTGTTTTACATAAGCCGTTTTTGTAGGTGGAAGTCGGACAAGATTTTATTCCTCTACTTTTGCTGATATAAATAAGAAAGATTTTTGCATATTCATATCCACAGGAGGACGCTATGCCAACAGTTTCAGCCTTAGGTGCGCTCATTGCACTCATCGTCGCTATTTTCCTTATTTTGAAAAAAGTCTCACCAGCCTATGGTATGTTAGTCGGGGCTTTAGTAGGGGGATTAGTTGGCGGTGCTGATTTATCTCAAACCGTGAGTCTCATGATCGGAGGCGCTCAAGGTATCACTACCGCAGTCATGCGAATTCTCGCAGCAGGGGTATTGGCGGGAGTACTGATTGAATCCGGTGCGGCTAATACCATTGCTGAAACCATTACAAACAAGTTAGGCGAAACAAGAGCATTATTAGCGTTAGCGTTGGCTACATTAATTTTAACTGCCGTTGGTGTGTTTATTGATGTTGCTGTGATTACGGTCTCTCCAATCGCCTTAGCACTTGCTCGTCGTACTGACTTATCAAAACCCGCGATTCTCTTAGCGATGATTGGTGGGGGAAAAGCGGGAAACTTAATGTCACCTAATCCCAATGCAATCGCGGCGGCAGACACATTCCATCTTCCTTTAACGTCAGTGATGATGGCTGGGATTATCCCTGCTATTTTTGGCTTAATATTGACGTATTTCTTAGCAAAACGTTTAAGAAACAAAGGTTCGCGCGTTTCATCCCAAGAGGTTGTCGCAGTAGAAACACAGAATCTACCCTCATTTTTGACCGCACTAGTGGCGCCTTTGGTTGCCATCTTCTTACTGGCACTTCGTCCGTTAGCCGATATTAAAGTCGATCCTTTAATCGCTTTACCACTTGGTGGTCTGATTGGCGCATTATGTATGGGCAAGCTTCGCCAAGCCAATAACTATGCGATTAGCGGTTTAGGGAAAATGGCTCCGGTGGCGATTATGCTACTTGGTACAGGAGCTTTAGCCGGTATTATTGCCAATTCCGGTATGAAAGATGTGCTCATTGAAGGCTTAAAACATTCGGGCTTACCTTCTTATATCCTGGCACCAATTTCAGGTGCACTTATGTCGCTTGCCACGGCATCAACAACTGCAGGTACTGCTGTTGCTTCGAATGTGTTTAGTTCAACGCTATTAGAGTTGGGGGTGAGTAGTCTGGCAGGTGCCGCGATGATTCATGCTGGGGCGACAGTTTTCGATCATATGCCACATGGTTCTTTCTTCCATGCAACTGGTGGTAGCGTAAATATGGACATGAAAGAACGCTTAAAATTGATTCCTTATGAAAGTGCAGTGGGGTTAATTATGACCATTGCGTCCACCTTAATTTTTGGTGTATTTAGTTAGTTTAAGGAGAGAATATGAAAATTGTCATTGCGCCTGATTCATTTAAAGAAAGTTTAACCGCGCTTGAAGTGGCTAATGCGATTGAAACTGGTTTTAAACGTATTTTCCCAAACGCTGAATATGTGAAATTACCAATGGCAGATGGGGGAGAGGGAACCGTACAATCTTTGGTAGATGCCACTCAGGGGCGCTTAATTGAGACAGAAGTCACTGCACCGTTAGGCAACCAAGTAAAAAGCTTTTTTGGTTTATCGGGTGATGGTAAAACAGCAATCATCGAAATGGCTGCAGCGTCGGGATTGCATCTTGTCCCGATGGATAAACGCAATCCTTGTCAAACCACCAGTTTTGGCACGGGTGAGCTGATTAAGCAAGCCCTAGATCTTGGCGTACAACATATCATTTTAGGAATTGGTGGGAGTGCCACAAATGACGGTGGTGCGGGTATGCTGCAAGCATTAGGCTTACGTTTATTGGATAAAAAAGGTCACTCCATTGGCTTTGGTGGTGCAGCATTATCTAATCTTGCTGAAATTCAACTGGTTGATTTAGATCCTCGATTGCAACACGTACAAATCGAAGTGGCTTGTGATGTGAATAATCCTCTTTGTGGTGAACGAGGTGCCTCTGCAATTTTTGGCCCTCAAAAAGGTGCGACACCTGAGATGGTGAAGGAACTCGATGCTGCATTAGCCCATTTTGCCGAAATCGCTGAGCGGGATTGTGGTAAACAAATTAAAGAACAACTAGGTGCAGGTGCTGCAGGTGGTATGGGCGGTGGTTTATTACTCTTACCTAATGTGCAACTCAAAGCGGGTGTGCAGATTGTGTTGGATAATTTGAGACTCGCTGAGCAAGTTAAAGATGCTGATTTAGTGATTACTGGCGAAGGTCGTATGGATGCGCAAAGTATCTTAGGTAAGACTCCAATTGGTGTGGCACGCACGGCAAAACAATTTAATAAGCCAGTCATCGAGATCGTAGGTTGTTTACGTGAGGATTATGAAGTGGTGTATGAACATGGAATTGACGCGGTATTCCCTATTATTCGTAGCCTGAGTGATTTACCGACAATTCTCAAGCAAGGCGAGCAGAATTTAATCTCAACAGCTCAAAATGTGGCGAGATTGTTGTCACTGAAGTAATGTTTTCAGACTAAAGTGCGGTCATAAAACGTAATGAATTATGACCGTACTTTTTGATCTTATCCTCTCGGATGAAATCTTTCATGAAGGTGTTTCAAGCGTTCTTTAGCCACGTGAGTATAGATTTGCGTGGTGGAGAGATCGCTATGTCCGAGGAGCATTTGCACAACACGGAGATCCGCACCGTGATTCACCAAATGTGTCGCAAAGGCATGACGGAGAACGTGTGGAGAAAGTGCATCTGTATCGATTCCTGCTAACACGGCATAATGCTTTATACGATGCCAAAAGGTTTGGCGAGTCATTTGCTGAGCCCGTTGACTTGGAAAGACAACATCAGAACTTTGTCCGTTGAGCAAAATAGGGCGACCGTAAAGTACGAATTGTCGCACCCAAAACGCGGCTTCTTCTCCCATTGGTACAATACGCTCTTTATTACCTTTACCAATCACACGCACGACACCTTGTTGTAAATTCATATTCTCAATAGTGAGCGTGACCAATTCCGTGACACGTAATCCTGTAGCATACAACAATTCCAACATAGCTTTGTCGCGTAACTCGAGCGGAATTTCGACATCAGGTGTATTTAATAAATCCGTGACTTGTTGCTCGGTTAAATATTTAGGTAAGCGGCTTGGCAATTTAGGTGAGCTCAGTACGGCGCTCGGATCATCTGTACGATACTTTTCACGATATAAATATTGGAATAATTTCCGCATCGCACTTAACATTCGTGCAGTGCTCGTGGCTTTGTAACCTTGCTCTAAACGGCTGCCTAAAAATTGTTGAAGATCTAAGGGTTCGAGCGTTTCGAGAGATAAATTTTGTTTATCCAACCAATCACAAAGTGCGGTCAAATCGAGACGATAAGACTGCACGGTGTTTTCAGACAATCCTTTTTCGATCCAATATTCATTCAAGAATAAATCGACTAGCGTGAGATTATTCATGTTTACACTCTATGTACCAAAAATGCTTTCACACCACGCGGAGTGATAAATAAGCCAATGAAGGCAAAGGCAGCCATTAAACTAAAGGCATAAACTGGCGAAATTGGATAAAGTACGCCAGAAAGTGCAGTGAAAATCGCAATGGCTGCACATCCCGCCAAGGCATTGTATAAGCCTTGTAATTTCGCAATATGGGTTTGTGGTTGAGTGGTGATGTAACGCACGGTTGCGTAATGGCCAACGACATAAGTAAGACTGTGAAAACATTGCAATAGGACGATTTCAACAAAGGTATCGGCATAACCGAAAGCGAGCCAACGCACGATAGCCGCAATACCGGTGAGATAGAAAAGGGCTGTAATGGTCCAGTTTTTAAATAATCTAGTAGAGAAGAAAAAGACCACGATTTCAGCTAATACACTGATTCCCCAAAATAAGCCTGCATCGGAAACAGAGTGGCCATGATTTGTCCAAAAAATGGTGCTATATGAGTAATAAGCTGCGTGCGATCCTTGAATCAGTGCAATCGCAATAAACAAACGAAGGGTGGTTTTATTTTTCAGTAAGTCTAGAAATCCAACGGAATTTTCGACCGCACTTTGGGGTTCATCCTGAGGCATTGGGTTCGGATGAAGTAATTGCACAATACAGTAAAAAACGAGTATGCCCGTGATCATCCAAGTAATATATTGCTCACCCACGAGTCCAACAAAATACCCAAATACCATCACACCAACAACAAACGCAAAGGAACCAATTAAGCGTGCTTTGCCGTAATCTAAATGAATTTGTTGTTGCCACGTGCTGGCGAGGCTATCGCCAATCGGCATACCGGCCGCATTCACCATGGAATACAACGCAAGTCCAATAAACAAGAGCCAGAAATTATGCGACATTAGTCCAATTAAGGCCATTGTTATAGCACTGGCCACGCCTAAATAACGTAAGCCATTTACTAAGAGGGAAACGCGTTTGATTAAGCCGGAAAATAAAATACCGCCGCTGAAGCGGAAAATATAGGCACAGGCGAGCAATAAGCCGATGCTTTCTTCGCTATAAGATTGCGTTTTCAACCATGCCGGGAAAAGGGGAAGAAACACACCGTAGGCACAGTAGTAGCCAAAAAAGCTCAAGGCGAGCCAAGTAAAAGGACGAACTTGCATTAGAATAATTTTTCCATTTCTTGTGAGCGTGCCACACAGGCTTGCATCGCTTGTTTAATGATGTTGTTAAATTGATGTTGATTGAACACATTTAATGCGGCTGCGGTGGTGCCGCCTTTTGAGGTGACATTTTCTCGTAACTTGGAAAGCGCAGTCTGTGGATTTTCAATCACCAACTTCGCTGAGCCTAAGATAGCTTGTTGTACCAACTCACGAGATTGACTTTCATCTAAGCCCATTTCCATTAGGCCTTGTTGCATGGCTTCTAAAAATTGGAAGAAGTAGGCCGGGCTACTACCAGATGCCGCGGTGACCGCATGCATCTGAGCTTCATTTGTCACCCAAGTTGTTTTCCCTACAGCTGAAAGTAAATCTTCCGCAAAAGTGCGGTCAATTTCAGGTGTGTTTTTATCAGCAAATAAGCCAGCCATACCTTCACCCACTAATGCAGGTGTGTTTGGCATCACGCGAACAATGGATTTTGCTGTTGGAAGGAGTTCAGCTAATCGGGCCGTAGAAATACCTGCTGCAATAGAAATGATTAATTTATCAGAGAAATCAACCGCACTTAATGGCTTGCAAACATCGGCAAGAACTTGTGGCTTAACGGCAAATAACACAACTTGGGATTGTGTGATGGATTGATCGTTATCTGTCGAAACGGCGACGCCATATTGAGCAAAAAAGGCTCGTTTTTCTTCATTAGGATCATTAACGATAATTTTATCGGCAGGATAACCTTGTTTTAATAGGCCGAGCACAATGGCTTGTGCCATATTGCCACCACCAATGAAGGCAATTAATTTCTGTTGCATCATTTTTTCCCGTGAGTTTATGGGCTACAATGTCGCGTATTTTACCCTATTATGAAGGAAGTGTTACGATGTGGTTTAAAAATTTAATGTCATATAGGCTGACTAAGCCCCTAGATTGGGATCTTAATGAATTACAACGTCAGTTGTCAGATTGTGAATTTTATCCTTGTGGCTCACAAGATCAAAGTAAATTCGGTTGGGCGAGTCCCTTGAGAGGCAGCGAGTTATTGCATTTTTCAGTCGGTAAACACATTTTGTTGGTCGCGAAAAAAGAAGAAAAAATATTGCCGGCGAATGTGGTGAAACGTGAATTAGATGAACGTATTGAAAGCCTAGAGCAAAAAGAAAACCGCAAATTGAAGAAAACGGAAAAACAAACGTTAAAAGATGATGTGGTGATGAATTTATTACCACGTGCATTCACTAAAAATCAGCAAACTGCCGTATGGATTGATACGGAGAACAACCTTGTTCATGTCGATGCTGCATCCAGTAAACGTGCAGAAGATGCCTTAGCATTATTGCGTAAATCACTTGGTTCGTTACCCGTTGTGCCGTTGGCTTTTGCCAATGAACCTTCGACCATTTTAACAGATTGGATTGTGCAGGAAAAAATCCCGCATTGGTTGGTGGCATTAGAAGAGGCTGAATTGCGTGGAAGCCAAGAAGACAGTGTAATCCGTTGTAAGAAACAGCCATTAGAAAATGAAGAGATTCTCGCGCTTTTACAAGATGGCAAAAAAGTGGTGAGTAAGCTCGCATTGGAATGGGAAGATACGCTGACTTTTGTGTTTAATGAAGATTGCACGCTCAAACGTTTGAAATTTGCTGATGCCGTGCGTGAGAAAAATGCGGATATTTTAAAAGAAGATTATGTGCAACGCTTTGATGCTGATTTTGTATTAATGACGGGTATTTTATCTAAACTGACAGAAAACTTACTTGATGAATTCGGTGGCGAGAAAGTTAGATTAGGCTAGTTTTAATCATGAAATAAAAAGGCGAACATGATGTTCGCCTTTTGTTTGTTTAAAAGTGCGGTCAAATTTCCGCACGTTTTTAATTAGTGAGTACTCGTACTAGTTGTCGTACGGTTTGCACGTTTACGATCGTTTTCCGTTAAGAGTTTTTTACGGATACGGATCGACTCTGGTGTCACTTCCACTAACTCGTCATCATCGATAAACTCGATGGCTTGTTCAAGTGTAAATTTCACCGGCGTAGTTAAGACGATAGCATCATCTTTACCTGATGCACGCATATTGGTGAGTTTTTTACCTTGTAAACAGTTAACAGTTAAGTCATTTGTACGGCTGTGAATACCGATGATTTGGCCTTCGTAAACTTCTACGTTAGCTTCAATCATTAATTTACCACGCTCTTGTAAACCAAATAGCGCATAAGCTAATGCTTTACCAGTTGCATTAGAAATTAATACACCGTTTTTACGTTGACCGATTTCACCTGGTTTGATGTCATCGTAGTGATCGAAACTGGAGTAAAGTAAACCTGTACCGGATGTCATCGTCATGAATTCACCACGGAAACCGATCAAGCCACGGCTTGGAATGATGTATTCTAAACGTACACGACCTTTGCCATCTGGCATCATGTCACGAACTTCACCTTTACGGATACCTAATGCTTCCATAACAGAACCTTGGTGCTGTTCTTCTACGTCGATAGTCACTTGCTCATACGGCTCTTGTTTTTTACCGTTGATTTCGCGATAGATTACTTTAGGGCGAGAAACCGCAAGCTCATAACCTTCACGACGCATATTTTCAATTAATACAGAAAGGTGTAATTCACCACGGCCAGAAACACGGAATTCATCTGGGTTTGGTGTTTCTTCTACGCGTAATGCCACGTTGTGAACTAATTCTTTGTTTAAACGTTCAAGAATTTGACGAGAAGTCACATATTTACCTTCTTGCCCCGCAAAAGGAGAAGTATTTACACAGAAGAACATGGTGACAGTTGGTTCATCAACGGTTAATGAAGGTAAGGCTTCAACGGCGTTGATATCACAAATAGTATCCGAGATATTTAATTCACCTAAACCGGTAATCGCAATGATGTCGCCTGCGTAAGCAACATCTTCTTCATAACGTTGTAAACCAAGGTGGCCTAATACTTGACCGACACGGCCTTGGCGAGTTTTACCTTCACCATCAATGATCGTTACAGGTTGATTTGGTTTGATTGAGCCACGTTTGATACGCCCGATACCAATAACACCCACATAGCTGTTATAGTCTAATTGGGAAATTTGCATTTGGAATGGCGCATCAAGTTCCACTTTTGGTGGTTCAACGTGTTGAACGATCGCTTCAAATAATGGGGTCATATCTTCCGCTAAATCTTCGTGTTCAAGACCTGCGACGCCATTTAATGCAGAAGCATAGATAATAGGGAAGTCTAATTGCTCATCGGTTGCGCCAAGGTTAACGAATAAATCGAAAACTTGATCCACCACCCAATCAGGACGTGCGCCTGGACGGTCAACTTTGTTGATAACTACGATTGGCTTTAAACCATGAGCAAAGGCTTTTTGTGTCACGAAACGTGTTTGTGGCATTGGACCGTCAAAGGCATCTACCACTAAAAGTACAGAATCCACCATAGAAAGTACACGTTCTACTTCACCACCGAAGTCGGCGTGTCCTGGGGTATCTACGATGTTAATGCGATAACCATTCCAGTTAATTGCGGTATTTTTTGCAAGAATGGTAATACCACGTTCTTTTTCAAGATCGTTTGAGTCCATTACGCGTTCATCAACATCACCACGAGTTGATTCAAATGTACCGGATTGTTGAAGGAGTTTGTCAACGAGGGTGGTTTTACCATGGTCAACGTGAGCGATAATTGCGATATTGCGCAATTTATTAATATCAATGTCGTTTTTCATTTATTACGTTCTTAAAGTTTAAGTTTTGTAGGGTGGAATTTTTATGCCACCGAATAGTCCAAGTAGTTTGAATTAGTGAGTAAACCCACTCTACAAGAATCTCGAAAGGGCAAAAATTATACACGATATTTCGCTGCTCTGCTATGCCAAGACATAAAATAAATCTTATGAAAAAGGCAAGCGATTGCGTTATAATGCTCTTTTAATTTTATTAAAGATTATACACATAGCAAAATAGAGGACTCCTTATGCCAAATGCAAATGCAATTGCCAACGTATTCAAACTGATCGAAGAGAACGATATTAAATTCGCACTACTTCGTTTCACTGACATTAAAGGTAAAGAACACGGTGTTTCTATCCCGGTTAGCCTTGTCGATGAAGATATGTTTGAAGATGGCAAAATGTTCGATGGCTCTTCTGTTGAAGGTTGGAAAACCATTAACAAAGCCGATATGCTTTTAATGCCAATCGCTGAGACTGCGGTAGTCGATCCATTTGCGCAGATCCCAACACTTTCAATTCGTTGTAGTGTTTATGAGCCAACAACCATGCAAAGCTATGATCGTGATCCGCGTTCAATTGCTATTCGAGCAGAAAACTATATGCGTTCAACAGGCGTTGCAGATCAGGCATTCTTTGGTCCAGAACCTGAGTTCTTCTTATTTGATGATGTACGTTTTGATGTATCAATGAACCGCGGTTCTTTCGCCATTGATGATATTGAAGCTGCTTGGAACACCAACAAAAAATATGAAGGTGGTAACAATGCTTATCGTCCATTGAAAAAAGGTGGTTATTGTGCGGTGGCACCAATTGATACGGCACACGATATTCGTTCTGAAATGTGTTTGATTTTAGAAGAAATGGGCTTAGTCATCGAAGCTCACCACCATGAAGTGGCAACCGCGGGCCAAAACGAAATTGCAACGAAATTCAATAGCTTAACTTTAAAAGCAGATGAAACGCAAATCTATAAATACGTGGTACAAAACGTTGCATTAGAACACGGTAAAACCGCTTGCTTTATGCCAAAACCAATCACAGGTGATAATGGTTCAGGTATGCACTGCAATATGTCATTAAGCAAAGATGGTAAAAACATTTTCCAAGGTGATAAATATGCCGGTCTTTCTGAAACCGCACTTTATTACATCGGCGGTATCATTAAGCATGCTAAAGCATTAAATGCTTTCACCAACCCAAGTACTAACTCATACAAACGTTTAGTGCCTGGTTTTGAAGCACCTGTATTATTGGCTTACTCTGCAAGTAACCGTTCTGCGTCAATTCGTATTCCGGCAGTAACTAGTCCGAAAGCGATCCGTATTGAAGCGCGCTTCCCAGATCCACTGGCAAACCCATATCTTGCATTCGCGGCATTATTAATGGCAGGTCTTGATGGCGTAGTGAACAAAATCCACCCAGGCGATGCAATGGATAAAAATCTTTACGATCTTCCACCTGAAGAATTAAAAGATATTCCAGCGGTAGCGAGCTCACTAGAAGAAGCATTGAATTCATTAGAAAAAGACTATGAGTTCTTAACGCAGGGTGGTGTGTTTGCTAAAGACTTTATCGAAGCATTTATTAATATTAAACGTAAAGAGGTAGAACGTTTAAATATGACACCACATCCGGTTGAGTTTGAGATGTATTATGCATAATGATAAACAACAGAATTCAAGTTGTTGAACAAGAAAAGTGCGGTCATTTTTGACCGCACTTTTTGTATGTGTATATTGTATTTAATTCGTGTATAATCGAAATCCGATTATAGATAGGGCTAGATTATGCTAAGTAAATTTGTAGGAAAGTTTCGTCGATTTTTTGCTTTTGATGAGCTTTTAAAACAGCTAATTATAAGAGACGTAAAACTTAAGTATCGTCGTAGTTATTTAGGGTATCTGTGGAGTATTTTGAACCCCTTAATGTTAATGATGGTTCTTGTTGTTATTTTTTCTAATCTTTTCCGCTTTGATATTCCTAATTTCCCGCTTTATATGATCTCGGGGCAATTTCTTTTTAGCTTTATGACTGAAGCAACCAATATGTCTGTTGGTTCCATTACCGGAAATTCAGCATTAATAAAGAAGACATATGTACCAAAGTATATTTTTACAGTTTCTAAGGTAGGAAGCTCTCTAGTTAACTTACTCTTTTCTCTTGGTGCATTGCTGTTAGTAATGATTTTTACAGATGCGGAGTTTTCTTGGAATCTTTTATTTTTCCCTGTCATTATTCTGGAAGTATTTATTTTTAGTTTAGGACTTGGTTTATGGCTTTCTGCAATTACAGTTTTTTTCCGTGATATTCAATATTTATGGGGCGTATTTATTTCAATGTGGATGTACCTCACTCCATTATTCTACCCCGTATCGATCATTCCGGAGGAATACCAAGACTTATACAAAAATGCAAATCCAATGTATGGCTATATTGAGCAATTCAGAGATATTGTCTTACATGCAAAATTTCCACAGACTGATTCGATTCTAATCGGTTTTGGTACGGCTATTTTGGTTCTTGTCCTTGGGGCTTGGTATTTTAATAAAAAACAAGACGAATTTATTTTATATATCTAATGAATAAAGAAACAGTAATTAAAGTCACTAATGCTACGGTGCGTTTTAATAAAGCAACCGAACAATATAATGGCTTAAAAGAGTATGTGATTAAGATGCTAAAGGGGGAACTTATGTTCCAAGAGTTTTTAGCATTAAAAGACGTTAATCTTGAAGTGAAGAGAGGTGAGTCTTGGGGTTTAATTGGTACCAATGGTTCTGGCAAGTCGACCCTTTTAAAATTGATCTGCGGCATTCTAAAACCCTATAAAGGTACAGTAGAAGTGCATGGTAATATTGCACCATTGATTGAGCTAGGAGCCGGGTTTGATGGTGAGCTCACTGCAAGAGAAAATATTTATCTAAATGGTGCATTGCTAGGACATAAGAAAGCTTTTATGGAGCAACATTTTGATGAAATTATTGAGTTCGCTGAATTGCAAGATTTTGTGGATGTGCCGCTTAAAAACTTTTCATCAGGGATGGCGGCTCGATTAGGTTTTGCTGTTGCAACGATAGTGAAGCCTGAAATCTTAATTGTGGATGAAGTATTGGCTGTAGGTGATGCTGCATTCCAAGAAAAATGTAAGCTTCGTATGGAGAAAATGCTTTCAGATGGAACAACACTTTTATTTGTTTCGCATTCTATTGAACAGGTAAAAGAGCTTTGTCAGAATGTTATTTGGATTGATAGAGGTATCGTAAAGGCAATGGGGAAGGCAGAAGATGTTATTCCGTTATATTCAGAATAGCTAATATTAGTTAGCTAAGTTTAAGGCAATTAATATATTGAGTATTATAATAATGGCTATTTTTTAAAGTTTCGTATAGGTATATTGAAAACTATTTAAAGTGAGGACGTAATGAACCAAAAAATTTTAACTGTATCTATTGCTGCATATAACGTTTCTAAATATTTAGATGAGGCATTAGAACCATTTACTAATTCTATGTATAAGGATGAGCTTGAAGTCTTAATAGTTGATGATGGTTCTAAAGATGATACTGCTGAGATAGCTAAACAATATGAAGAAAGATACCCTAATACTTTTAAATTAGTTAAAAAGGAAAATGGTGGTTGGGGATCAACATTAAATAAAGGAATTGAGATTGGCACGGGTAAGTATTTTAAACAATTAGATGGTGATGATTATTTCTCTCATGAAAATTTAGATGATTTTATTCTCTATCTCAAAAATACAAATGCAGATCTGATTCATTCTCCTTTCACAACTTTTTCCGATAAGAATGGGGCTATTTTAAGAACACTATCCTCAGGGTGGGATATCCCTTGGAGAAAAGATATTTTAATCTCTGAAATACCTTTATTTTGTCCTGCGATGCATACTGTAACTGTGAAATTAGATATTTTAAAAAATAATCATGTTACTATCACGGAGAAATGTTTCTATACTGATGTTGAATTTGTGTTGAAAGTGATGGGGTTTTGCAAGACCTTCTCCTATTACGAATTACCTATTTACTACTATCGATTAGCTAGAAATGGTCAAAGTATGAGCATAGAGGGCGTTCGAAAAAATTGGCGAGATCATCTCAAAATGTTATCGGTAATGTTAGATTATGAAAAGAAAAATATAACTTCAGAGAGAACTAAAAAGATTTTTAAAGAAAGATTACATTGGGTATGTGAGTGGCAATATATATTCTTTTTTGCCTTAAATGGTACTAAAGAGCATAAAGATGCGCTAATTGCCTTTGATAGAGAATTAAAAGAGAATTATCCTGATTATTATAATAGTATAGAAAATGGGGCAGTTAAGTTTTTAAGAAAAGTTAGTTTCTTTGGGTATGGCATAGTGGGTAAAATCCAAACGCTTAGAGATAAAAAGAGAAAAATTAATATTTTTGAGGGAGTGTAATTATATGTTAGTTGATGTATCTATTATAATACCGTTTTACAATACACCTCATCTTATGCTAAGAAAGGCTCTAGATTCTATTCTAGAGCAAAGCTTTATAAATTTTGAAGTGCTGCTTATTAATGATGGAAGTAAAAAAGATTATTCTCATTTAGAAAAAGAATACTCTCAAGATAAAAGAATAAAGTTCTTCACCCAGGAAAATCTTGGGGTGTCAGCAGCTAGAAATAAAGGAATTGAGATTGCTTGTGGAAAATATATTGTTTTTCACGATGCTGATGACTTTGTTGAAAATAATTTTCTCTATTCTTTGATAAAAAATATAAGAAACTCTGATCTTGTTGTTTGTAGCATTGATGAACAGTGGTTCCCAGTATCAGATGGTTACATGGATATTAGATCCTTTTTATCTAAGCCAAGTATGTATAATTATGTTCAATATACTAATTTTTCTGTAAATAAACTCTTTAAAAGAGAAATTTTAATTGATAATAATATTAAATTTGATACAACCTTAAAACTAGGGGAGGATGCTTTATTTATTTCTGATTACTTAAAGCATTGTAGATGGATAAGAACAATTAGACAAAGATTGTATCATTATATTCCTCATGCATCTTCAGCAACTAATAAATATGATGAAAAATATTGGGATTATGAAAAGTCTGTTATATCAACTCAATTGAAAATGTTTTCTACCTATCCACTTAACGAGTTTGAGCAGGCTTTTTTATCTCATTGGCTTTATATTAAAATAAGAGGTTGTCTATTTTATTATCTATGGCATGAAAAAAATATTAAACTAAGGGACAATATTCTAAATGAAATCCTTAACTCATCCTTTATTGATGAAGTATATGATTGTAATAAAGATGTTTGTTTCTCTAAAGTTGATAAGTTAGTGATCATGCTATGGAAAAAATATAAGTTGAGTGGAATTAAGCTTAGTTATTACGCCAAATTGTTATCAAATAAATATGGTTTTATTAAAAGATTTTTATTGATGTGAGATTAATATGAAATCTAAGAATTTTATATACCTATCAAGATTGGATCATCTAAGATTTTTTGCAGCCATATTGGTTGTTTTTTTTCATTTCAAAGGAATTAACTTCTCTAGCTTTACTTCTTCAAATATATTTGAGAAGTTTGCTAGAGTTTGGGTTGAACATGGGCATACAGGTGTTAGTCTTTTTCTAGTTTTAAGTGCTTTTCTATTTACCTTAATTTGTGCAGCAGGAGAGAAGCAAATAGTTTATTGGAAATTTATTTATAATAGAGTGTTAAGGATTTTTCCTTTACTTACTTTGGTTATTTTTGCTGTGATAACTGTAAATAGAGCTAACTCATCCCCTTTAGATATTTTAAGAGTATTTACTCTTCAGTTGAATACAGGGAATCCTGATACAGGGTGGGGGCAGGAATATTTTCCTTCAGGCCCTATTTGGACTATAGCTGTTGAATTTCAATTTTACTTGTTATTTCCATTTTTAATTTCTTTTTATACCAAATATGGTAAGAAATATCTCTTTTTACTTATTTTAATGATGATGATGTTTAGAGGAATGATTGTTTTTCTTAATGATAGATGGATTTATTATAATTTGTATCATTCAATAGTAGGGAGGATTGACCAATTTATTATTGGTATATTGTTTGGTGTGTTATATATAGAGAAAGTATTTACCAAAAATAGACTAATTCTTCTTTCTCTAATTATTTTATCTATAGTAAGTTTGACATTTATTCTAAAGTATAATATTCCTGCAGAGCAGAATAAATTTTTATCTTCAGTTATTGATTTTCCTCTGGAGGCTGTTTTTTACGGAATTATAATTGTTTCCTATTTAATGATTGAGATTCCTTCAAATAAATTAGGGGCAGGAGTAAGTAAGTTTTTTGCTTGGTTAGGTGGTTTGAGCTTTTCTATTTATCTTTTGCACCTTCCTGTAGCTATGATTATATCGGATCTGTTAGGTTTGTCAGAACCAACTAACTTAGCGGAAAGTATAGGGAATAATTTAATTAGATTACCATTTATTATTGTGATGGCGGCCTTATCATTTTACTCTATCGAAAAACCTTTTATGAGTCTAAGAACTAAATATTTTAAAGAATAATATAGGATTGGTATTTATGAAAAAATTCTTACTAGTAGGCGCAGGTTTCTCCAACGCCGTTATCGCTCGCGAATTAGCAGAGAAAGGTTATAAAACGGTTGTTATCGATTCTCGTAGCCATGTGGCAGGTAACTGTCACTCTGAACGTGATGCTGAAACAAATGTAATGGTGCATGTTTATGGCCCACATATTTTCCATACTGATAATGAGCGAGTATGGAATTATGTGAACAACTTTGGTGAGTTTATGCCATTTGTTAATCGCGTAAAAACGATTAGCCAAGGTGCGGTTTATTCTCTCCCAATTAATTTGCATACGATTAACCAATTCTTTGGCAAAACGTGTTCACCGAAAGAAGCAAAAGCGTTAATTGAAGCACAAGCAGATTTGTCTATTACTGATCCACAAACCTTTGAAGAGCAAGCAATGCGTTTTGTAGGTAAGGATTTGTATAAAGCTTTCTTCTATGGTTACACTAAAAAACAATGGGGTGTTGAGCCAAAAGAGTTACCGGCAAGCATTTTAAAACGCTTACCTGTGCGTTTTAACTATGACGATAACTACTTCGCACATAAATTCCAAGGTATGCCGAAAAACGGTTATACACAAATTGTAGAAGCGATTTTAGATCATGAAAATATTGAAGTGCGTTTAAATACGCCATTTGCTGAATCAATGAAAGCAGAATTTGATCACATTTTCTGGTCTGGTCCTTTAGATGCGTACTTCGGATTTGAATTAGGTCGCCTAGGTTATCGCACCTTAGATTTCGAGGCATTCCGTGATGAAGGCGATTTCCAAGGTAATGCGGTAATGAACTATGGTGATGAAGAGGTACCATATACTCGTATTTCAGAACATAAACACTTTGCACCATGGGAACAACACGAGAAAACAATTTGTTATCGTGAATTTAGTCGTCTGTGTGGTGAAAATGATATTCCGTATTACCCGATTCGTTTAGTGAAAGATAAAGCACTTTTACAACAATATGTAGAAAAGGCAAATAAAGAGACACAAGTGACTTTCGTTGGTCGTTTAGGTACTTATCGTTATTTAGATATGGATGTGACGATTAAAGAGGCCTTAGAAACAGCTGATGTTGTGAAAGAATCGTTAGAAAAACAGACCGCACTTAAACCATTCTATGTGAATATGGATTAAGTATAGCGAGTCTATCATCAAGCCATATACGATTTCGTGTATGGCTTTTGTTTAAATAAAATTGAGTCAATTATGCATACTGAAAAATCAATTTGTGCAGTGGTTGTGACGTTTAACCGCAAAGCATTATTATTAAATTGTTTAAATGCACTAAAAGCCCAAACACATTCGTTATCTCATATTGTAGTGATTGATAATGCCAGTACTGATGGCACTGCTGATTTTTTAGGTGAACATGGTTGGACAAATAATGATACTTTTACTTTGATCACTTTGCCCGAAAATATGGGCGGTGCAGGTGGATTTCATGAAGGGATCAAGTATGCGTTTGAACAAGGTTTTGATTATATTTGGTTGATGGATGATGATGGGATGCCTGCGAATGATTGTTTAGCGAGTTTATTCCCATTCGCGACAGAAAATAATTATTTAGGCCCATTGGTCCTTGATATTAAACAACCAAATAAATTTTGTTTTCCAATGCGATTACCTTCAACCTTGAAAAGATTAGATACGTTAGCTGATCTGAAAGCTTTAGAAATCAAAGAAAAAATAGACGGTATTGTTATTCCATTTAACGGTATTCTGCTTTCATCGAAAGTGGTTGAAAAAGTTGGCTTCCCTTTAAAAGAGTATTTTATTTGGGGGGATGACATGGAATACACGGCAAGAATGAAAAAGTATGGGGTAGAAATTGCGTCTATCGTGGATGCTTACTTCTATCATCCTAAGGATGAATCATTAGGTATGCCAATGTTTTTCAATAAATTACATTTTAATGATACTCCATCAAAGTTGAAGCTTTATTGCATGTGTAGAAATGCTATTTCTAATCACAAAAAGTACAGTGGTTATTTACATGTTTTTGCATTTATATTTAAAACCTTATGGTTTTATTCATTGACCAAACCGAGTTTTTCCAAATTAAGCATTGCTATCAGAGGAATCTTTCATGGCATAATGGGGGACTTCTCACATCACAAGGATTACTTAAAATAACATGCAAAAACTTACTGTATTAGTGATTACGCATAAAGACTATGAATTCCCTCATTCAGCATGTTATCGTCCGCTGTTTGTAGGGGGCAAGATTACAAATGGTCTAAAAACTAAGGACTTTTACCAAGATAATTCAGGTGTAAGTATCGCTGAGAAAAACAGTAGTTTTTGTGAGTTAACTGGGCTTTATTGGGCTTGGAAAAACAGTGTGTTTGAAAATAATCAATATATTGGCTTAGTACATTATCGTCGTTATTTCGCGGGTAAAGGATTACATTTGAAGAAAAAAAGAATTGCTTCAGAGTCAGAACTGTTAACCATTTTAGATAAATACGATGTGATTTTACCGCGAAAACGGAATTATTTTATCGAATCAATTTACTCTCATTACCAACATGCACATCATATCAAAGATCTTGATCTCACAAGAGACGTCATCACTGAATTGCAACCTGAATATTTAGAGAGTTTTGATGCCGTGATGCAAGGCCGTAAACTACATCTCTATAATATGTTTGTGATGTCATCAGAAAAAGCATCAGAATACTGTCACTGGCTTTTCTCTATATTGTTTGAATTAGAGCAGCGCATAGATATTACTCAGTATGATAATTATCAAAAAAGAGTCTTTGGGTTTATTGCAGAACGTTTGTTTAATGTTTGGATTCTGTATAATCAACTAAATGTGAAATATCTTCCTGTTGTAAATTTAGATGGTGAGAATTTGATTAAAAAAGGGCTTAATCTGTTAAAACGGAAATTTTTAAGGTAAGGGGTAATCATGAATAGAATTACATGGTGTAAATTTATCCTTTTAATGACGGATTTGTTAGTGTTATTTAGCTCGTTATTTATTGCTTATGACGTGTTAGATATTGCACGAAACGGTCATTTTTATTTCCCGTTAGAAGAATTTGATATTTATGTGTTGATTCATGCCTGCATATCCATCGTTGGCGTGTTATGGTTTTGGATACGGTTGCGTCATTACACATATCGAAAACCATTTTGGTTTGAGTTAAAAGAGATTTTTAGAACATTAGTTATTCTGTTTATTATTGAGCTTGCTATCGTGGCATTTTCTCGCCTTTATGTTTCTCGATATTTCTGGTCTGTTACTTGGTGTTGTATTTTTATCTTGCTGCCATTTGCTCGAGTTATGGTGAAGAAGCTATTAATCAAAACAGGTATGTATCTGAAAGAAACTATTATTATTGGTAATGGGCGTAATGCAAAAGAAGTTTTTGATGCATTAAATAATGAGTCTTATTTAGGGTTTGATATTAAATTATTTGTGACAACAGAGGATTATGATTCAGAGTTCATCGAAGGTATTCCCGTTATGCGACACAACCCTGAATTACTCATGAAATTAGTCTCACCAGAATTTACTCAGTTTATTTTAGCGATTGATGAAGAAAATAAGGTTAAGCAAGATTTTTGGCTGCGTTATTTAATTCGTAAAGGTTGTCGATCGATCTCTGTCATTCCTGACTTTCGCGGTATTCCGCTCTATGGTACAGATATGTCCTTTTTATTCAGCCAAGAAATGGTACTTTTTAGGGTGAATAATAATTTAGCCAAACGCTCATCTAAAATAATGAAGCGGCTCTTTGATATATTCGCAGCATCTTTTCTTCTGCTTTTGCTCTTACCATTCTGCATTCCTCTCTATTTTATAATTAAAAGAGATGGTGGAAGTTTTATTTATGGACATCCAAGAATTGGGCAGTATAAAAAGGAATTCAAATGCTTGAAGTTTAGAACAATGGTAAATAATTCAGATGAGGTGTTAGAAAAGATTTTAGCCACGGATGAAAGTGCAAGATTGGAATGGGAAAAAGATTTCAAACTTAAAGATGATCCACGCATTACACCAATAGGCAGATGGTTAAGAGCGAGAAGCCTAGATGAACTACCGCAACTTTGGAATGTACTAAAAGGTGAGATGAGTTTAGTTGGCCCCCGTCCAATTGTAAAAGAGGAATTACCTTACTATCAAGAAGATGTAGATTATTACCTTATGGCTAAACCAGGGATGACAGGCTTGTGGCAAGTGAGTGGGCGAAATAACGTGAGCTATGATACACGAGTTTATTTTGATACCTGGTATGCTAAAAACTGGTCTTTATGGAATGATATTGTGATTTTACTTAAAACAGTGAAAGTTGTTTGGAAGAAAACTGGAGCTTATTAGTGAAACGCATCCTCATCACCGGCGGTTCCGGCTTCATCGGTTCCGCCCTTATTCGATATATCATTAATCAGACTCAAGATTCTGTTATCAATGTTGATAAGCTGACCTATGCTGCAAATCAATCAGCTTTGAAAGAGGTGGAAAATAATCCTCGTTATGCTTTTGAAAAAGTTGATATCTGTGATCTTAAAGAGATAGAAAGCGTTTTCGAGAAATATCAGCCGGATGCGGTGATGCATTTGGCGGCAGAAAGTCATGTTGATCGTTCTATTACAGGAGCGGCTGATTTTATTCAAACCAATATTGTGGGTACTTATACATTGTTAGAGGTTGCTAAGAATTATTGGCACACCTTAGACGAAGCTAAAAAATCTGCCTTTCGATTCCACCATATTTCTACAGATGAAGTGTATGGGGATTTATCCCTTTCCGAATCAGCCTTTACCGAACATTCCCCTTATCATCCGAGTAGTCCTTATTCAGCCTCAAAAGCGGCGAGTGATCATTTGGTGCGTGCTTGGCATCGCACGTATGGTTTGCCGGTGATTATCACAAACAGTTCCAATAACTATGGGGCTTATCAACACGCTGAAAAGCTTATCCCTTTAATGATTTCAAATGCTGTGATGGGAAAGCCTTTGCCAATTTATGGTGATGGGCAGCAGATTCGTGATTGGTTATTTGTGGAAGATCATGTTCAAGCCTTATATTTAGTTTTAACAAAAGGTCGAGTCGGGGAAAGCTATAATATCGGTGGAAATTGTGAAAAAACAAACCTTGAAGTGGTTAAAACAATTTGCCAATTACTCGAAGAACTTGCACCAAATAAGCCTATTCACATTAAGTATTACGAAGATTTAATTACTTTTGTAAAAGACCGACCTGGTCACGATGTACGATATTCATTGGATTGTTCTAAAATTCATGCAGAATTAGGTTGGCAACCGCAAATAACCTTTGAACAAGGACTTCGTCAGACGGTAAAATGGTACTTAGAGAATAATAGATAAATAAAGGAGAAGAACCACATGCAAATTACATTATCAACGGCTCCCGCTTCGGAGAGTTGGGGCAAAAATGCCATTTTAAGTTTTAAGCAAGATCAAGCTATTATTCACCTTAAAGATGATGAAAAATCGAACCTTGTTTTAGTGCAAAAAGCCGCACGCAAGTTACGTGGACAAGGCATTAAAGACGTTGAACTTATGGGTGATGCATGGGAATTAGAAAATTGCTGGGCATTTTATCAAGGTTTTTACACGGCGAAGCAAGATTATTCGATTGAGTTTCCTCATTTAGAGGATGAGCCACAAGATGAATTATTAGCTCGTATCGAGTGCGGTGATTTTGTGCGTGGAATTATTAATGAGCCGGCACAAACCCTTACGCCGGTTAAATTAGCTGAACGCGCGGCTGAGTTTATTTCTAAACAAGCCGAAAGTTATGCCGATAAAAGTGCGGTCAGTTTTCAAATCATTTCTGGTGAAGCATTAAAAGAGCAAGGTTATCACGGGATCTTTACGGTGGGTCGTGGTTCTATTAATCCACCAGCTATGTTGCAATTAGATTTTAACCCGACCAATGATCCTAATGCGCCGGTATTAGCGTGTTTGGTCGGTAAAGGTATTACTTTTGATAGTGGCGGTTATAGCATCAAACCAAGTGATGGCATGAGCACCATGCGTACCGATATGGGTGGTGCTGCGTTATTAACAGGAGCGTTAGGGTTTGCAATTGCGCACGGTTTAAATCAACGTGTAAAACTCTATCTATGCTGTGCAGAAAACTTGGTGAGCGGTAATGCGTTTAAATTGGGTGATATCATTACCTATAAAAATGGTGTAACTGCTGAGATTTTAAATACTGATGCGGAAGGGCGTTTAGTGTTAGCAGACGGTTTAATTGAGGCCGATAGCCAAAATCCACAATTTATTGTCGATTGTGCAACCTTAACTGGTGCGGCGAAAGTGGCAGTGGGTAATGATTACCACAGCGTGCTTTCTATGGATGATTCGTTGGTAAATAGCTTATTCCAAGCCGCGAAAGAAGAAAATGAACCGTTCTGGCGTTTACCTTTTGAAGCGTTCCATCGTAGCCAAATCACTTCTTCTTTTGCGGATATTGCAAATACGGGTACAGCACCAGTTGTGGCAGGGGCAAGTACTGCAACGGCATTTTTATCGTATTTTGTGAAGAACTATCAACAACGTTGGTTGCATATTGACTGTTCGGCTACTTATCGTAAATCAGGTAGTGATTTATGGGCGGTAGGTGCAACCGGAATTGGTGTGAAAACTTTAGCAAATTTATTAGTAACGAAAGCAAGTTAAGTAGGATTTTATGGTAGAACGTACTTTTTCGATTATCAAACCCGATGCAGTAAAGCGTCATTTAATTGGTGCTATTTTAGGGCGTTTTGAATCACAAGGATTTCGTGTTGTTGCACTTAAAATGGTGAAATTAACCAAGGAACAAGCGGAAGGTTTCTATGCGGAACACCAAGGCAAACCGTTTTTTGAGCCGTTGGTGGAGTATATGCTCTCTGGTCCGATAGTGGTTTCTGTATTGGAAAAAGAAAATGCCGTAAAAGATTACCGTACTTTGATTGGTTCAACGAATCCAGCTGAGGCGGCAGAAGGAACTATCCGTAAAGACTTCGCGTTAAGTCAGCGTGAAAATTCTGTTCATGGTTCTGATAGCGTTGACAGCGCAAAACGAGAAATTGCTTATTTCTTTGTAGATTCAGAAATCCAGCCGTAATTCATTTCTATAAAAAAGCACTTAGTGAATCGCTAAGTGCTTTTATTTTATTGCTTTTCAATTTTTGAGATAGTTTTTTCCAGAGGATCAATCTCAGCACGAATATGAAAGGCTTTCGCCAAATTCTCCGCATTTAATACAGCTTTCGTTTCACCGACAGCTAGCAATTTTCCTCTATCTAATAGAACAATTTCATCACAAAATTGATAAGCCAACGACAGGTGATGAATGGCGACGACACACGTATGTTGCGGTGTGAGTGATTTAAGCTGTTCCATCATATCAATTTGATAATAAGGGTCGAGTGGCGCAATCGGCTCATCTACCAATAAAACAGGGGATTCTTTAATACAGCAACGTGCGAGTTGTACACGTGCTTTCTCACCGCCTGAAAGTTGTTGGAATGGCTTACCGAGCAAATGAGTTACCGCAAATTTTTCTGAAAACGCTTGAATTTTTAACCGCTCTTTTTCTTTTGGCAACGGAGCTGCCAAGCCTAACGCAATCACATCATAAACGGATAAATCCCAATGAATTTGCGTATTTTGTGCAAGGTAAGCAATGTGTTGGCTTTTTTCAGTTGCATTCATTTTACTT
Source organism: Haemophilus parainfluenzae (assembly GCF_014931415.1). Classification (NCBI taxonomy): domain Bacteria; kingdom Pseudomonadati; phylum Pseudomonadota; class Gammaproteobacteria; order Pasteurellales; family Pasteurellaceae; genus Parahaemophilus; species Parahaemophilus parainfluenzae. Next base: position 235,327 of record NZ_CP063121.1, on the reverse strand, counting down.
AATGGCTGATCATCAAACCAAATTTCCCCTTGTTTGAGGGGTAAGATACCTGCAATGGTTTTCAATAAAGTGGATTTTCCCGCACCATTGGCACCCATAATGCCGATCAATTTACCTGATTGAAGCGCACAGTTGATGTCATTTAAGCAATAGGCTTGGGTGAGTTTTTCAATTCTAATCATAGATTTTTCTCTGTTGCGTTAATAACATCCAAATCAAACAAGGGGCACCGATAAGCGCAGTCAATGTTCCGATGTAAATATGTGAAAACAGTGGAATATATAAAATCGCTAAATCGGCCAGTAACAGCAATAATGCTCCGATTAACGCACTGGTAAGGTAAAGTTTTGACGGTCGAGCTTTTAATAAAATACGGGCGAAGTGTGGTGCGATTAAACCGATAAAACCAATGGTACCGGTTTGAGGAATGGTCGCCCCAACTAATAAAGCCACACCAAAGGTGCTGATGAAAAAGCTACGTTTGGGATCCACACCCATGGTGCTCGCTGTCTCTTCACCAAAGGTGAGTAAATCTAAGTATCGGCGAGTATGGTATAAACAGAAAATTCCCGCCAGAACAATCGGGAGTGAAATAAGCAAGGTATCTAATTTCGCCCACATTAATGAGCCTTGTAACCAACGATAAAGTTCGGCTAATGCCCATGGGCTTTCCGCGTTGGAAAGCAGTAATGCGATTGCTGACCCAAGCAACATATTGACCGCTAAGCCGCTCAGAATCATCATCGTGGTGCCATAGTTTTTAGCGATCAAATACACGATTAAAAAACTTAAAAGCGCACCAATCACACCACCGGCTAAGAGCAGTGAAAATGGCACGGCAAAATAATAGAGGATAAATACACTAGCCGCTGTTGCTCCAGAACTACTACCAAGTAAGCCTGGACTCGCTAATGGATTTTGGAAAATACCTTGCATCGCATTGCCCGCTATGGCTAGGCTAGCGCCAGTCAATAAAGCTAAACCAATGCGCGGAAAACGAATATCCCACAGCACCATCGAACGCATATCAGTGAGCACGCCATCCGCATTTTTGAGATGGGCGAAATCGCCGAGCTGATGATAAATCGCAAAGCCGCTAATCAACAGCAACGCGAAGAAAAGTGCGGTATTTAATTTTAGTGTTTTGGTCATAGGTTATTTTAACTGTTGATAAATCTTCTCCGCCCCTTGCCACACGCCATGATCGAAACAATAGGTATATTTCATCGGGATGCTGACAAGCGGTTGGTTTTTGAAAAAATCTTGCAACATAGGGTGGTGCAGTAATTCAGCTTGTGCATTGTAACCTTGTTTATCAGTCAGTGAAATCAGCATATTCGGTTGGCTTAAAATCACTTTTTCTAATGAGAAATTTTGTGCGGTAAGTGGTGTTTTTAATGGTGTTAATCCGAGTAAATTTAACAGTACGGGATATTGCGGATAATAACTCTCTACCACACCTGTTTCCGATAAAATCAGCGTGTCGGTAAGCGGTCGATTTAAGTGAAAGTTTTGCGATTTGAGTTTTGTTACTAAATCAGCCGCCTTTTGCTCGTTACCTAATTGTTTTCCTAATTCTAGAATCAGCGCAAATAATTCATCAGGCGTTTGTGGGCTGTCGTTAATAGGGATAATTTTCACACCGAGTTTTTTCAGCTCTGTGACTAATTGGGGATAAAAGGTTTCGTTAATCAGAATGGTTTTATCCAAATAGGGCAATAATTCCGTTAATTGCGGTTCCAATACAGGTTTATCGGTATTGATTTTATCCAACATCATCAACGGATTTTTCGAATAAGGCGACTGTGCAGCAATTTGTGAAGGCTCAGCCAGTTCGATAAGCAGCCTGTCACTGCAAAGCGTGAGCGAGACAAATTGTTCCGAAGCCTGAGCGGTAAACGGAAGGAAAAGTGCGGTTAAAATTAAGCGAGTTTTTTGCATATAGATAATGATACGCTACGCCATCAAGAATGTAAAAAGGCGTGCTAAGCACGCCCTTATTAGTGGGTAATAATTAGAACGAGCCTTTCAACCCAACGTAAACATTACGTCCGTCTTGGCCGTAGCCTACAATGTTTTCGTATTTTTTATTGAATACGTTGTTTAAATTAGCATAAATATTTAGATTTTGAGTTAATTGATAATTTACACCTAGATTTACTAAGGTATAAGATGGCATACGATAACGATCTCTATTATTATCAATACGTTTTCCCACGTATGAAACATTTACACTTGATCCTAGTTGTTCTGTAATTTGATAATTTAAACCAGCGTTTGCTGTATGTTTCGGGCGTCGGATAAGTTGCTTATCTTGACTATCTTTTGTTCCTGTATAAGTGTAATTTGCATAAGAAGTTAATTTGTCACTTAATTTTCCGTTATAAACTAATTCAATTCCACGAATTTTACTCGTACCATGCATGTTCATAGATTTATAGGTGCAAGATGTTCCCCAGCTAGTTGTAAAGCAAGTTCCAGGAAGTGCTTGCTCTGAAATAAGATCTTTTACATTACGTGCAAAATAAGTTACATCTAAGCTATGATTTTTATCATTTGACTCAATTAATAGTCCTATTTCACCACCACGGCTTTTCTCTGGTTTAAGATTGAAGTTTGGAAGTGAGTAGCCAGTATAGCCAAAATATTCAACCACTGTTGGTGTTTGTGTGGCAGTCCCTAAACTTGCATGAGTACGAAAATTGGGTGACAAGCGATATGCTCCAGAAATACGAGTGTTAAATGCATTCCCATATTGTGAGTTATCAATATATCGTCCACTCAGTGCGAAACTATGGTCATCTTTACTTAATAAGCGATATTCCATTGCAACGCTTTTATCACTAATTTTTAATTTATCATAGGAATATTCGCTGCCTCGATAGTTGGCTTTATTATAATCAGCCAAAAGACTGACAGCTTGAGTAACACTTCCTTCTCGATCAAAATTAATATCTAATTGATAATTAACATCAGATTTTTTAGCATCGTAAGCGCTTCCATAAGAAGAAAATACATCACGATCTGTTTTCAGATGGCTGAAATTAAATTTATGTTTAAACAGGCTTTGCTCATTTCCTACGTAACTACTTAGTTTATATAGAGTTTCTCGTGTTCTGATTCTATCATCGGAGAGCTGATCGTTGGAGCTGCTATCATAGTGAACAGTTTGTGTTGAATGAGAACTCAAGAACTCTATACCTTTTTGGCTATCATCATAGCCCAGTCTGGCAGATACACCATCTCTATGGAATTTATCCCTTTCAGACGCAATTGAGGTTGGATTATAAATTGCAGCATTTTCACCTGTGTAAGTGAATTTGCGATCACTATAAGCTGAAATTCCACGAGTATGGTGGCTATCTCCATGAACAGAATAGTAGAAACCATTGTTGTAACCTGAGACAGTAGCACTACCGTCCACTGTACCGTGAGAACCAGTTCCTAAATCAAAATCTACGTTAAATAGCTTATCTTTGTATAAACCACTTTTAGTGGTGATATAAACCACTCCTCCCATCGCATCACTTCCCCAAAGTGCTGATTGTTCACCTCGTAAAACTTCAATGCGTTCAATGTTACTTAATGATAAACCTCCAAAATCAAAACCATATCCATTAACTGGATTAACTTTTATGCCATCAATAATAACAGCTGTTTGATTGGAATCTGCACCACGTAAGAAAAGGCTTGTTGCTGCACCTCGCCCTCCGCTAACTCCCATTGCTACGCCAGGTACGGTTTTTAATACATCACTCACATAAGTCGCATTACGTTCTGAAAAATCTTTCTCAGTTAAAACAGTAACAGATGAAGCGGTTTGATCTTGGTTTACTGGGGTGGCGTAAGCTGAATAAACATGAATGGGTTCAAGTTGAATTTCTTTTTCCTCAGCCGCCGCTAATGCCGGAATCGCTAATAAAATCGCTGAAGTAATCACATTTTTTTTCATTTTAAAATCCCTAGGATAAAAGTCTGTATAAAAGCGCCAGCAGTTTACACATTTGAGGCTTGGCAAGCAAACCTATCATGATGAAAATAACTCATCATCAAAATGAATGAAATTTAAGAGAAATAAAAAATTTAAGGATTTTTCTGACCGCACTTTTTCGCCTTTATCCGCCTTATAGTTTCAAGTATAATGCCTGTATTTTTCATCACATTGTTATTAAAAAAATTATGAGTACAAAATTCAACGTAAAAACATTCCAAGGTATGATTTTGGCCTTGCAAGAATATTGGGCAAATCAAGGCTGTACCGTTGTTCAACCTTTTGATATGGAAGTGGGCGCAGGTACTTCTCACCCAATGACTGCATTACGCGCATTAGGCCCAGAGCCAATGGCATTTGCTTATGTGCAACCTTCACGTCGTCCAACCGATGGTCGTTATGGCGAAAACCCAAACCGTTTACAACATTACTACCAATTCCAAGTGGTGATTAAACCGTCCCCAGATAATATTCAAGAACTCTATTTAGGTTCTCTTGAAATGCTCGGTTTTGATCCAACACAAAACGATATTCGTTTCGTGGAAGATAACTGGGAAAACCCAACCTTAGGTGCTTGGGGTTTAGGCTGGGAAGTGTGGCTAAACGGTATGGAAGTAACCCAATTTACCTATTTCCAACAAGTGGGTGGCTTAGAATGTAAACCGGTAACAGGTGAAGTAACTTACGGTTTAGAGCGTTTAGCGATGTATATTCAAGGTGTGGATTCTGTGTATGACTTAGTTTGGTCTGATGGCCCGCTTGGTAAAACCACTTATGGCGATGTATTCCACCAAAATGAAGTCGAGCAATCAACTTACAACTTTGAATACGCCGATACCGATTTCTTATTCTACTGCTTCGATCAATATGAAAAAGAGGCGAAAAGCTTATTAGAATTAGAACGTCCGTTACCATTACCGGCTTACGAGCGCATTTTAAAAGCGGCACACAGCTTCAACTTGTTAGATGCACGTAAAGCGATTTCGGTCACAGAGCGTCAACGCTATATTTTACGCATTCGCGCATTAACCAAAGGCGTGGCGGAAGCGTACTATGCGAGCCGTGAAGCCTTAGGTTTCCCAGGCTGTAAAAAATAGGCAAAAAACAACCGCACTTTAGTATTAACACAACGATATAAGGAGATAATCATGAAAGATTTTCAATACCCAGACGATATCTACACGGAAGCAGAAACTGATCCGAATACGCTCGCGAATTTAGGCCCATTGGCTAGATTAGCGGGTGTTTGGGAAGGTAAGCGTGGTGTGGATATCAACCCAAAAGCAGAAGGGCCAGAAAAAGATCCTTATATCGAACGTTATGAAGCCCATCCAACAGATGGTCAAACTAATGGTCCGCAACTCTATTATGGATTGCGTTATCACGCTCATATTGTACAACCGGGCGAGGTAGAAACCTTCCATGATCAAGTTGGTTACTGGTTATGGGAACCTGAAACAGGCAATATTTTATTAACGGGCAGCATTCCACGCGGCCAAACGTTTATTGCGGTTGGTAATGCACCGGCTGATGCGAAAGAATTCACCGTAAAAGCGGTACGTGGTTCACTAACAAACGGCATCATTTCGAATCCGTTCTTAGAGCGTTCATTTACCACGGAAAGTTTTGAAATGACGGTGAAATTTCATGATGATGGCACTTGGTCATACGATCAAACCACCATCCTAATTATCCCGAATTATGATGCTCCATTTGAACATCGCGATCGTAACCGCTTAACCAAAATTGGCGAACCAAAATTGAACCCAACTGCGGCAGCCGAACAAGAAGGTGAATAATGAAACCCATTCTTTATTATGCGGCAGATTGCCCGGATACAGCGCCATTTGTGGCGGAGTTAAAACGCTTGGGTGTGGATTATGAGGCCGTGGAAGTATTATCTTCCATTCCAAATTTGAAACAATGGTTGCGTTTGCGTGATCGTCACGCCGCATTTGATGATGCCAAAGCGCAAGGCTATGCAGGCTTCCCGGCATTATTGTTAGAGGACGATCGTGTTATTTTAGATGAATCTAAATTAAAAGAGATTTTCTAAAATGATGAAAAAAACCTTAGCCTTTGCAACTTCAGCGATGATTTTGACCGCTTGTAGCAATGCACAACCGCAAGCTGAAATACCAACTGTGGGCGGGGAAACCGATGCTCACGGTTGCTTACCCAGTGTGGGCCAATCTTATTCTTATTTGAAAAATGCCTGTGTACAAGTGTTTGATGTGGCGGATATTAAGTTAGATGATCCTGCTAATAAAACTCAAGCGGTGTACGGTATTCTTTCGGAAGACAAGCAACAGGTTGAAGTGTTTGCTTCTGACTTGCCTGAAAACACGATTTTAGAGGTAGTCAAAGGCGGCTATGTGTCTAAAGACGGCAAAGTGCGTTTAATGAAAACCAAGAATAGTTGGAAAATTCGTAAGTAATGAAGAAAGTCAGTTTTTTGCAATTTTTATTTAGAATTGGTGATGACTATTTAATGTTTTTGCGAAATTTAACACCCGCTGTGTTGTTTTTGTCACTCGCGTTATTTATGTATTCAGAGCTGAATTGGACGCATTGGGCGTGGAGTAATGTGCTCGTGCTGTTTTTGAGCTTGGCTTCAGGATTTATTGCTCTCAGCGTTATGGCAATAAATACCGTCGCTTTTGTACGCAAAATGCTCAAAACCTTAAGAACACTGAGTGGAGAGAGCGAACTGGATGAAAATATTGGTACGCTCGCATTATTTAAAATGCTCTGGCTGGAAAGCAACAGTAAACAGCTAATCTTTTTTGCGGTAGTTAATATTGTAGCGGTATTTATGGTGTTAGTTTACGGCACTAAATATGCATTGAATTTTTATAGCTCAATTTCAACATTAAATGATTAAGTCTCGAATATGAAAAAAATAGCCCTAAAACTCACCGCACTTTTATTTAGCTTGTCGCTTGCAAGTGGTGCATTTGCAACAGAAAATTACTCCAAAAGCCAGAATGACGATTATGAGCTTGAGAAAGTCTTAATTTTCAGTCGTCATGGGTTACGCTCACCAGTGGAAAAAGACCCACAAGAGATGACAAAATATTCGCCGTATGCGTGGGCGAAATGGAATGTTCCATCTGGTTATCTCACGGCAAAAGGGACGGTATTAGAAACCTACTTCGGGCAATATTTAGGGCAATGGCTTGCGGATAAAGGATTATTAACGACAGAACGTTGTGCATTGGGTGAGGGTATTTTTGCTTATGCGAATGCAGTACAACGCACAGTTGCAACGGGGCAAGCGATTGTTTCTGGCGCATTTGCGGGCTGCAATGTTCAACTGCAACATCACGGTAAAATTGGTTCAGAAAAAGATCCAATTTTTACTACAAAAGTCCACAACCCAAGTAAAGCTTTGATCGAATCAGCAAAAAATAATGTTGATTTAACCGCTTTACAGCAAAAACTAGCGCCACATTATGCGCTATTGAGTGAAATTATCGATTACAAAAACTCACCAAACTGCTTGCAAAAAGGCGAATGTGATTTAGGTAGAAAAGTCGGTGAGTACAGTATTAAAGACGGTAAGTCGGTCAAAATTACTGGCTCTATCAGCACAGGAAAGAAAATTGTCAGTGCATTATTGCTTGCGCATTATGTGGGTAAGCCTGATTCAGAAATCGCAAATGGCCGCGTGGATAGCCAAGAAAAATGGCGTGCAATTAACGAAATTAAAAACGAATATTACCGCACATTATTTAAAAACAACGAAGCGCTGGCACAAAATGCCTCATATCCGTTATTGGCATTTATTCAGCAACAGCTAAACAGCGAAAATAAAATTAACTTATTGGTTGGACACGATTCGAATATCGTTGCTCTGCTTGCGGCACTAGGTGTTGAGCCTTATGAATTGAATGATTCATTGGAAAATATTCCAATTGGCGGAAAACTGATGTTTGAAGTGTGGAAACATAAGCCAAGTGGCAAATTGAAATTTAAGTTGGATTATGTTTATCAAACCACCGACCAGCTGATTAATATCACGCCATTAAGTTTGGCGACACCACCAAATCAAACAGCATTAACACTCAAAGGCTGTGAAAAAGATGGACATGGTTTTTGTGATTACGAGCGTTTTCAACAGGTGTTGAGTGAGAGTATTAAGAACGGTAAGAACTAGTTAATTATCAGGAAAAAGATGCATTACGAGATACAGAATTAAATCCACTTGATTTTACGATGATGAGCATATAACAATGCTTAAGTAATGCGTAAATTGCCCATAATTTACTTTATTTACATATTCTTTCTTAAGGAGTAACAATGAAACAATATCATCTTACTTTTTTTTGTAATGAGCAGCCTCAAACTACTTTATTTTATATTGTAAGAGCCGAAAATCTTGAAGATGCTATAAAGAGTATTGAATATAAGGTAAAAAAAGACTTTTGTAATGAATATGGTCGGGTTGTTAAATATTCTGTAAAAGATGAATATTTTGATTTAAACACTTATCCTCTTAGTAAGAAAGAGGTAATTGATTTATTAGAGTCAAACTTGTCTAAAATAGGAGGGGATGTTTTGGGTAGGTTGATAGTTTGGTTTAATGATCAAGATATAGAGAATATCACTTCTATTTTAGATAAAGAATTATTAGAAAAATTAGAACATCTAGTGTCTTTCCCTACTGAGATTAGAGTTGATTTAGATAAATTAGAAAAATTAAGAGATATTAATTTAAAATTACAATAAGTTGCCCCCTTGCCTGAGAAAACAAAACCAAGAAAAGTTAAAAAATTTGAAAGTCATTTTATTGCATAATGGAAGTAACAAATTATCCAGTGTAACATTCTATGACAATTAAATTTGGAAATGGCTTTTCTACTTTCTTTGAATAGGAGCTATTATGTACTGGTGTCATATATTAACGTGAGTTAATAAATGAGGTTTACGTTATCATTTAGAATAAACTAGAAGAGGGGATATTAATGGGAGATTGGGATGATTTAAATCTAGGAACTGGTGAAATACCTAGTATGTGGTTGGTTGAGGATGAGCCCGCATCTTATAAAAAAACTTTTGTTAGAAAGTTTCAAAATCCACGATTTATATTCTTAAATTTTGATGACGCTTTATTTTATCTTAGGGGGGCAACATACGTAAGCTCATTTCTTTCACCCAGTATGTATCGTTATCCTCTGTATACAGAAATGAATTTAGGTTTGAATTATCATTCAATAGATGCGCAACGTAGAGAAAGAATTATTCGTCGGTATAAGGGAAAATATACAGGATTAAAGGATGGTGTGAATAATTTATTTACAATATTGGCTGAAGATGACAAAAATTCTGATGATGAATATGATTATCTAATTTTTGATAAACAAATTGATAATGGTGACAGAGAATATATTTATAGCATGTATGAGAGACGAGGTATAGAATATTTAAAGCCCTCTTTTTTTTCAGCTGATGATTTTTTTTATAGTAACTACAATAGTTATGATGTCTTTAAATATAAAGAACTAGAATTCAGGAAAGTAGAAAATGCTTTATATGAAAAAATAGAGTCGATGCGATGGGCTACGGAAGAAGTTAAACAAAGAGCACATTCTGCTAATATAACCTGGATACAATCGTATGATGAATTAACCATAGAAGAAAAAGAGTTCATAGAAAAATATGACAAATATATAATCTCATATGTTGTAGGAGGTCGGTATAAAGTCTTTCATTTTGATAGAGAAGCTATTGCTGACTTAATTTATGAAGAGGTAAGAGGGTGTAAGGTTCCCAGTTATATAAGGAAATGGGAAGAGTTTAAGCTTTACGTATTAGAATCATATAAGACAAGATGATGAGTCGAGACATCAAGGATAAATGGCTTAATTAAAAATATCTTAACCAAGTGCGCTAGTTTAAAATGTACAATTTAGTATCACAATATAAAATATTAAATAGTATTAAACGAGAATTTATAAAATGATGAGTAAAAAATGACAACCCAAAACTTCCTAGTAGAAATCGGCACAGAAGAGCTGCCACCAAAAGCTCTCAAAACATTAGCGACCTCTTTTGCGGATAATGTTGAGGCGGAATTAAACCAAGCAGGTTTATCATTCGATAAAATCGAATGGTTTGCGGCACCGCGTCGTTTGGCGGTGAAAGTATTGAACTTATCGACACAACAGCCAAGCAAAGAAATCGAAAAACGCGGGCCAGCAGTATCTGCAGCTTTTGACGCGGAAGGTAAAGCAACAAAAGCGGCAGAAGGCTGGGCGCGTGGTTGTGGTATTACCGTAGAGCAAGCAGAACGCATTGCGACCGATAAAGGCGAATGGCTCGTTCACCGTGCAAAAATTGAAGGTCAACCGACCAAAAACTTGCTGAGCGACATTGTGGCTAATGCCTTGGCGAAATTGCCAATTCCAAAACCAATGCGTTGGGCAGACAAAACTGTGCAATTTATCCGTCCGGTTCATACCGTGACCATGCTGTTAGGTGATGAGTTAATCGAAGGCGAAATTTTAGGTGTGGCAAGTGCGCGCACCATTCGGGGTCACCGTTTCTTAGGCGAGAAAGAATTTGAAATTCAACATGCAGACCAATATCCGCAATTATTGCGTGAGAAAGGTTCTGTGGTAGCCGACTTCAATGAGCGTAAAGCAGAAATCCTTGCAAAATCTCAAGCAAAAGCGACCGCACTTGGCGGCGTGGCTGATATTGAAGAAAGCTTGCTTGAAGAAGTGACTTCGTTGGTGGAATATCCAAACGTTTTAGCGGCAAAATTTGAAGAACGCTTCTTAGCGGTGCCTGCGGAAGCCTTGGTTTACACCATGAAAGGCGACCAAAAATATTTCCCGATTTATGATAAAGATGGCAAATTATTACCACACTTTATTTTTGTATCGAATATCAACCCGGAAGATCCAACCGCGATTATCGAAGGGAATGAAAAAGTGGTTCGTCCACGTTTAACCGATGCGGAATTCTTCTTTAAAACCGACTTAAAACAAAAACTGGTTGATCGTTTACCACGTTTGGAAACCGTGTTGTTCCAACAACAACTGGGTACATTGAAAGATAAAACTGATCGTATTGAACAACTTGCAGGCGAAATTGCAAAACAAATCGGTGCAGACGAAGCGAAAGCAAAACGTGCGGGGTTACTGTCAAAATGTGACTTGATGACCAACATGGTATTCGAATTTACTGATACGCAAGGCGTAATGGGTATGCACTATGCTCGTCATGATGGTGAAGACGAAGAAGTGGCAGTAGCATTAAATGAACAATATATGCCACGCTTTGCGGGGGATGAATTACCGAAATCCTTAGTGGCAAGTGCGGTCGCTTTAGCGGATAAATTTGATACCTTAACGGGGATCTTCGGCATCGGCCAAGCACCAAAAGGTAGTGCAGACCCATTTGCATTGCGTCGTGCGGCATTAGGTGCGTTACGTATTATCGTAGAGAAAAACCTACCACTTGATTTAGAAGATTTAGTGAAAAAATCAGCCGCACTTTTCGGTGATAAACTCACGAATCAAAATGTGGTTGCTGATGTGGTGGACTTTATGCTCGGCCGTTTCCGTGCATGGTATCAAGATGAAGGCATTGCGGTGGATGTGATTCAAGCGGTATTGGCACGTCGTCCAACCCGTCCAGCTGACTTTGATGCACGTGTACGTGCGGTTTCCCACTTCCGTACTTTAGATTCAGCGGAAGCGTTAGCAGCAGCAAATAAACGTGTAAGTAATATATTAGCCAAAGCGGATGCTGCAATTGGCGAGATTAATTTGACCGCTTGCGTAGAACCAGCAGAAAAAGCCCTTGCTGAAGCGGTACTTGCATTACGTGCTGAAGTACAACCACTTATTGCAAAAGGTGATTACACAGCAGTATTAGATAAATTAGCGAACTTACGCGCACCGGTAGACAGTTTCTTTGATAACGTGATGGTAAATGCTGAAGATCCAGCATTACGCCAAAACCGCTTAGCGATTTTAAACACGTTACAAGGCTTGTTCCTACAAGTGGCGGATATTTCGCTATTGCAATAATCTCAAATAGCCCCTTTATGGGGCTTTTTATTATCAAGTGAATAGAATCAATGAAAGGATTTGTGATTTATCTGCCAAGTCAGAAAACTGAACTTGCTCATTTCTTGGCTCAAGCAGATGGCTGCAATTATACGCCTATCGTTTCTGTTTCATCTGAGTTAGTTTCTCAGATTGGTGATGAAACAGTATTTAATTTGTCAAAAGCTAAAGCGATTTTACATCGAGAAATCACGATAGATGAAATCGCTAATACACTTTCACATATTGAATGTTGGCGGAAAATAGCGGCAGATGAAACGATTGCTGATAATGAATTTGCGATTGTCGCGGAAGCAGATTTACAGCTATCACCAAATTACTTTAGTATATTGCAAGAATATGTGAATGGTTATCTAGCAGGCTCTCAATATCAGATTGCATTACTAGAATGTTCCCGTCAGCATGAATTTTGGGATGATAAAATTTATCAGGGAGAAGGGCGACTTAATTCGGCACTTTTCCGACGGATAGAACATTACAATCTTGCACATTGTCAGATGTATTTGATTCGTAAGGCTTTCATTAAGCAAATGCTAAATAAATTAGCGAGTGAGAAGCCTTATTGGTTGGCTCATCGATTAGGTGATTTTTGTGATATAGATAATCTTATCCAAACGTTACCTCTAATTGCTCAGGCAAATCATAAAGTTTTACCACGTCAAATAAAGGTGAAATCCGTAGATGAAACTTTGGATTTTATGTTGCAAAACCCTTGCTCAGTGATTCGTTTTGGAGATGGTGAATTTATCCTGATTAAAGGGAATTGGATTGTTTACCAAGATTATGATCCAAAATTGGCAGCAGAATTGGAAAATATTTTACGCATGGAAAGCAATGAAAATCGCTTGATTTGTTTGCCTCCGATGTTCGATTCGCTTTCCCCTTATATTGATTCGACGCAGAGCTATTGGCGAATTCATTTAAACAATCATTCCCTTTATTATGAGAATGTATGTACTGCGAGTGAATATGGGAATACTTTCCTCTCTCGTCCTTATATCGATTGGCAAGATAAAACCCAGTCTGCTCGTTGGTTTGAGAAATTAAAACAGCTTTGGCAAGATAAAGATTTATTGATTGTTGAAGGAGTGACTTCGCGTTCGGGAGTGGGAAATGATTTATTTGATAATGCTCATTCCATTAAGCGAATTATTTGCCCTGCCAGAGATGCATATTCTTACATTGAACAAATTCAGCAAGCAATCATTCAGCATGCAGAAAATCGTCTAATATTGCTTATGCTTGGACCAACGGCAAAAGTGTTAGCCTATAATTTATCCGAATTAGGTTATCGAGCCATTGATATTGGTCATATTGATTCGGAATATGAATGGTTTAAAATGGGCGCGACAGAAAAAGTCAGATTTACCCATAAACATACCGCTGATTTTAATGAAGAGGGAATTAAGCTAGAAAATGATGCCGCTTATGAGCAGCAAATAATCTGTCGGATTTAAAAATAGAATAGTCAGACTAAAAAGGATGGTTAATTTTCCAACGACCATCCTTTTGTATATAGACTTCAAATGATTATTTCTCTATAATCAACCGCACTTTCCCCCTTTAGCTCAGTCGGTTAGAGCAGGCGACTCATAATCGCTTGGTCGCTGGTTCAAGTCCGGCAAGGGGGACCATTTATCGAGATCGCATTAGGCGGTCTTTTTTTATATTTAAAATATTTGAGGAGTTAACTATGGCTGCGGAAGGAGCAGGGGATCTCATTCGGGTTGTAGCCCTATTGGGAGCTGCAGTTGTTGCCGTGCCGTTATTTAAACGCATTGGATTAGGTTCGGTATTAGGTTATTTAGCGGCAGGATTAGTTATTGGGCCTTTTGGATTACATATTATTCATGATCCACAAGCGATTATTCATCTTGCTGAATTTGGCGTGGTGATGTTTTTATTCGTGATTGGACTTGAAATGAAGCCTTCTCATCTTTGGAGCTTGCGTCGTCAGATTTTTGGATTAGGTAGCTTGCAGGTTGTCATTTCTGCGGTACTGATGACCGTTGTAGCGACTCAATTTGGTTTATCTTGGGAAGTCGCGTTTGTTTGTTCATCGGGTTTTGTTTTAACATCTACAGCAATCGTGATGCAGGTACTCGGTGAACGTAAAGCACTTTCAACAAAACCAGGTCAAAAAATTGTTTCAATTTTATTATTTGAAGATTTGTTGATTGTACCTTTATTAGCGATCATTACATTTTTATCACCTTTTGAACGTGAATCACAAATTATTTGGTGGCAGTCTGCGCTTATTGCGATGGTAGCATTAGGTGCGCTAGTTTTCATTGGGCGTTTTATTCTGAATCCAGTCTTCAAAATTCTCGCTAACTCTAAAGCACGTGAAGTAATGACTGCTGCTGCACTCTTTGTTGTGTTAGGTTCGGGGTTATTAATGGAAGAAGCCGGGCTTTCGATGGCAATGGGCGCTTTTGTTGCAGGTGTCATGCTATCCGAGTCGTCTTTCCGTCACCAACTTGAAGCCGATATTGAGCCTTTCCGCGGCTTGCTACTTGGTCTTTTCTTCCTTGGCGTGGGAATGTCATTAAATCTCGATGTGGTTATTGAAAACTGGTCATTGATTTTATTGGGTGTGATTTCTCTCATGCTCACAAAAGGTCTCTGTATTTACTTGGTTGCTCGCGTAGCAAAAAGCTCACATAAAACCGCATTGGAGCGAGCATTTTTAATGGCTCAAGGTGGGGAGTTTGCATTTGTCTTATTTGCTGCTGCTACATCAGAAGGCGTGATAGATCAAACCGTAAATGCGAATATGACCGCGATTGTTGTGCTTTCGATGGTGTTTACGCCGATTATATTAATTCTTTATGAAAAACTGATGCCTAAACCGAAGACAGATGATATTCAGCCGGATGAAATTGATGAACAGCATCCAATCTTAATTCTGGGGATGGGGCGTTTTGGCCAGATTGTGAATGATTTACTGCGGTTAAGTGGTTACGATACTACTGTCGTTGATTTAGATCCTACCATGATTAAAGGCTTTAATGATTATGGAATCAAATCCTATTTTGGTGATGCTTCTCGTCCAGAATTTTTAATTGCAGCAGGATTGGAAAAGGCTGATTTGCTTGTCGTCGCGATCAATAATCCGGCGCAAGCAAATCAAATCGTTCATTTTGCTCGAGAAATTAATCCTCGCATAAAAATCATTGCACGAGCATTCGATCGTTTTGATACCTTTGCGCTATATCAAGCAGGAGCTGATGATGTGATTCGTGAAACTTTTGATTCAGCAGTTCGCGCAGGAAAACGAGCGCTTATCAATTTAGGTATGGCTCCTAAAATGGCAAAAGCAGTCAGTCAATATTATTTTGATGCAGATCGCCATGAAGTGGCCTTAATGTCGCAAGTTTATGATCCTGACAAAGGCATATTTAAAAATCCGGCGATGGTTGATATTGCTCGTGAATGTGATCAAAAAATGGCAGAGCATATTCAAGAGATTATTTTAAGTACTGAACCTAAGTACGAAGAATTAGAAGAGCCTGAAGCTTAAAATGCAACAAACCGCACAAAAGTGCGGTTTGTTTTTTGCTAGTTTTAGTGATTGTAACCTTTCAACAATTCAGCCCAATTTTCTCCACTGAATTGAATATTCATTCTGCCGACTTCTTTGACAAAAGAGCGGTGTAATCTTTCCAAGTTGCCTTGTTTCCAAGAATCTCCTGATTTTTGACCGCACTTATCGAAATCAATGAGCCAACATTTTTGTTCATTTTCGAGTTGTTGAACGAGAATATTATGAGCATTGAGATCTGTATGGCAAATTTGCAAATCATGCAACTGACGAATTAATTTACCAATGGCTTGCCAGATGTCATTCGGTAGTTGTTGAATTTGTAAAAGTGCGGTCAGATCTTGGGCATTTTCGATCTTTTCTATCAAGATATCCGCTTGGTAACAAATCCCTAATTTGCCTTTTTTAACACGAGCAGCAATCGGTTTAGGTACGGCAACGCCTGCTTGATGGAGTTGATTTAACAGCTGAAATTCCGCCAAGCTGCGAGTTTCACTCAATGATTGAAAACGATAGCGATCTTTGTTGAATTTTCCCCATAAACCGCCTCGATAATAGTGACGAAGGGCAGTATTTACCCCAAACAGATCTTTTGTGTTCAGGAAGTAGGTTGTGCCACGTCCTTTGGCTGAACCGGTAATACATTGTTGTTTTTCCCAAAAAGCCGATTCAAAAAATGAAGCGGGCTCTGTTGGTTTTTCTGTGAGATTGAAAAGAAAGAATTGATTATCTTGTTGGAATTCAAGCATTTTAGTTGAACCGAATAATAGAAAATGCCCTCATTCTACTTTAAAATAGACGGAAATTAAATGCGCGAGGAATTCAAATGTCCCATTCTCCACTTTTTACCTCTCCCCCTAAATCACTTTGTATTTTGCGTTTGTCTGCCGTGGGCGATGTTTGTCATGCACTTGCTGTAGTGCAGCATATTCAACGGTATTGGCCGCAAACCAAATTAACGTGGATTGTGGGGAAAACTGAAATGGGCTTGCTTTCTGGTATTGAAGGTGTTGAGCTTGTTCCTTACGATAAAAAGAGCGGTTGGAAAGGCGTGTGGAATTTATGGATGTTTTTGAAAAACAATCAATTTGATGCGCTTTTAAATATGCAGACGGCATTTCGTGCTTCGATTATCTCTCTTGGTATTCAAGCGAAATATAAAATTGGGTTTGGCAAAAAACGTTCTCGAGAAGGGCAGTGGTTATTTGTAAACCGTCGAGTTCAAGATCCGGAAACGCCTCATGTGCTAGACGGTTTCATGGCTTTTGCCGATTATCTTGGTGTACCACCGGCAGAGATGCTTTCTTGGCAATTGGCGATCTCTGATGCAGATCGAGAATACGCCAAACAGTTTATTGATCCTACACGCAAAAATCTGATTATTTCTCCTTGCTCCAGTAAAGCCGAGAAAGATTGGTTGGTTGAGCGTTATGCGGAAGTAGCAAATATTGCTCATCAGCATAATGTGAATGTAATTTTTTGCAGCTCGCCGGCAAAACGCGAATTAGAAATGGTAAAAAAAATTATCGCACTTTGTGATTTTCAACCAGTTGATGCTTCAGGAAAAACCAGTTTGAAACAACTTGCCGCATTAATTCATCAAGTAAATTTAGTGATCTCGCCTGATTCTGGTCCTGCTCATATTGCCACCACGCAAGGTGCGCCGGTTATTGGATTGTATGCTTATCACAATCCATTGCGCACAGCACCTTATCATAATCTGGATAATGTGGTGTCGGTATATGAAGAAAATGTGCAAAAAGAACAAGGAAAACCTTCAAGCGAATTGCCTTGGGCGACCAAATTAAAAGGCAAAAATTTAATGGCTGAAATTCAGGTAGAACAAGTGGTGGCTCAGATGAGAGCCTTGAATTTATTTTAAAGTGTGGTTAATTTTAGAGATAAAAAAGCCCTCAAATGAGGGCTAAAAGAATCATAAAGTTCCTTGCGAATTATTCGCCTTTTTGTGCGTTGTAAGCTTCTAATGCACGAAGAGAGTAAGTGTAAGCTGCACCTGCATTTAATGCGATAGACATCGCTAATGCTGCTGCCACTTCTTCTTCAGTTGCACCTGCTTTCACTGCTTCATCAGCGTGCACGCCAATGCAGCTTTCACAACGTGTTGTTACGGCAACCGCTAATGCAATTAATTCACGGGTTTTGGCATCTAATACGTTACCTTCTGCCGCAGCCGCACCTAATGCGCCATAAGCTTGTAACATTTTAGGGTATTTTTTACCTAATGCACCGAATGATTTTTTAACGTGTGCTACATCATTTTTCCAATCTGCAAACATATTTCTTCTCCTTAAATTTAGTACAAATTTCGAGAGGAATTATAAGCAGATTAGCGTATGATACTTGTCAAATTGTCTTAACTTTTAGACGGAAAATCTCACAATGGATTATTTAGATAAATTAACACAACTGGCACAAGTGCGCGGGGAAATCAATATTCGCTGCTTGTTTCAAGGGGATTGGCAAGTTGAACATCAGCCAGATGTGGCGGAATATCAAGGTTTATTTCATTTAATCGAGCAAGGTGAGTGCTGGGTAACCTTGGCGGGAAAACAGTTTCATTTGAAGAAAGGCGATCTCTTTTTTCTCCCTCAAAATCGACCGCACTTTTTGGGTAGTTCTCAACAAAAAAGAGAGAATAGTCTACAGAGAGCGCAATCAGATGCACTTTTTAATGTCCATCAAATAGGAGCAGGTACACCCGATCTGAAGATGTTTTGTGGGACATTTTATTACCAAAAACCGTCATTATTAATTGATTCGTTACCAGATTATTTGCATCTTTCGCTACAAAATACCCCTGTGCAGCCTTTGGTTTCACTTTTTTTACAAGAAGCCGAGAAACCAGAGCAAGGCACAAAATCGGTGATTGATGCATTATCAAATGTATTGTTTATCTATATTTTACGTCATGCACAGCAAATAGGTTTGCTCAATCAAGGCTTATTAGCCGCGTTGCAGGATAAAAGACTGAATCAAGTCCTTGAAAAAATCCTGTTTTCACCTCAATTAGATTGGAATATTGAGCAATTAGCAGAGTTGGCATCTATGTCTCGTGCGACTTTTATGCGGATCTTTCAACAGCAACTCGGGATGCCACCAGGAAAATTTCTCACACAAGTGCGGTTAGAAATGGCGGCTGTTTTATTGAAAAATACGCAAAAGACCATTTTAGCTATTGCCCTTGAAGTAGGGTATCAATCAGAAGCGCATTTTAGTAAGGCATTTAAAGCAATTTATGGGCTTTCACCGAGTCAATTCCGCAAAACCTAGCCCATCGTTCAAAACTTACGCTATAATGACCGCACTTTAGGCGGCACTGTCGCCTTTAATTTTTTAAGGTATTGTTATGTTTAATAAAATATTTTCATGGTTTGAAAACCGTTTAAATCCTTATCCGGAAAGCAATCCAACGACGCCTGAAAAAGGCTTGTTCCGTTTTATTTGGTCAAGCATTGATGGCATGAAGGGCTGGATCTTTTTACTCGCGGTATTGACGGTCGGTACTGGTGTAATGGAAGCCTTACTTTTCCAATTTATGGGATTGTTGGTGGATTGGCTTGGTGCTTATACGCCAACCACGCTTTGGCAAGAAAAAGGGCATTTGCTAGCAGGTATGGCCGCCTTGCTCATTTTCAGTATTGTATGGTCATTTGTGGGCGTGAATGTACGCTTACAAACGTTACAAGGGGTGTTTCCAATGCGTTTGCGTTGGAATTTCCACCGTTTGATGCTAGGGCAAAGCTTAAGTTTCTACCAAGATGAATTTGCAGGTCGTGTATCGGCGAAAGTGATGCAAACCGCCCTTGCGGTGCGTGATACCGTCATGACCATTGCGGATATGCTGGTGTATGTTGCCGTGTATTTTATTACTTCAGGTTTGGTGCTTGCGGCTTTAGATACTTGGTTTTTAGTGCCGTTTTTCTTATGGATTGTGGCCTTTGTGACTATTTTACGTTTGCTTATTCCACGTTTAGCCAAAACCGCACAACGACAAGCTGATGCGCGATCTTTAATGACAGGGCGTATTACGGATGCTTACTCCAATATTGCAACGGTAAAACTATTTTCACATGATGCGAGAGAAGCGAATTATGCAAAACGTTCCATGGAAGAATTTATGGTTACCGTGCATGCACAAATGCGTTTGGCAAGTTCATTAGATACCTTAACTTATGCAACCAATATCTTCTTAACGTTAAGCACTGCAATTTTAGGTGTGGTGTTATGGCAAAACGGTCAAGTAGGCGTGGGAGCAGTGGCGACTGCAACCGCGATGGCATTACGTGTGAACGGACTTTCTCGTTGGATTATGTGGGAATCTGCTCGATTATTTGAAAACATCGGGACGGTGAATGATGGTATGGCAACGTTGACTAAACCACACACCATTGTTGATAAGTCAAATTGTGTTGCATTAGAAGTGAAACAAGGTGAAATCAAATTTAGCGATATTTCGTTTGCCTATGATCCGAATAAACCGTTACTTAACCGTTTTAATCTCACCATCAAACCGGGCGAAAAAGTGGGCTTAATTGGGCGTTCTGGCGCAGGCAAATCAACCATTGTGAATTTACTTTTACGTTTCTACGAGGCACAAGAAGGCTCAATTACTATTGATGGCCAAAATATTTTAGATGTAAGCCAAGAAAGCCTTCGTAGTCAGATTGGTTTAGTTACACAAGATACTTCACTTTTACACCGTTCTGTTCGCGATAACATTATTTATGGTCGTCCAACTGCGACGGATGAAGAAATGATCAATGCGGCTAAACGTGCCGAAGCGGCAGATTTCATCCCTTATCTCAGCGATGCGCAAGGTAGAAAAGGCTATGATGCTCATGTTGGTGAACGTGGGGTAAAACTGTCGGGTGGTCAACGCCAACGTATTGCTATAGCTCGCGTAATGTTAAAAGATGCACCAATTTTACTACTAGATGAAGCGACCAGCGCACTAGATTCAGAAGTGGAAGTGGCGATCCAAGAAAGTCTCGACAAGATGATGGAAAATAAAACGGTTATTGCGATCGCTCACCGTTTATCGACAATTGCGGCAATGGATCGTTTAATCGTGTTAGATAAAGGACAAATTGTTGAGCAAGGGACTCACGCAGAATTGCTTGAACAAAATGGCCTTTATGCTCGCCTTTGGAAACATCAAAGTGGTGGCTTCTTGAGTGAGCATGCCGAGTAAAACATAGGAAAAAATGACCGCACTTTGTAAAGGTGTAAATCTTGAGAGAGTTTAGATAGAGATTGAACTTTTCTCATAATTAGTGCGAATTTCCTTTGACTATTTTATTGACAACAGGTAATATTCGCACCCTATGCAAAAGGTAAAACTACCCCTAACCGTTGATCCGGTTAAAGACGCTCAACAAAGAATTGATTATGATGGTTATTATACCGCTAGTCAGTTAGTGCGTTTAGCTGAATCTACGGGGAAAGTGCTCAGCGATGCACAGGTAACATTATCGTTTTATATTGATCCACAAAAATTAGTGGTAATGAAAGGGCAAGTACAAGTTGATGTTGAATTAGACTGTCAACGTTGTGGCGAACCATTCAAACAAACATTGGAATGTCATTTTATGTATAGTCCAGTGGCTAATTGGGATCAGGCTGATGACTTGCCGGAAATTTATGAGCCAATCGAATTTAATGAGTTTGGTGAAATAGATTTACTTGGTGCAGTGGAAGACGAACTTATTTTAGCTCTACCGCTTGTCCCAATGCATTCATCTGAACACTGTGAAGTGTCCGCGCACGAACAGGTTTTTGGCGAATTGCCTGAAGAATTGGCAAAAAAACCGAACCCGTTCGCTGTATTAGCTAATTTAAAGCAAAAGTAAATTAAATTTAGGAGTATAGCCAATGGCTGTTCAACAAAACAAAAAATCTCGTTCACGTCGTGATATGCGTCGTTCACACGATGCATTAACTACTGCTGCAGTATCAGTGGATAAAGCAAGCGGTGAAACTCACTTACGCCACCACGTAACTGCTGACGGTTACTACCGTGGTCGCAAAGTGATCAATAAGTAATTTTACTTATAAGGTATTCACTTGAACCGTCTAACCTTAGCGTTAGATGTGATGGGCGGGGACATTGGTCCCCGTATTACTATCCCCGCATCTCTTTCAGCGTTGGAAGCAGATCCAATGCTTTCTTTAGTGCTGTTTGGCGATAGCCAACAAATTTCCCCTTTACTGGAAAATGCACCTTCTTCCCTTTTAGAACGTATTCAAATTCATCATTGCACTAAGACTATTGATAACAATCAAGGTATTTCTCATGCATTGCGTCATAGCAAAGGCACGTCGATGCGTTTAGCTATTGAAATGGTTCAGAAAGGCGAGGCGCAAGGTTGTGTCAGCGCAGGAAATACGGGCGCATTGATGGGATTGTCAAAGGTTCTCTTACAGCCTTTAGAGGGGATTCAACGCCCAGCGTTGGTATCCTTATTACCGTCGATGACGGGTGATAAAACCGTGATGTTAGATTTAGGCGCAAACGTAGAATGTTCTGCTCAAAATCTTTATGAATTTGCCATCATGGGCTCGATCTTTGCCGAAAACCGATTGAACTTAGTTTATCCACGTATTGCCTTACTCAATATCGGCGTGGAAGAAATTAAAGGGCATCAATCCATTCGTGAAGCTGCGAATTTATTAGAAAAATCGACCGCACTTAATTATACCGGCTTTATTGAAGGTAACTTTTTATTAAATGGTGTGGCTGATGTGATCGTGAGTGATGGGTTTTCGGGAAATATTGCATTAAAAACCCTTGAAGGGGCCGCTAAGAATCTGTTATCTCTTCTAAAAGGAAAAGAAAAACAGCCTATTTTTAAATCGCTTGCCAAATTTATTCTGCGTTTTTTCTTTAAAGATGCTTATCATCGCTTGAAACGCATTAACCCTGATGAATATAATGGGGCGTCTTTACTCGGATTAACGGCTGTTGTGGTGAAAAGCCATGGCAGTGCAAATGTGGATGCATTTGCTCGTGCAATTGCGGATGCAGCTTTACAAGCTCGTTTGCAAATTCCACAAAAAATCTTGGCGGGTTTACAACGTTATTAATTAATAAGTTTTGATATGATGAATAGTAGAATTTTATCCACCGGTAGCTATTTGCCGAGCCATATTCGCACCAATGCGGATTTGGAAAAAATGGTTGATACTTCAGATGAATGGATCGTGACACGTTCAGGCATTCGTGAACGTCGTATTGCAGCAGCAGATGAAACTGTCGCAACAATGGGATGTAAAGCAGCCAAAAAAGCACTTGAAATGGCCAATCTTGATCCTCAAGAAATTGAGTTGATCATCGTTGCAACAACCAGTGGTTCTCACGCTTATCCAAGTTCAGCTTGCCAAGTTCAGGGTTTATTAGGCATTGAAGATGCGATTTCTTTTGATTTAGCGGCAGCTTGTACCGGTTTTGTTTATGCTTTAGGTGTAGCGGATAAATTTATTCGTTCAGGTAGCGTGAAAAAAGCCCTTGTCATTGGGGCGGATCTTAACTCGCGTAAATTAGACGAAACCGATCGTAGCACTGTCGTGTTATTTGGTGATGGTGCGGGTGCCGTAATCTTAGAGGCATCAGAGCAAGAAGGTATTATTTCAACACATTTACATGCATCGCCAGATAACAATGCGGCATTGCTACTTCCACAAGCTGAACGTGGCGTGGAGAAATCTGGCTATATTGAAATGCAAGGTAATGAAACCTTTAAATTAGCGGTGCGTGAGCTTTCTAATGTGGTGGAAGAAACCCTTTCTGCTAATAATCTCCAAAAAACAGATATCGACTGGCTTGTGCCACATCAAGCGAATTTACGTATTATAACTGCGACAGCGAAAAAATTAGAGATGGATATGTCGCAGGTGGTGGTAACGCTTGATCGTACAGCCAATACCAGTGCGGCGACTGTACCAACGGCTTTAGATGAAGCGGTGCGTGATGGCCGAATTCAACGCGGTCAATTGCTTTTACTCGAAGCTTTTGGCGGTGGTTGGACTTGGGGTTCAGCATTGGTGCGATTCTAATTAATTTGTTAGAATCCCGACAGAATTTTAAAAGTGCGGTTAAATTTGACCGCACTTTCAACATTTAAACGATGAAGAAATAGGAAGAAAACATGAAAAAATTCGCAATGGTTTTTCCAGGACAAGGTTCTCAAGCTGTTGGCATGTTAGCAGATCTTGCTAACGAATATCCGGTAGTCACCGAAACTTTTAAACAAGCATCAGAAGCGCTTGGCTATGATTTATGGAACTTGGTTCAACAAGGTCCGGCAGAAGAATTAAATAAAACTTGGCAAACTCAGCCTGCATTATTAGCGGCATCCGTTGCGATCTTCCGTGTATGGCAAGAAAAATACCCACAATTACAACCAAGCGTAATGGCAGGCCACAGTTTAGGGGAATATTCAGCATTAGTCTGCGCAGGTGTCATTGATTTTAAAGATGCGATTAAATTAGTCGAATTACGCGGTAAATTAATGCAACAAGCAGTACCAGAAGGTACTGGTGCAATGTATGCGATTATTGGTTTAGACAATGAAGCGATTATCAATGCATGTAAACAAGCAGAGCAAGGTGAAGTGGTGTCTGCAGTAAACTTTAACTCACCAGGTCAAGTAGTCATTGCTGGAGCGAAAGAGGCAGTTGAACGTGCTGCTGCATTATGTAAAGAAGCGGGCGCAAAACGTGCTTTACCATTAGCGGTAAGTGTTCCTTCACATTGTGCATTAATGAAACCAGCTGCTGATCAATTAGCTGTAACACTTGAAGGGATTACGCTTAATGCGCCAGCAATACCAGTATTAAATAACGTAGATGTTAAAGCGGAAACAGAAAGTGCAGAAATTCGTACCGCACTTATTCGCCAATTATATAGCCCAGTTCGTTGGACTGAAACCGTTGAGAAAATGGCACAAGATGGCGTAGAGGTTTTAGTTGAAATCGGCCCAGGTAAAGTATTAAACGGTTTAACAAAACGTATCGTAGCAGAATTACAAGCAACATCAGTAAACGATGTGGCATCATTAGATGCCGTTGAAGTATTATTAGCATAAAAGGGGATTAAGAATGCAAAATAAAATCGCATTAGTAACAGGTGCAACACGTGGTATTGGTCGCGCAATTGCAGAAGAATTAGCATCAAAAGGTGCATTTGTAATTGGTACCGCAACCTCTGAAAAAGGTGCTGATACCATTTCTGCTTACCTTGGTGATAAAGGTAAAGGTTTAGTATTAAATGTGGCAGACAAAGAAAGTATTGATGCCGTATTAGAACAAATTAAAGAGCAATTTGGTGATATTGATATTCTTGTGAATAACGCAGGTATCACACGCGATAACTTATTAATGCGTATGAAAGATGAAGAATGGTTCGATATTATGCAAACTAACTTAACTTCTGTATTCCATCTTTCTAAAGCAATGTTACGCTCCATGATGAAAAAACGTTTCGGTCGTATTATTACTATTGGTTCAGTGGTGGGTTCAATGGGTAACCCGGGTCAATCTAACTACTGTGCAGCAAAAGCGGGTTTGATTGGCTTTTCTAAAGGTTTAGCGAAAGAAGTGGCATCACGTGGTATTACCGTAAACGTGGTAGCACCCGGCTTTATCGCAACAGATATGACTGAAGTGCTTACTGAAGAACAAAAAGCAGGTATTCTTGGTAATGTACCGACTGGCCGTTTAGGTGAACCAAAAGATATCGCAAAAGCGGTAGCGTTTTTAGCTTCTGATGATGCGGCTTATATTACCGGTACCACATTACATGTGAATGGCGGCTTATATATGAGCTAACCCTTTAGGGGAGATATATCGGGGATTTTGTCTATAAAATATAGCAAAGCAGTTTAGTTAATGATAAAATCCCAACCGCAATGTAACTTTTTCTCTGTATGTGTTTTTACATTGCCTGTTTTTTTGTGGTGCGACCACCTAAGAAATAGTTGCAACTTTATCAAAAATGCATACACTAACCGCTCTTAAATGAGTTAAAACAACAATAGGAAAAACAAATGAGTATTGAAGAACGCGTGAAAAAAATCATCGTTGAACAATTAGGTGTTAAAGAAGAAGACGTAAAACCAGAAGCTTCTTTCGTTGAAGATTTAGGTGCGGACTCTTTAGATACAGTTGAATTAGTAATGGCTTTAGAAGAAGAATTCGATATCGAAATTCCTGATGAAGAAGCTGAAAAAATCACAACTGTTCAATCTGCGATTGACTACGTTCAAAACAATCAGTAATTTTTAAGTTGGGCGATCTTTTAGGTCGCCTAATTTTTTTCTTTAAATTTCTTTTCTAAATTCTTTATCTTTAAATAAAATATATCTAAATCTTTTAAATTTCTGACCGCACTTTCCTTTTTTAATCTTTCTCAGATTTGCTTTTATTATTTAGTCCCTTTATTTTTTGATTTAAAACAAGATTTACCTTAAAAGTACTTATTATGAGTTAATTTTGATGCTAGTATTCGATCAAAATTTTTTTCTAATTAACCATAAAATGATTCGGAGTATCTTATGGATTTTCTAATGAACCTAGGTGAAGGTAGCCAGTTTGCTATTCAGCTTGTTATTGTTCTTATCTGTTTGTTTTACGGGGCAAAAAAAGGTGGTATCGCACTGGGTATGCTCGGTGGGGTAGGCTTAATTGTTCTTGTTTTCGGCTTTGGTATTGAACCAGGTAAGCCAGCTATCGATGTAATGTTAACCATCCTTGCGGTGGTGGTCACATCGGCAACATTACAAGCCAGTGGTGGTTTAGATGTCATGTTACAAATTGCGGAGAAAATGCTTCGTCGTAACCCGAAATATGTCAGTATTTTGGCACCATTCGTCACCTGTTTCTTAACCATTTTATGTGGTACAGGACACGTGGTTTATACCATGTTACCAATCATCTATGATATCGCGATCAAAAATGATATTCGCCCTGAACGTCCAATGGCGGCAAGTTCAATTGCTTCTCAAATGGGTATTATTGCGTCACCTGTTTCTGTTGCAGTAGTGACTTTAACCACATTCTTAGTGAATGCTAAAACACCATTAGCAGGTTTTGATGGTTATTTAGATTTATTAAAAATTACCGTTCCTTCAACCCTTTGTGGTGTATTAGCTATCGGTATTTTCAGCTGGTTCCGCGGTAAAGATTTAGATAAAGACCCAGAATTCCAAGAGAAATTAAAAGATCCAGAATTCAAAAAATATGTTTATGGTGATAGCACATCATTATTAGATAAAAAATTGCCACAATCTAGCTGGAATGCGATGTGGATCTTCTTTGGTGCAATTTTAGTGGTAGCGGTATTAGGTTACTTTAAAGATTTACGCCCAGCTTTCGAAAAATCAGCACCGGCTCAAGTGGTTGAAATTGTTTCAGCCGATAAAGCAGTGAAATCTTTCAATGTAAAAGACGGTAAAATTGTTGCATTAGCGAAAGACGGTACATTAGTACTTGATGTTAAAGACAGCAAAGCGAAAACACAAACAGCCTATAATAACGTTACAATCTATAACGATAAAGGTGAAGTGGCTCAAACAATTACCGCTCAAGATAACAATGTTGTCATCACTGCGGGTGATAAAACTGAAACTATCGATAACGCTGCAATCGTATTAAAAGACACCGCGAAGAAAAAAGTGAATTTAAGTATGGTTCACGTTATTCAAATCTTCATGCTATTAGCGGGTGCATTAATTGTTATCTTTACGAAAACTGATGCAGGTAAAATCAGTAAAAATGAAATTTTCCGTTCAGGTATGATTGCGTTAGTGGCGGTATTCGGTATTTCTTGGATGGCGGAAACCATGTTTACCGTTCACACACCAATGATGAAAGCTGCACTAGGTGATGTGGTAAAAGCGCATCCTTGGACTTACGCCGTGATGTTATTATTAATTTCTAAATTCGTAAACTCACAAGCGGCAGCATTGGTTGCATTCGTTCCACTTGCTTTAGGTATCGGTGTTGATCCAGCTGTTATCTTAGCCTTTGCTTCAGCTTGTTATGGTTACTACATTTTACCTACTTACCCAAGTGACCTTGCGGCAATCCAATTCGACCGTTCAGGTACAACACATATCGGTAAGTTTGTAATTAACCACAGCTTTATTTTACCGGGCTTAATCGGTGTAATCACTTCATGTATCTTTGGTTACATTTTCACAAGCTTGTTTGGTTATCTATAATAACTAACAATAGATAAAAGAAAAGGCTATTCGTTTGAATAGCCTTTTTTATTACGCTTCCCAGCGTTTAAAAATGAGCGAGGTATTAACGCCCCCAAAAGCAAAGTTATTATTCATAACATAGTTCGTTTGAATTTGTCGGCCACCACCTTGAATGTAATCTAATTTACCACAACGTTCATCAATATTGTCTAGGTTAATGGTTGGGGCAAACCAGCCATCACGCATCATTTCAATTGAGAACCATGACTCTAATGCACCACAAGCACCTAAGGTATGTCCTAAATAGCTTTTTTGTGAGCTAAGTGGTATTTTTCCAAATACGGCTTCCGTTGCGAGCGTTTCTGCAATGTCACCTTGTTCAGTGGCAGTACCATGGCCATTTACATAACCTACTTGATCTGGAGATAACTGCGCATCTTTTAAGGCTAACTCCATGCAGCGTTGCATAGTATCTTTTTGTGGACGAGTTACATGAGCGCCATCGCTATTAGCACCATAGCCAACAATTTCTGCAATGATATTGGCACCACGAGAAAGCGCATGTTCCAGCTCTTCTAATACAAAAATACCTGCACCTTCACCAATCACTAATCCATCACGATCTTTATCATAAGGACGAGGCGTTTGTTTAGGATGTGCATTGTTTCTACTTGCAGCATAAAGAGAGTCAAATACATAGACCTCAGATGGGCAAAACTCTTCTGCGCCGCCAGCAAGCATCATTGGGATTAAACCATGTTTAATTGATTCATAAGCATAGCCAATACCTTGGCTGCCAGAAGAACAAGCGCTAGACGTAGGAATGATTCGGCCTGTTAGACCAAAGAAAATGCCAATATTCGCTGCAGTGGTGTGAGGCATCATTCGTACATAGGTGTTGGCATTAAATCCATCTGATTTTCCGGTCATGAGAAGTTCTGCTGCATCTCTGACATCATTTGTTGAGCCAGTAGAAGAGCCACAGGCAACACCCATTATTCCTTCTTTTAAATAAGGTAAAATGATTCCATTCTCATCTAATAAATTGGCATTTGCTAAGGCGAGTTCAGCGGCTTCAACAGCAAATTGAGAGACACGGCCTAAACTGCGAAGTTGTTTTCGATTCCAATGGGCAGGAGGAGTGTAATCATGGATTTCTGCACCGAGATTTGCACCTAACTCAGGATAACGTTCAGCCCATTCAGTTTTCGCTTGAACTGCATTTTGTTTGCGTTGAAAGGCAGCTTTTACGTCTTCCCATGTTTTTCCAAAGGCTGTGACCGCACCAATACCTGTAATGACAACTCGTTTCATTTTTTTATCTCAATTATTCATTATTAGACTAGTACAAAAAATTTTGTACTGTAAATGTTTTAGCAAAGCCCGCCATTTACAGCGATAACTTGGCGAGTAATATAAGCTGCTTTTTCATCCATCAGAAAATCTACGGCATGTGCAACTTCTTCCGGGCTTCCCATTCTTGCAACTGGAATCATTTTTAGAATTTCATCAATCGGAAGATTTTCATCTAAGATATCCGTATCAATGAGACCTGGAGCTACACAGTTTACCGTGATTTTGCGTTTAGCGAGTTCGACGGCGAGCGCTTTTACTGCCCCGATAATACCAGCCTTAGATGCGCTATAGTTAACTTGGCCTCGGTTGCCAATTAGTCCAGATACAGATGTAATACAAACGATTCGACCTGCTTTACGGCGTCGGATCATTGGCATCATAATAGGATGGAGAACATTATAAAATCCATCTAAATTCGTGCGTAGAACAACATCCCAATCTTCATCAGTTAGAGCAGGGAATGCATTATCTCGTGTTAATCCGGCATTGAGCACAACGCCATAATAAGCACCATGAGATTCAACATCCGCAAGTAGTTTTTCAGCTGTTTCGTTTCGATGACTAACATCAAATTGTAATACGCGAGCTTGACGACCTAATTCTCGAATTGATTGTGCGACCTCTTCAGCTTCTTCGATGCGACTGCGGCAATGAACCACAATATCAAAACCTGATTGTGCAAGGCGTAAGGCGATGGCTTTACCGATACCTCGGCTTGAGCCTGTAACTAAAATGGTTTCACTCATTTTTTATTCCTGTGATACTTGTGGTCTGAAAACGTTTAATGCACCTTCCACTAAAGGTTGCTGATTAGAAAGATCGATTAACGTACAGTCAAAAACACCAAATCCTGTTGCGTCTTCAATAGAACGTTTAATTTGAATTTGTAATAAACTTCCGACTGAGATATCTTGGCGATGTAATGTCAGTTTTCTTGAGCCGATCCAATAGCCTAATCCAATAGGTTGACCCGCTTTTACACATTTACATCCTGCCCATGCTGCTACGCCTTGAGCTAAGATTTCAGCGCCCATATAAGTAGCCAATTTACCATCTTTTAAGAGCAGGCAATCTGGTTTTACGGTCATCTCCGCGATCAAATAATCTTCGCCAAATTCAGTAATTTTATCTAGCATGACCATTTCCCCACTATGAGGAATTAATGGTGAGATATCAGTAATAGGACAGGTGAAATCAATCATTCACTTCCCCTAAAATAAGTACTGAATTATTCCCACCAAAAGCGAAAGAGCTACTTGCACCAATACGTCTCTCGGATGTCCAATGACTCGTGTGATCGGTAATGGCAATTGGTGGCATTTTTTCATCGGCTTGTTTATCCCATAATTGTGCAGGGAGTTTACCTGTTGGATTAAAAGTGCGGTCAATCATCCCCCATAAAATAGCAGCTTCAATAGCGCCTGCAGCACCTAGTGTGTGTCCTGTATAAGGTTTTGTTGTTGTACAAGGAGTATCGTGACCAAAAATATGGTGAATGGCTAAGGCTTCCATCTGATCATTATGAATGGTGCCTGTACCATGTAAATTAACCCAATTGATGGCTTCTGGAGCAAGTTGTGCTGAGTTTAATGCGTTTTGGAAAGCTTTAATCGCACCTTCACCTTCAGGGTGTGGCGATGACATATGATAGGCATCACTGCTGGCGCCATAACCTAATAGCGCAATATTATGATCATCTAATTTTTCTTTGCTCATTACGAATACAGCGGAACCTTCACCAAGATTGATCCCTTGTCTGTTGGCAGAAAAAGGATTGGTTTGTTCAGCAGATAAAACGGAGAGAGAGTTAAAACCAACTAACGTTAATAGCGATAAAGTATCGACGCCACCACAAATTACTGCATCGCACAAATTTGCATTCAATAGACGAGCAGCACTAATTAATGCTTTCGCACCTGATGTACAAGCAGTTGAAATGCCATAGATAAGATTGGTTAAGCCATATTGATGGGCAATAAAATCAGCCGGAGCAGAAAAATATTGTTGTTGTTGATTAAATTCCGCGCCAGACCAATCTTCATGTTCTGCGGCATATTTAAATACAGGTAAATTTTCATCTACTCCAGTGGTAGATGTACCGATGACTACTGCAATACGATGGCGACCAAAACGTGAAATGGCTTGCTGAATCGTTGGTTCAATTTGTTCTAAGCTGTGCCAGAGTAATTGATTATTTCGGCTGTGATGTTTTTTGGGTAAATCAGCCGGAAATGCACGCAAGGAGCTGTTGACTTCACCCAGAGTATTATATTTACCCTGTAAGCCATTTTCTTGGAAATGCTTGTTAGAAAAAGTCAGTGGCGAGTCACTACCTTCTAATAAAGTTTGAACATGTTGAGATAGACTATCGCCAATGCTACTCAAAATGCCAGGTTGAGAAAGAAATAATTGCACAGAGATTCCTAATTGTTAAGTTCTTCAATTTGCCAACGACTGCCATCTGCTAGCTGAATAAAATATTGATTTGATTGTTTGCGAACGTTCCATAAAAAACGACCATTCTGTTGGTAAATCGCCGTATTTTGTTGATGCGATACATCCACATTCATTAATGTTAAGTGTTTTGCATTGGGTTGTTGTTCTGTAAATGCAGTTGCCAGTGCCAAGAATAAACCTTGTGCTTGTTTATTCGGCATCACAAAGCCATCATTTTCCCAGCCTTGTTTCGTTAATAATAATCGAGCAATTGGTGAGCCAAGAGGATCTGTTTGAACCCATCGCCATTGCTCAGGCTGGAACTGAACAGTCAGCAAGCTTGTTTGTTTCACTTGCTGTTCTGCAAGTTGCTCTACTTTAAAAGTTCGGCTGTCTGTTTTTACTTCCGGTAATGCCTCAATATTAGGCAAAGTTGAGCAAGCTGTTAGTAATGTTAATGCCCATAATAAAAGGTATTTTTTTATCATAAAGTGCGGTCATTTTTATGCGTTTTTTAACGCATGAGTCTTAATGTGGTTAAAAGACTTATTATAACACCAATACTAACACTTATACCAAATGTCGCCACTGCTGGTGTGGAGCTAATGGCGAGCAGTAAAAATGAGATTAATGTGGTACAAGCAGCCAATGTCAGTGTAATGCGTTTATGAGATGGCTCTTCATTGACAGTTTTCATATAAACGGCGTAGTCAATGCCAATGGCCGAAACCAGTAATAATCCAAACATTGAAAATAAACCAATAGGCAGGTCTATCCAACCAAAAATAGCGATCATTCCTAAGATTGCTATACAAGGAATAAATAAGATTCGAATACTTGTTTTGGTTTCAAATACTTTCCATAAAAGTAATCCAGCGATAACAAAAGAAATGATTTTTAGCCAGGCAGCTTGCTCTTTTGCTTCTTTAAAAGCTTGATTTAAATAAGCGCGTTTATCTTGCCAGAAAATATCTCGATTATTTG
This sequence comes from Haemophilus parainfluenzae, assembly GCF_014931415.1. Taxonomy (NCBI): domain Bacteria; kingdom Pseudomonadati; phylum Pseudomonadota; class Gammaproteobacteria; order Pasteurellales; family Pasteurellaceae; genus Parahaemophilus; species Parahaemophilus parainfluenzae. Next base: position 202,714 of record NZ_CP063121.1, on the reverse strand, counting down.
CTAATGCTTGCATTGTTGCACTATCCGCTTGAGATATTTTTATGACACTCGCCACTTGGTTAGGAGCTAGTTCGCCTAAATAAAGCATCTTCCACGCTTGCCCAAGTTGCGTGTTAAGTGCTTCAGATAATGTCAAGGGTTTATGTTGAGAAAGTGCGGTCAAATTTTGCTGAATTTTTTCAGTGGGTACACCAATATCATTTAATACAGCATAATCATCAGTAGAAATATGTTGAAGGTATTCTGCTAATTGTTTCTGTTCTGCGAGTGGAGAAATCCACTGGCTTAATGATTTAAATGTGATGTTACGTTGAGCTAATTGATTGCTTAACTTCGCATCCTTTTCAAGTAGTAATGCCTCATTTTCAGCCGTTAATAAAAAATATTGGCTTCCTAAATCAACCCCAGTGAGTTCACCGATAGTTTTCGCTTCATTTAACATGGATTGAGGCATGGAAACCCATTGTCGGATATCGTCATGCCATGAGGATTTAATCCCGCCTCCTAAAACTAAAAGAGAGATAATAAGGAGTGTACCTTTATTAAAGCGTTTGTTTGCAAAGGTATTTAATCCTTTTTGTATGAGATTAAATGTTTTTCTTTCGGGTAATAATGTTGTTGGCTGATACCGATAAAATAAATAAGGTAAGAATAACTGTGTCGCAAGTAATGCGGTAATCAAGGATACAGCCGAAAAAAGAGCAGTTTGCTGCAAGATAGGCAGATGGGTAAAGGCAAGTAGTCCATACCCAAGTAAGGTAACTAACAAGCTGATGAAAAACGTAAAATGCAATTTTTGCATCGCAAGAAGTGGTAACCATTTTCGGTCAAAAAGGGATCCTGCAAGCCAGTGAAGAGGAAAGTCAATTAATACACCGACGAGACTGGTCCCAATAACAAGGGTGAGAATATGAATTTGACCAAATCCCCACACCGTTGCTACAACACCTGAAAGCATCCCAATTAGAATAGGCAAAAATAACCATAAAATACGAGGAGTGCGAAAGACAATCAGTAATAATAATAACGTTAAGCTCACGCCGAGTACGCTCATTAATGTACTTTCTTTTTCGGCTTTTTGTTTTGCATCAGCGGCAAACAATGCACTACCCGTAATTTTAAATTGGGCACCAGATTGAGTGAGATATTGGCGATTTTCTGTCAGAAGTGCGGTTAAATTTTCTGATGGATTGATGAAATCATTTTGTTGCAGTTCAGCACGTAATAAAACCCAAGTCGTATTATCTTGGTTGACCGTGAGCATACCATTCTCGGCGTGCCATTGCACATTACCTTGTTGTGTTTGCTGTGCAAAACGTCCAAAACCAAGCCAATCTTGTTCTAGTGAAAGTAAATTATTTCGCTTAAATGGGTTAACGATGTCCTCCGCATATTGTTGAAAATAGCCTTTAGGATCGTTAATTAATTGTTCACGAACAGTTTGTGGCAAAGCAGCAAATGCGACAAGCTGAATATCTTGTTGTAGCTCAGTAAGATTAGGCTGAATGCGATCGGTAATATGAGAGAAAAGTTTGCTACTACGCCACGTTTGCGCAATATGGTCAGTCAGCTGAAAAGCCTGTTTTTCATCAGTATGTCCGATAAGTGCAATAATTTGGCTGTTAAGCTTTTTTTCTTGTTGTTGATCGGCGAGAACTTGAACATCCGCCCATTCTTGTTGAGAGGGAAGTAATGTGTGTAAATCTGTTTGTAGCCAATTTCCTTGTTTGACAAAGTAGCCAAACAATAGGGAAACAAACAAGATAAATACAGCATATAACAAGGAAAGTGCGGTTGTTTTTTTCATCTTTTACAATCGTTTATTCCAGCGCTGAACGGGCAAACTGACTTAATGACTGATTTAGTTGGATTTGTTTAAATTCAATTTGTGTGCGATCGCCTTGTTTTTCATTTAAGGTTAATTTTTTCACAGTTTGATCGCCTGAAATTTCAATAGTTGTGAAGATTTGCTGCATTAATAATGAATTAGGCGTTAAGGTCAGTTGCCATTGGTTAGCATTGCCGGATAATGCAAAATCAAATTGAGATTTGAGTCCATCAATATTGCCGGATAACAAACCTAAAAAAAGACCAATTTGCTCGTTTTGCCCAACATTACCGCTATTCACCCACTGAGTTCCATTCCATTGTTGAATCCCGTTAGGCGTGACTCTCAAGCTGTTATTAAACGGTTTTTCAAGCTGCCATAATAACCCTTTTTGAGCTAACAAGGCGAATTGACCTTGCATTTCAATTGGCTTGTTTAATGCCTTTAAATAGCGATGTTGGATAAAGTTTCCTTGAACGCTTTGAGGTTGCTGGAGTTGTTTAACTAAATCAGCTTCAGAAAAAGCGAAGCTTACGCTGCTTAGGAACAAACCTAAGATGAAGATCATCAATCGCATTATTATTTCCCTTCAGATACAAAAGTAGGATGAGTTTTGACCGCACTTTGCCAACATGGTGGCGTTTGTAATTGCATTTCGCGTGTTTGCATACTAACGGCTACTTGGGTGGTACTTGCCGTGGTTAATTTTTGATTGGTTTTAGCATCAAAAATAACATAATCAATGCGCAAGTAAGTTTCATATTCGACTACTTTTAATTCAATTCGGATTTTTTGACGAAATAATGCAGGGTTAACATATTTAATATTCAGTTGAACGATTGGCCAACCAAACCCTTGTTTTTTCATAACGTCATAGGTATAGCCAATTTCCTCTAGGAATTGACAGCGAGCCATCTCAAGGTATTTGACGTAATGCCCATGCCACATAATATCCATTGAGTCGACATCAAAGAATTGCACTTCGAATTCAGAATTATGACGGCAAAAAACGTGTTTTTTCATTTTTTATCATTCCAAAAGTTATAAAAGTTAAACCAAAGTAGAGGATTTTCTGCACATTCTTTGGCAAGTAAGTCTGCATATTGTTGCATGACTTGCTTAATATTTTCTTCTCGCACTTTGCCACGCCCGCTAATTGGGGGAGAAAAACGGCGCAATTTCATTCGATATTGTCCTTTTTCTTTAAGGCAGAAAATTGTATTTAAAGGCGCTTTTAAAATACTTGCAAGCAACCACGCCCCTTGAGGAAATTCAGCATAATGGCCAAGGAAGTTGATTGATTGTGTTTTATCGCCACGGATAGGTACGCGATCAGCCGCAATCGCAATCCATTCACCTTGCTCTAAGCGTTGAGAAAGTTCTAACATTTTTTGTGCATCTAAATCTTCAACTTGAATAAGGGGTAGGGCATCTGCACCGGCTTCAACTAATGCTTTGTTAAAGGCTTCAGCATTTTTACTATGTACTAATACATTCAAATGAAAGTTTTTGTGTTGTCCGCTATCGACTAATGCTCGACAAATCTCGATGTTACCAAAATGCGAGCAAACAAGAATCTGACCTCGTCCCTCTTGATCGAGATCGCCATAGAGATTATCGGCATCATCGATAATTAAATCCGTGTAATGGATTTTCCGTTGCCAAACTGCAAAATTGTCGCAAATGATTTCACCAAAAAAGAGAAACTGACGAAATACAGAAAATGAGGATAAATGACAATGTGGAAACTGTTGTTTGAGGCGATGTTGGTAAGTTTTAATATTATTTCGTGCCTCTTTTGCCGTGAGATAAAAATAACAAACCACCACAAATGTGGCGATTTTAATTAACCATAATGGGCAATATTTCACGATTAATCGCGTGAGATTTAAGAAGAACGCATTTCCTCGCTCTGATTGTTTCGCCCAATGTTGGCTATTCTCATTTGATTGATTCATAGCGGCTTTCCGGTTAATAAGCGTTTTAACATACCAAAAAATAAATACATGTGCATTTTACTGATTAACACATTGTCTTTCCAAGCATTGAAGTGTGAGACGCCATTTTTATCATAGGAAACAGGGGTATCAACCCAAATTAATGGTATTTGATACCAGTGAGCCTTGATGAGAATTTCGATATCAAAATCCATGCGGTTTCCGACATGTTCATTATCGAGAATTTTAATGGTGCGATTTAATGGATACAAGCGAAAACCACACATACCATCTTTAATATCGAGAGAAAGCGTGTGAATAGCATTCCAAAAATCCGTAATTTTGCGTCCATAAAGTCGAGATTTAGGTGCATCATCACCGTATATAGGGTTACCACAAATAAGTGCGGTCGGATTTTCTAGCATTTTTTGCTGCATTGAAAGGGCATCAATCAGATTGTGTTGGCCATCTGCATCCACTTGCAAGGCATGTGTGAATCCTTGCTCAAACGATAACCTAAAACCTACTTTCATCGCGCCACCTTTACCTTGATTTTGTGGGCAATAATGAATATGTAGATTGTCTTTTTCTGAAAGAGAAGTTAATGCTTGTTTATGCTGTTCAGATGAGCCATCATCAACCACTAATACAGGCAAATTTAGCTTGTGTAATTGGTTAATTACATCGCCGATTTTATCGGAATGATTGTAGTGCGGGATAATCGCAATAAGTTTCGGTTCCATCATAGCAAGTTAAAATTGTTCTTCTTTTTCATGTAAAAATATGGCATCAAAATCTGCTCGGCTAATCTTGAATTGGCTATTACGTGGCAATTTGTTAGTAAATCGCCAAAAGCGTGGTAAGCCTGAATGTTCCTGGGTTTTACTTAAATGGAGACGGAGTTGTTTTAATAATTCAGCCCGTCCTTTTTGTAGATAAAAGGAAATGCCTTCTTCCTTCAATTCAACCCAAGCAGCAGGGCGTAAATGATTAGGGTGTTGTGCAACATAGCAATCTCTAATATAAGGATGTTTCAGTAGATCTTGTTCAATTCGAACTAAAGAAATACGTTTATCGCCAAATTTAACGATGCGATCAATGCGTCCTAATAAGTTAAATTGATTACCGATGATTTCAACACCATCAGCCGTTTGTTCACGTTGATCAAGCCAAGGTGATTCAACCCATAACGCATTTTCTTCATTGACCCCGATTTTAGTTACGGGTGTTGGGGTCCAAAGCCCGGCTTGTTCACGAAACGCAATGACTCCCGTTTCTGTACTGCCATAGCCTTCAATGGTTTTAGTTTTAAGCTTGGCGCGTATGGCTGTTGCGGTTTCTTCTGGCAGCATCCCACCCGAAGATAGAATGCCTAAAATACGACATTGATAAAGTTGAGGTTCATCTAAATTTAAATGGGTCAGTAATGCAGGGCTACTAACCCAAATAGACTGTTTCGCAATAAGGCTTTCTGCAATCATATATTCTGGATAAGGGAGCTGTTTGCGGCCAATTGACCAGCCCATTGTCAGCGGTAACATGACTCGATAGGATAAACCATAGTGGTGTTGTGCCGAAACGCTTGAGACAATATGGATGCCATTTCCTTCTGGGAAAGGAAGTGACTGACTGATTGCTTCAGATTCTTGCCACATTTTTTCAGCTGTTTTCACCATGATTTTAGGTTGTCCACTACTTCCTGATGTTTTTAGCCAAATTTCGGTTTGACAATGTTTATCAATGAAGAAATCTTTTTTATCAACAACTTGTGAAATGCCGTAAGTGTTGAATTTATTGTCATCAAATAACATATCAGCATTATCACGAATCCATTCTTGATTTTCATCGAGAAGATTAGGTGGAAGCAAAATTCGGGTTTTAGCATCAAAACAGGCAAGCATTGCACAGGCATAGTTTGCGGCATCTTCAAACCAAAATGCTGCACTTTGAATATTATCTTGTTGGAGTTGTTGGCTGATTTGTTGACAACGATAAGTAAAATCTTGCCAGCGCCATTCTGGATTTAATGCAATAAGTGAGTTAGGTTGATGTTTATTCATAGTGATTCCGTTTTACGCGTTGACGAATGAGCCATTCAATACTCATAACTAGGCCCATAATAATGTAAGAAATAACCCCAGTATAAATTGCCCAATATTCTAATAAGTTAAATGTAATAAAGAGAGTTGAAAGCAAAATATTTAAACAAAATACACCACACCAGACTTGGGTTACTCGGCGAGTATATTGAATAGCTTGAGCATTGAGATTAGGCGTTTGTAAGCGAGCTAATCTTTCAACCAATGATTGAGATTGGAATAGACTTCCGCCAAATAACACCAACATAATGCCATTCATTAAAATAGGGTACCAATACATCATATCGAGTGAGCGTTGCCACCCCACAAGGAATAATAGGATAGCCATGCTTAATGCAAAAATTCTTTGTCCCTTATTCGGGTGTATTAGGCTTTTAATCAACCATAATAAACTCATCACATAAGGTAACGTATGCAAGAGTTGGTCTGCTTGAAAGAAAAGCCAAATAATCGGGTAAGCGATGGCTGTTAGCGCAAGCAATATATTAACAATCAGTAGGATGATCTTCATGCTCTATGATGGCTAATCCAGTACAGCAAGTTTCATTATTAGCAAGTAATTGAAATGCCATTCTGTTTTTTGATGAATCCCATTTTAATTGAATATCAAAGCGATCATTCGGTCGTAAGAATGTTTGATACTTCAGCTTATCGAATGAACGAATAATGACTTCTTTACCAAAAAATGCCTTTATTTTTTCCGAAATCCATTGTAATTCAATGACGCCAGGGACTAACGGAAATTCAGCAAAGTGATCTTTGAGATACACTAAATCAAGCGGCACAATCCCAGTTGATATTTGTGAATTTTCATTTTTGCTTTGTTCAAGCCAAATCGCATCCTTACAGGTTTCTAAACAAGTGCGGTTAAATTCCAGCTTATTTATTTTTGACTGACTATTACGTGGTAATTGATAAGTGAATCGCCAGAAACGAGGGATAGCTGCTTTTTCTTGAGAATGCTCTAAGAAAAGTTTTAGCTTATGAATAAGCATTCTTCGACCTTTCTCTCTAAAAAATTGAATGCCTTGCTCGGTTAAGCCAATCCAGGCGGCAAGACGAGATTTCTCAGGATGTTGAGCAATATAACAATCCTCAATAAATTCGTGTTTATTCAACGCCGTTTCTACGCCTAATAAGGAAATTCGTTTATCCCCTATTTTGACAATGCGATCTGCTCGTCCTAATAAACGGAAACCGTTTTCTTCAAACTCAACCACATCTGCGGTTTGTTCACGTTTAGCAAGCCAAATACCTTCAATCCACAACTCGCCTTGCTCATTGCTGCCAAGTTGGCTATTAGGTAATTGTCGCCAAAGGGAAATATCATCCCGAATAGCAATTGGACCCGTCTCAGTACTGCCATAAATTTCAATAATGGGATGGTGAATTTTGGCTCTAATTTGCTCAGATAGCTCTTCAGCTAGTGCACCACCTGAAGAAATAATACCCACAATGTTTTCAGCAATTTTCATTTGCTGCCAATCTATGCCTGAAAGCATCGCTGGGCTGCTCACAATAACTGCTGATTGTGATTTATTGGCTTCTTGCATTATGCATTCAGGGTAGAAAAGTTGTTTTCGACCAATTTGCCAGCCGTTAACCAGTGACATCATAATATGCACGGTTAAGCCGTAAATATGCTGAATGCTCACAGTGCTAATTGCAGTAATATTATTTTCAGCAATAAATGGTAAACCTTTGGCTAATACTTCTCCGCCTAACCACATTTGTTCTGCTGTTTTAATGATGGTTTTGGCTTCGCCTGTGCTACCTGATGTTTTCAACCAAATCTCTGTTTGATTGGTAAAGTCAAAGAGCGGCTGGTTTTTGACAACTTTTTGCCAATCTTGTGTAATGCCAAATAGAGAGATTTGCTCACATTTTTCGAGTTCAATATCACGATCAGTGAGCCAAAGTTCAGAATGCTCATTTGCCCACTGAATACTTTCTTCAGTGAAATTAGGTGGAAAAAGAACACGAACATTGGCATGCCAAGCACCTAGCAGTAGGCATGCCAATGTTGCACCATCTTCTAGCCATACCGTGACAGAACGAAGTTGACGCTGTTGCAATTCAGCTGAAATTTGAAATGCTCGGCACTCAAAATCAGCATAATGCCAATCTGGGTGCTGAGCAATAAGAGAAGTCGGTAAGTAAGGAGTCATTATTGTGCGTTTTGACTAAGTTTAAGAACCGCCTGAACCACGTCATCTACAGTACGCACATTGCGGAAATCTTCCGCTTGAAGTTTATGCCCTGTTTTACGTTTAATATGATCGATTAAGTCAATAGCATCAATACTATCGATCTCTAAATCTTCATAAAGATTTGTTTCCGGCTTAATTCTTTCTGGCTCAATCTCAAATAAAGATTCCAGAGCTTCCGTTAATAAATCTCTGATTTCCTGTTCAGTCATGAATTATGCCTCACCTTTTTGTGTACGAATAAAGTGAGCAAGTGTTGCTACGCTTTCAAAGTGATCTCTTAATTGAGTTTGTTCACCATCTAATTGTAGACCAAATGTTTTTTGAACAGCTAAGCCAAGTTCTAAGGCATCAACTGAATCTAAACCTAGCCCTTCAGATGAAAAAAGAGGCATGTCAGTTTCAATATCTTCGATACTGATGTCTTCTAATGCCAGGCTGTCAATGATAAGTTGTTTTAATTGTTGTTCAAGTTGCATTATTGCGATCCTTTTTGTGAGGTTTGAGAATTAAAATAATCTTCTAAATATTTCGTTAAACGGCGAGATGCCATCGGGATAGATTGATTTTCTATCCATTCTTGTGGATTAATATCATCGCCAACGGATAATTCATAATGAATTTGTTTGTCTGGTATTTTATACCATGGATGACCTTTTTTTAGGCTTAATGGATTCATCCTGATAGTGACGGGGGTAATAACTTTTGCGCTACGTAAACCAATTGAAACAGCACCGCGATTTAATTTTACGATGCCATCCCAGCCAGTTCTGGTTCCTTCTGGGAACAATAATAGGCTCTCTTGTTGCAATACACGCTCACAATGATCCAAGAGTTCTAGGGACTCGGTATTGGGGATAAAACCACAAGCGAGAATTTGATTTCTCATCGTGGGATTGTGTAAAAGATCTTTTTTCACAATACAGTTAAGTGAAGGCGCTTTACTGAGAATCAGTACCACATCAAGTAGAGATGGGTGATTGACCACAACTAATTGACCTGGACGTCCCAATTTTTCAAACCCTTGGTAAGTCACTTTTAAAGCACCTGCACAAGACAGGTAACGAATAAAATAATACCAAATCCCGCCAACAAAACGACGAACTTTTAATTGGGTAGATAGATTAGCTTGCTTTCCTTTTTGGGCAAAAGGAAGTAAAACGAGTTGTAATAATGTGCCCGCCACAGCCCAAAATAAAAAGGCAATGGCGGTAGCCAGCCAACGTTTAAGAAAATCTAATTTTTCTGCCATAGCCAAGTTCCATTTGAACTATTCGGTGTGTGCCAAGTGCGACTTTCAAGATATTGGTGAGAAACCCAAGTTAGTGCATTATCGGTAACGTCATGATTAAAAGGAGAATCAGTCAGCGTTAATTGATATTGCTCTCCTTGAGTGACAACTAAAGCTAAAGCATAACCTAAAGGTGTACGAATGACAGGTTGAGCATTATATTTTGCTTCAAGCGGCGATTCAGCAATAACAACAAGCACTTTCTCATGCCCTTCATTAAGCAATAATGTCGCTTCTAATAGTGCGGTTTCAAGGTTGTCCACTCGAGCCATAATCGACGTGGTTTCTGATTTAACTTGACGTAATTCAGACCATTGTCCAATTAATGCATTATGAACCGAGAGGCTAAAAGAGGTAGGAGAAACCTCCCCCTCTTTTAATAAGGAATGCCACAACGCAAAATTACGATTCATTTCACTGTTTGATGAGGCATAAACCACAGGCATATCTGCATTTTCTCCTACCAAATCCCACGCAGCCTCAAAAAATAGACGGGCTGAGTCACTTAAACGACGGCGTTTTAGTGGAGGTAAAAAGGCTAATTTAGGTGCAAAGTCTTCAAATGTTTCACTTTGGTTTCGCAAATAAGTATAGCCTTGTTTCCAATCATCTGCAGTTAGCGATTTATTGCAAACAACATTCCACCCTTGAAGTGAGAAAGAGAAATTACAGATTTCAGTCATGTTATATGGTTAAAAATTAATTGTTTTTGAATAATTCATTAATCATTAAATCTGTTTGGCCTTGTAAACCAACTTGTTTTACACGATCAGCTTCGTCACCGCGGTGTTTATAAGAGACAGAGCCAAGAGAAAGTTTATTTGAATCTCTTAAATCTAATCTTGCTCTTGCAATAATTTTAGAGTTACCTTTTACGCTGAAGTGTAAAATATGGCTACAACCTTCATCTTTTTTAACAAGTCTTGCTGCGATATGTTTTTGTTTTAAACTTTTTGTTAAAGCCTCTACAATTTCATCTGGCGCTTTACGAATAGAGCCTTTCAAGCATACTTCTTTGATATTTTTAGCTTCTACTGGTTTTACATCATTAACGCCTGATGAACAAGCTGAAAGAACAAATGAGCCAAATAAAAGTGAGGTAAGTAATAGTTTTTTCATGGGTTGGTACCTTAAGTTATAAATAAAAAATTTTTAAGATTTTACACTACTTCTATTCACAATAAAATAGTCGTAGATAGGTTAAAATTTGATATATTACTCATCTCTATGTTATAAAGAGAAATATTTATTTCATTCAAATCAAAAGGAGTCAAAATGAAATTAGTATCTAAATTAAGTATTGTTGCTACGGCTATGCTTATAGCTGCTTGTGCACCAAGAGATACAACGCATTACTATTCTATTCAGGATGCGTTAAATTCTTCAGAAGCAAAAGAAATTATTGACCCATCGGTTAAACTTTATTTTGGCAAACCTGCACCCGGTAAAGTGGTTAAAGCTGGTTTGGTAAGTAATAAGAAAACGAATGCGGCAAATAAATCAGATGAAAAATCTTGTCAGTGGGCATTCCTTTCTACGGTAAAACAATTCCAAGATAGAGCAAAATCACAAGGTGCGAGCAAAGTGGGTAATATCGTCAGTTATTACAAAAAACACACGTTCCAAAGCTCAACCCAATATGAATGCCATGCAGGTAACTTAATGAGTGGTGTAGCATTAAAAGGCGACATTGTTAAGTAATTTTCTACCAAATAACACCTTAATTTATATAAATTAAGGTGTTATTTTTTTTGATTTGCGAGAGAAAGTCTAAGTTGTTAGACATTGAATTCTCAAGAGATAAGAGATTAAACTCTATTTCTGCATCTTCCTTATTTTTAGAAATAAGCCAAAATACGGCCCCTTCAGTTTGCTCAGAATGTTCACTTTTTTCTAGCGTCCAACCGATTAAGGCGGATGATATTTCATCATTTTCAAGATCCAATAAGGCGAGTTTTAGCGGTTGCCAAATGGTTTGGTGGTTAACTGCTAGAAATATGGAGTTGGCTGAGGTTTGTAAGGTCTGAGTCAGCTGAAATGTCGCCGCGTTATTAATATTTGCCATAAAATCTAAAGGACTAGGCAAATTTTGCTCCATCAGTTGATGAAACATTTTATTGAATTTGCTCGGTGAATTAAAAAGCGATCCTAAATAAATTCCTGTATTTTCATCAATATAGGGTTTTAATGGTATCGCACCAAGCAAAGCAAGTTGAGTGAAACGGCTTAAACGACGAGCATCGAGACCTTGCTCTTTGAGTCGCATGCGTAATGTTTTATCATCCATGCCATTAGCAATGAACTGGTTAGTTTGTTTTATATAAAATGTCATTCACCCACCTTTAAAAACCATGCAATATTGCTACCGCCAAAACCTAAAAAATAATTTAAAAAGTGACCGTACTTCACATTAGTTTTTTGTAAGTGTTCGATTAAAAATGCGGTTTCTAATGTACCACTGGCACCAAGTGTATGTCCCATATAGGGTTTAACTAAAATGGTTTCGGTATTGGGAAATAGTTCCTGTAAAACAGATTGTTCCATCTCATCGCTATTTCCCCCCACGCCATGCACTTTAATGCCTTGAATATTTTCTATTTTTAGATTTGTTTTAGCTAGACAGTTGGTGAGTAATTGACGTAATGCCGATTCGCTACTGTTGGTCAGGTTTTCATTATCGGTGATCGTTGTTATCCCAAATATTTCACATGGGAATGACTCGTTTTTTTCTGTTGATAATGCAACACACCCAACGCCTTCGCCTAATACAATGCCTGTAGAGTTGATGAAAGGCTGATATTCATTGGCTTGTGATAATAGGTTCATGGATTGGAAATGTTCAAAAGTAAGACGATTAAACATCTCAAAACCAATGACCAAAGCCTTTTTATACATACCAGCTTTCAGCATTTTGTATGCATAACCAATGGCTTGTGCTGAAGAGGTACAAGAAGTGGCAAAACTAAATACTTCTGTCTGATAGCGATTTCCTAAATCCTCGGCGATGGCAGTAAGGTTATATTCTTTCGGTAATGCTTGATGATGAGCTACGCGCATTTCACAATCACTGATCATATAAGCGGTAGAACCAAGTAGAATGGGAATATTTTCTAGCTCAGATTTATGCCAACCCGCACGTTGCAAAGTGCGGTCAATTTCGAGGTCAATATAGTGATAGAGTCGTTCTAGTGACAACAGCGGTTCCTTAAATGCGTTGAAATAAGGAAAACTAAGCGGTTGGCCTAGCATATTAGAGGTTCTTAATCCGAGCTTTTCTGCAAATCGAGCAGAAACAGCGTTGATATAAACGTTCATTAGATTTTACTATGCTGTTCGCGGATAAATGCTGCAAGATCACGTACGTTCATCATATGTTTACGCACCATGCGATCACCCTGTAAACGTACACCAAAATGAGCCTGTAGTGCTACAACAACTTGCAAAGCATCTAATGAATCTAATTGAATACGGCTTTGCTCTCCAAATAGCCATTCATCATCACTTATTTCGGCAGGATCAAATTCATCTTTTTCTGTTTCTTGCACGATGAGTTTTTTGAGTTCCAGCTCAAGTGCCGGTGCTTCCAGTGTAAAAGTATAAGCCATTAGAATCTCGCTTGTTTAGTTAATTGTCGTTGATAAATGAAAGTCGCTAAAAGTAATGTGATTGTCCCAAATCCACTTAATAAATAGAGCGGTTGTTGTATTTGGTTAAGGTGATAGTGATTTAATAATAAATTTTGGAAACCACTTAATGCCCAGCCCATAGGCGAAAATTGTGAAATGGTTTGCATGATTTCTGGCATTACATAAACAGGCACCATAATACCGCCAATGGCTGCCATGATAATGATGCCGCCTCCGCCTAACACGACCGCATGTTCAGTGGTTCTCGCTACCACGCTAATTAACAAACCATAGCCAAGTGCAGCAAGGCTTACTGCACTGGATAATACGATGTAAGGTAACCAACTTCCTGAAAGAGTAAATGCGGGCATATCAAGTGCAGGGAGGACAAAATAACCAAGCGCGACCATGCCGACAAATTGTAATTGGTTAATCAAAAAATAAGGAATTAATTTAGCAATAATCAAGCTCAATGCGGAAGCGCGCGCCATGCGTAAGCGGGTTAGCGTATTAGTTTGACGTTCCATTGCCATCACGTTAGATAGAGGAATCATAATAAAGAACATGCCAAAAATCAGCCAAGCCGGTACACTATGTTGTACAGAGCTTGGTTTGCTCACTTCCTTACCATGACGATTGACATAAATTTCTTGCCACAAATCTTTCGCGAGATAATCATTAATTTGAGCAAATTTGCTATCCAACTCTTTATTGACTTTATTCTGAATGTCTTTGATTTGTTTTCGTTTATTATTTTCTAACGTGATGTGATTATCAGCTAAATAGTTATTTAAACGCAGTTGAGAATAATGTTTTTGCAATACACCTTTCACACCTAGTAGCCAACTGCGATCTACACTAGGGTTTAACCAAAGTTGTAAGGCCTGTTCTTCTGAAAGTGCGGTCTGTTTTTGATTAGGATTTAAAATCAATAGGTCAAATTTACCCGCTTGTAAATCAGCTTGATATTGAGCTAATTCTGATAACGGAGCTTGTTTAACCGCAAGATTTTCTTGTTTGAGTTGAGTGAGGAAATCATCATTTAGCTGATTTTTTTCACTTAATAGCACAATCTCTGAACGATTACTTAATGCATTGTCGTTACTCAATGCTGCCGACATAATCAACATAAACAGAATTGGCATAATGAATAATACAGCGACACCATGTAGATCGCGACTTAATAGGCGCATTTCTTTAAAAATCGATGCAATTAACATGTTTTCCCGCCTGATTTAAAAAATCTAAATAAAAACGTTCCAAACTTTGTCCTTCTTCTAAAATGCCTTGCACGGAGCCTTGATAAATGAGATTGCCTTCATTTAACAGCACTAATTTGTCACATAATTGCTCAATTTCTTGTAAATAATGAGAGGTATAAATTACCGTCACACCTTGCTCTTTCAGCGCCGCTACGCTATCTAAAATAAATTGACGGGACTGAGGGTCAATACCCACCGTAATTTCATCTAGAAAAATCACTTTCGGACGGTTAATTAAACCAATAGCAAAATTGAGACGACGTTTTAAACCGCCAGATAAATGTTTCGCAAGTTTATTTTTATGAGAGGTTAAATCGACTTTAGCAAGTAGTTCTAATAAATAACTTTTATCTCGAACATCATACAAAGCCGCAAAAAATTTCAGGTTTTCCCAAACCGTGAGCAAGGGATAAAATGCAAAATCTTGAGGTACTAACGAAATCTGATGGCGCTGTTTTTTACTTAATTTTGCAAAAGGTACACCGTCAAAATAAATTTCTCCTTGTTGCACAGATTGCAACCCAGCAAGTAGAGACATCAAGGTCGTTTTACCTGCACCATTCGGACCTAAAAGTCCAACCGTGGAAGCTGATTCAATATCAAAATTGACCGCACTTAATGCATTTTTTTCTGCGTTAGGGTAGAGATGGCTAAGATTATTTATTTGAATCATAAATTACGTAATGTCTGCCAAATTTGTTGTTCTTTATTTGCAATGTCACGCAAATATTCCGCTACGGTATGATACCCTTCGATTGTAGGCTTCTTACATTGTTTCACACATAATCCCGCAAATTGACGCCACATGTCACCGATTTCCGTCATGTGTTCAGAAGCCTGTTTGTATTTTGGCTCTTGGCAGATATCAGCGGCTTGTTCAAGGAAATAGGCGTATAAATAGCGGAAACCTGCACCGCCAGTGCCGATTTCTTCTTGCATACGCACGATGTGACCCAGATATAAGCGTTTGTATTTGTCTGAAGGGTGATTTGCTAGCTTTTCAATTTGTTTTGCAACGGTATGAATGCCTTTTACACCGACGAAAAAGAGTGGTGCTAACATTTGCTTCGCATTTTTTCGAATCGCTTTACGGGTAATACTTGGTAAATCAATCTTCGTTAAGTCAGGTTGGCTTTCAAAGTAATACATCAACCCTTTTGGCGCTAGTACGCCTTTCACAAAACGCGCACGTTGTAAATCTTCAGCCGCACAACGCTGTACGGTTTCAAAGACAGGATCGCTAATTAAGTAGTCATTTTGCTCTTTGCCGTATACGATCAGATTATGTGCATTAAAATGGAAACGCATCTCTGGTGGGAAATAAGGCAACCAGAAAACAGAAGTTTGTAAACCAACTAATTTATTTTCGGCCAATGCGAGATCGAGTGCTTCTTGTCCAGCTTGTGGTGCACGAAACTTTTGTATTTTTAACCGCACTTTTAAACGTTTTGCCACATTTTTAATGATAGATTTTGGTGGCATGCGGTAGGATATAAGTGGCATTCCATTGACTTTGACTAATGGAATATAAACAAGAGTCAACGCTGAGGCTAAGCCGAAAACCATCGCTTCGTTAAAATCGACACCTTGTGCTTTCAACATAGTGGACATGACACCACTTTCGCAGTGAGCCGTGTGCTGATGCTGGAAATTGTTCATAAAAATTAATATATCACTGTTATTTTTTAGATCGTTTTTAATGTTGAAGTTGATACACCAAATGCTTCTGCATATTTAGCTAATACATTATCCGAGAGTTTATCAAAGATGCTTGGTTTAAAATGTCGCTTAATTTGCCACTGCCAAAACCCTGTGGTTTGAGCGAGCGTTTGAAGATCGAAACGATAACGGTACATATAATAAAAGAGCGGTGATTTTTCACCGCGTTTTACCGCATCTAAGGCTTCATTGGTTAGTTGGTTAAATTCTTCAACCGCTTGTTCTGTAACAAATGCTTCCGTATCCCAACCTGTCGTGGTGCCAGTTTTATAATGACCATTTTGAGTGGCATAAATGACTTTCTTTTGCCCACGGAAAATTTTACTGTCATCTTGTGGGATTTCATTAATGTCCATTCACGACCTCTAGTAGCATAAAACAAGAGGAGAAACGACCGCTCTCTGGAATATAGCACAATACTTTTTGCCCATTTTTGAGTGGGAATGTCTCTAGAAACTCTTGTAAAATGATATAAATCGATGCTGAGCCTGTATTACCTTTGCTTTCAAGATTAGTAAACCATTTTTCTTGTGGAATCTCGAAATTAATATTTTTCAGACCATCTAATAATTTATCTCGGAAAAAGCCTGAAGAATAATGAGGTAAGAAATAATCAATTTCATCCGCTTTTAAATCATATTTATCAATTAAGCGTAATAGCGCATTTTCAACCGTGCAACGCACAATATTTTCATTGAGTAATTTGACATCTTGTTTGACGGCCATCAGGCTGCGCGCTTCACGCTCTTCTTTAGTGACGTTTTTCCAACTCACAAATTGTTCATCACGAATCTCTGCACCCGCATACATACAAACAGGCATTTCGTTGGCGTAAGAAATGAGATCAATCCAGTGGATCTTTAAGCTGAGACCATGTTTGTTGGGTTGATGACTTAATTGTACAGCGCCAGCGCCGTCAGAAAGCATCCAGCGTAGGAAATCTTTTTCAAAACCAATTTCCGGTTTAGCTTCATCTAACAGTCTTTGTTCAATTTCGGCTTGAAAATGTTCACCACGCATGATGGCAGATGCCGCTTCAGATGCCACGGCAATTGAACTTTGATGTTCACCAGTTCGAACGGCATTATAAGCATGCTTCATTGCAGCCATACCTGCTACACAAACTCCCGCGGTTGTCAGCACTTCATAAGGTGGGGCATTAGGAATCAAACCATGTACCATGACACCTTGCCCAGGCATAATTTGATCGGGATAAGAGGTACCGCATGCTAAGCAACTCACCTCATTGACATTCATCCCTTGGCGAATTAAATCATTAATGGCTTCTACTGCAAGCTCAGTGCTAGTATGTGTCGTTTCTCGGGTTTCCGGATTAATTGCATAATGACGCGTTTTTATCGCATTCGAACGTAAGATCATTTTACGTACACGGGATGGTGTATTACCAATCATACCGAGTACTTGTTCCATTTGATCATTTGTTATGGGTTCATTTGGTAAAAATGCAGCAACTCGATTAATATAAACATCATGTAGTGAAGTCAAAATTATTCCCCTGACGGTTCAGCAAAATAGCGCTTTTGGCGCGCCAGTTTTTCTTTTAATAATGGTTTTAATAAGCGTTTTACCACGGCTGAAAGTGGTACAACAGTGAGAATTAGTATAATCAAAAATACGATATAAAAATAGAGCACGGCTTGACGAAAAACAGGCGAAATTTGACCACACTTTAACAGCAATTTTCCCCAGATATAAAAACTGCGGTGACCGACCTTTTCGCTCATCATTAATTTTTCATCAATTTTGACAGCCCCCATGTTTTGGAAAAGTGATTTATCTAAAGGTCGATTTTCGTTCAGAACTTCAACTAAACGACATCCAAAACGTTGCATATCTTGCATATCTGCATCACTAATTCCTGCGCTCGGTAGCCATGAAAAATAACGTTTTTTTCCACTGAACATCCATGCTGGAGTCGTAATAAAGCTTGCCCAAGCATTGGATTGATCCGTTTTAACCACATTGCCAATTAAATTAGCATCAAGTGCGGTCAGCATTTTTTTCATTTTTTCTTGTGCCATCAACCACATATTACGGCAGCCAATCAGGGTAATGACAGGCGTGTTTTTTAAGATTTTAGCTTGTTCAGATTGCAAAAATGCAGTGATAGGTTGTGAAGGTGATAGAAACCACACGCTGTAAGCGATGACGACTAAATCATATTTTTCACGTTGTAATAATGGTGTTTCAATTGGTGCAGGTTTGAGATGAACCGATTCTGGAAACTGATTAAAAAAGGGAATAAATTTCCAAGGAAAAGAATAGGGCTGAATTGGTTTAATTTGACATTCTTCAATGACAATATTTTCTTGTTGCTTTAACAGTTTAAGAAAATGTTGCGTCAGTTCATTTAACTGACCTGTTTGTGAATAAGAAATAACTAAAATGTGCTTTTTCGATTGAGACATAATTAAACGTAGAATGTAATTTAACGTGGTATTATATATTATTTAATGTTTGATTTATAGCCTATTCAAAGGCTCGATCTAAGCGATATTTTAGCTGAAAAACGAGGCATTAAACTCACTCTTTAAGTGTGGTCTTTCTATCATTTTAGAAAATGAGATTTAGTCTGAACATAAAAATCCCCCAAAACTGACCGCACTTTTGCGTTTCTTAAAATAAATTCCTGCTAAAGGTTGAAACGTAGGGGGATTTATTGCGATAATTCCCATTATTTTTTGGGTGATCTTTCGGGCTACCATTTTTTCAGGTGGCCAGTTTTTATTAGGAAAGATTAATTTGAACATTATTTAAGTTAGAAGAATAACAATGGCTGAAAAACGTAATATTTTTTTAGTAGGACCGATGGGCGCAGGTAAAAGCACCATTGGCCGTCAGCTTGCGCAACAATTGAATATGGACTTTGTCGATTCAGATGCAGTAATTGAGGAACGTGCGGGAGCAGACATTAGCTGGATTTTTGATTTAGAAGGCGAAGAAGGCTTTCGTAAGCGTGAAGAGCGCATTATCAATGAATTAACCCAATTACAAGGCGTTGTGCTTTCCACTGGTGGCGGAGCAGTGATGTCAAAAGAAAATCGTAATTATCTTTCTGCTCGTGGTATTGTGATTTATTTAGAAACTTCAGTAGATAAACAATATCAACGTACGCAACGTGATAAAAAACGTCCTTTATTACAAGGAACAGATAACCCGCGCCAAGTGTTGGAAGATTTAGCCAAAGTACGCAATCCGTTATACGAAGAAATTGCTGATATCACCTTACCAACAGATGAGCAAAATGCCAAAGTAATGGTTAATCAAATTGTTGATTTAATTGACAATCTAAACGGCTTAAACGGTTCACTCTAAGGATTTAAAATGTTGTGCGTAAATGTTGAATTAAAAGAACGTCGTTATCCTATTTATATTGGCGAAGGTTTACTTAAAGATGAAACCTGTTATCCGCTGAAGAAAGGGGATAAAGTGATGATTGTGACTAATCCAACTGTCGCACAATATTATCTTGAAACCGTTACACAAACCTTAGAAAAAATCGGCTGTCAGGTTGAGTCGGTATTATTGCCTGATGGCGAAAAATACAAAACGCTCGATTCTTTAAACCTCATTTTTACCGCACTTTTAAAACATAATCATGGGCGAGATACCACCATTATTGCATTAGGTGGTGGTGTGATTGGTGATGTGGCAGGTTTTGCTGCAGCAAGTTATCAGCGTGGTGTGCGTTTTATTCAAATTCCTACCACATTATTAGCCCAAGTGGATTCTTCTGTTGGTGGCAAAACAGCCGTTAATCATGAGTTAGGCAAAAATATGATTGGGGCGTTTTATCAACCTTCTACGGTGATCATTGACACCCTTACACTCAATACCTTGCCAAAACGTGAAGTGAATGCGGGACTTGCGGAAGTCATTAAATATGGGGCGATTTTAGATTATGCCTTTTTTGAATGGCTTGAAGCACATATTGATGAATTAGTCGCGTTAAATCAACATTCACTGCAGCATTGCATTGCGCGTTGTTGCCAAATCAAAGCGGATGTTGTTGCGCGCGATGAAACTGAAAAAGGTGATCGTGCATTATTAAATCTCGGTCATACTTTTGGGCATGCGATCGAAACACATTTAGGCTACGGAAACTGGTTACATGGTGAAGCTGTTGCAGCTGGAACCATGATGGCTGCGGTGTTATCTGAACAATTAGGCGATCTTTCTTTTGAAGATGTTGCACGTTTAGAAAAGCTTTTAGCACGTGCTAATTTGCCGACCGTTTCGCCTGATACCATGCAACCAGACGATTATTTACCGCACATGATGCGTGATAAAAAAGTGTTGGCAGGCAAGTTGCGTCTTGTGTTGCTAAAAGCCCTTGGTCAAGCCTACGTGGCGACTGATACTGACAAATCTCTTGTGCTAAATGCGATTGAGCGTTGCACACAACATGACTAACTGTCATTGCTCTCATGTTGCGTCCGAAAAATAATAAAACGAAACCTCGAATTAAACACCGCCCGTTTTTAAAATGGGCGGGCGGTAAATTCCGTTTAACGGACGATCTCAACCGAGTCTTTCCTAAAAGAAAACAGTGTTTGATTGAACCTTTTGTGGGTGCGGGTGCTGTTTTTCTTAATTCTCATTTTGAGCGTTATATCTTGGCAGATATTAATCCTGATTTGATTAACTTGTTTAATATCGTCAAGGAAAATGTAGATGCCTATATTGAGGCTTGTAAGCCAATTTTCTTTGCGGAGAATGCCAATACAGCCGACTATTATTACGCCCAGCGTGATGCCTTTAATCAATCAAGCGATCCTTTCGAGCGTTCGGTGTTGTTCCTTTATTTGAACCGTTTTGGATTTAATGGATTGTGCCGTTATAACAGTAAAAATGAATTCAATGTGCCATTTGGCGCTTATAAAACCCATTATTTCCCTGAAGATGAATTACGCTATTTCGCCCATAAAGCGCAAAGTGCGGTCTTTTTATGCGCTGATTTTCAACAGACCTTTGAATTAGCGGATAAACACAGTGTGATCTATTGTGATCCGCCTTATGCACCGCTTCCGCAAGATACCAATTTTACTGGATATGCAGGGAATGCTTTTGGTCTTGAACATCAAAAGAATTTAGCAGAATGCGCCAAAAAAGCACAAAAAGAAAAGCAAATTTCCGTGGTGATTTCTAACCACGATACGAAATTTACGCGTGAGATTTATAAAGGGGCAAAATTTAAACGCGTTAAAGTACAGCGCTCAATTAGCCAATCTTCAGAAAAACGAGTTAAAGTAAAAGAATTAATCGCTATCTTTAAAGGTTAGTTTAGCAGGTTAATTCTGGATTGACTTTAATCTCAAAGCCTTTTACTTCGGGATAAGTCGGTTGAATTGCAGTGAGTAATTCGCTTTGTCGAAATAAAATCCCTTGGCGAACGACCGCACTTTTGACTTCGATAAAGAGTTTCCCATCAGTGATAGAGCCTAAACGAAAAAGTCCTTTAAATTCTTGAGGAAAAAGACGGCTGATGTTTTGGTTCAGTTCATTCAACATTAACCCTTTCTGCATGATTTTGGCAAATTGAGATCCTTCCAGCACATCAATAATATTCATGGCTTTTTGATAACGCTCATGCTTGTTTTCCACAAAAATACCCCAATAATGACTTTACGTTGAATTTCCGATACAATACACACAAATTTTGTCAGAGACAATAAGATGATGAAATCAAACAAAGGTAAAACAAATTTCTGGTCGCAGTTGCTATTAAGCATGATTGCGATTTTTGCTTTACCTGTTGCTCAGGGATTGGAGGCGCCGCCTTCATCAAATATGAGTGGCGAAAATTACCAAACATCATCTGAACAACATATGTTGATTGCGGTGCGTGAAATTCGTCAAGCATTGCAGGTTCAACCTCAACCAACAAATCACAAAACCCATTCCAATCAAAAATACGAAAAAATTCAACCGCACTTTATCGCGGCAGAGTTTCCTGTTTTTGCCCCTATTCGGGCCGGTCCTGCTATTATTTAATTTTCTTTTATCTTTAAACGAACCGATTTTTTAATCGGATGATCCTTTTTATTTTTTATTTGAAAGAGAAATTATGAGTTTTTTAACAAAAATTTTTGGCAGCCGTAACGAACGTATTTTACGCAGATTAAGAAAACAAGTTGCGAAAATCAACAAAATGGAGCCAGCTTTTGAAGCATTAAGTGATGATGAATTAAGAGCAAAAACAGAAGAATTCCGTAGTCGTTTAGCTAATGGTGAAACTTTACAACAACTTTTACCTGAAGCGTTTGCTACCGTGCGTGAAGCGGGTAAACGTGTACTCGGTATGCGCCATTTCGATGTGCAATTAATCGGTGGTATGGTGCTCACCAATCGTTGTATCGCAGAGATGCGTACGGGTGAAGGTAAAACTTTAACCGCAACCTTGCCTTGTTATTTGATGGCATTGGAAGGTAAAGGTGTACACGTTGTGACCGTGAATGATTACTTAGCACGTCGTGACGCAGAAACCAACCGCCCATTATTTGAATTCTTAGGTATGACTGTTGGGGTGAATATCCCTGGTTTACCGCCTGAAGCAAAACGTGAAGCTTATGCGGCAGATATTACATATGCAACAAACAGCGAACTAGGTTTTGATTACCTTCGTGATAACTTAGCGCATTCCAAAGAAGAACGTTTCCAACGTCATTTAGGCTATGCCTTAGTGGATGAAGTGGACTCTATCTTAATTGATGAAGCACGTACGCCGTTGATTATTTCAGGTCAAGCAGAGGACAGTTCTGAGCTTTATATTGCGGTAAATAAATTAATTCCGAATTTGATTAAGCAAGAAAAAGAAGATACGGAAGAATATACCGGTGAAGGCGATTACACCTTAGATCTTAAAACCAAACAGGCGTATTTGACTGAACGTGGTCAAGAAAAAGTAGAGAATTGGTTAATTGAACAAGGTTTAATGCCAGAAGGCGATTCACTTTATTCACCAGCGCGTATTGTGTTGTTACACCATGTCATGGCTGCATTACGTGCAAACACCTTATTTGAGCGCGATGTAGACTATATCGTGAAAGATGGCGAGATTGTGATCGTCGATGAGCACACAGGTCGTACAATGGCAGGTCGTCGTTGGTCTGATGGTTTACACCAAGCAATCGAAGCGAAAGAAGGCGTAGAAATTAAGAGTGAAAACCAAACTGTTGCGTCGATTTCTTACCAAAACTACTTCCGTCTTTATGACAAATTAGCGGGTATGACCGGTACAGCAGATACCGAAGCCTTTGAATTCCAACAAATTTATGGTTTAGAAACTGTCGTTATCCCAACAAACCGCCCAATGATTCGTGATGATCGTACGGACGTCATGTTTGAGAATGAAGAATACAAATTCAATGCAATTATTGAAGATATCAAAGACTGTGTAGCACGTAATCAACCAGTTCTTGTGGGTACCGTGTCAGTTGAAAAATCTGAAATGCTTTCTCAAGCGTTAGACAAAGCAGGGATTAAGCACAACGTATTGAATGCAAAATTCCACGCACAAGAAGCAGAAATCGTTGCGGAAGCGGGGGCACCAGGTGCAGTGACTATTGCAACCAATATGGCAGGTCGTGGTACCGATATTATCCTGGGTGGTAACTGGAAAGCTCAAGTGGCAAAATTGGATAATCCAACACCAGAGCAAATTGAAGCAATCAAAGCTGAGTGGGAGAAAAATCACGAAATCGTGATGAAAGCTGGTGGTTTACACATTATCGGGACAGAGCGTCATGAATCCCGTCGTATTGATAACCAGTTGCGTGGTCGTTCAGGTCGTCAAGGTGACCCAGGTTCTTCACGTTTCTACCTTTCTTTAGAAGATGGCTTAATGCGTATTTATCTGAATGAAGGTAAATTAAATATGATGCGTAAAGCCTTCACTCAACCAGGTGAAGCCATGGAATCTAAGCTGCTTGCTAAAGTGATCGCATCGGCGCAAGCGAAAGTAGAAGCCTTCCATTTTGATGGTCGTAAAAACTTGCTTGAATATGATGATGTGGCTAATGACCAACGTCATGCGATTTACGAACAACGTAATTACTTGCTCGATAACGATGATATTTCAGAGACTATCAAAGCTATCCGCAGCGATGTATTTAATGATGTGATTGACCAATATATTCCACCACAATCGTTGGAAGAACAATGGGATATTAAAGGCTTAGAAGACCGTTTAGCGCAAGAGTTTGGTCTTGAGTTACCAATTGAACGTTGGTTAGAAGAAAATAATAATCTTCACGAAGAAAACTTGCGTGAGCGCATTATTCAAGAAGCCGAAGATGAATACAAAGCGAAAGAAGCGCTTGCGGGTGAAGAAACCATGCGTCATTTCGAAAAAGGTGTGATGTTACAAACTCTTGATGAGCTTTGGAAAGAGCACTTGGCGGCGATGGATTACTTACGTCAAGGTATCCATTTGCGTGGTTATGCGCAAAAAGATCCAAAACAAGAGTACAAAAAAGAATCTTTCCGTATGTTTACTGAAATGTTGGATTCTTTAAAACATCATGTGATTACGACACTTACTCGAGTGAAAGTCCGTACACAGGAAGAGATTGAAGAAGCGGAACGAGCACGTCAGGAAATGGCTGAACGTGAAGCATTAACACATCAACCTGTAGATGAAAATACAGAGCAAACTCAAAGCGAGGACTATTCTGATCGTCATATTGGACGTAATGAACCTTGTCCTTGTGGGTCAGGTAAAAAATACAAGCATTGTCACGGCAGTAAAGCCCGATATGCTTAGTTAAGGAAAAGAGCGGTTAAATTTTTGCGTGTTTAAAACACCGCTAAAAATGACCGCTCTTTCTACTTTTGAGATAAGGAAAGACGATGAGTAAGCCTATCATTCAAGTTGCGGCAGGAATTATTCGTAATGAATTTGGGCAGCTATATTTGACCCAACGCTTAGAAGGGCAAGATTTTGCACAAGCATTAGAATTTCCTGGTGGCAAAGTTGATGCAGGTGAAACCCCTGAAGAAGCCTTAAAAAGAGAGTTGGAAGAAGAGATTGGCATTCATATTTTAAATGCTGAACTGTATGAACGTTTTCAATTTGAATATCCAACCAAAATTTTAGATTTTAGTTTTTATCTGGTCACAGAATGGATTGGTGAGCCGTTTGGTCGAGAAGGACAAGAAGGTTTTTGGCTTGAACAAAGTGAGCTTGATGCTGGGCAATTCCCACCAGCCAATTTAAAGCTGATTCAGCGTTTAGTGGCTGAAAGTGTCAAATAACATTTAATCAAATTTATTTATTATGATTCCAAGTATTTTTCTGAGTTTATTTTTTATTGCGACGGTGATTTTTATCGTCAATTCGCATTATCGTTGGACATATTTTTTTGCGATTGCATTATTCGTCTTATTGTTTAGTTCAATGTTTGCGATAACAGGTCAATGGCAACGCGGATTGAATTTTGCGTCCGTACTTTTTGTGGTGTTGATGCTATTCCATCGAATGAAAATTCATTACTACAAACAACCTTTACTCATTTCAGATTTTTGGCTCGTAACAGACTGGCGAAATTGGGAAACCCTTTTACATTATAAAGGGGCCATTTTCGGCGTGTTGGGGCTATTAGGTCTGTTGGGGTATGCTATCTTTGGCTGGTCAGATGTTGAAACTGCCTCAACTGGATTTCGTGTATTTGCAGCAATACTCGCAGCAACAAGCTTTGGTTTAATGTGGCATTATTCTAAAGATCCGGATGCGACAAAAGTCTGGCTAGATTCATTGCCGGATGATGGTCGAGATGTTTTCTTAAACCTGCCAATGTCTTGTCGTGGTGTATTCTTTAAAGTGCCAGAATTTGAAGGTAATAGTCAAAAATTTAAAGAAAAACTGACCGCACTTTTAAATGAAAAGTCTGAGAGCAAAACTGAAAGTGCAGAAAAGCCTGATATTGTGGTTTGTTTACAAGAATCAACCTTGAATCCCCATCAATTTGATTTTGATGCAGAAACCATCCCGCCATTTTCAATGTTTAATAAGCAAGAAGATACCGCATTTGTAAGTCCATTGCGTGTACATACGGTGGGCGGTGCAACGTGGAAATCTGAATTTGCTTTTCTTGCAGGGGTGCCTTCAACCGATTTTGGTGCTTTGGCAAGTGGGGTGTTTTATTCGGTTGTGCCACACTTACAGACGGGTTTTATTAAAAATCTTCGTGAGCAAGGCTATTTTTGTGTGGCGTTATCGCCTTTTACGAAAGGTAACTACAATGCAAAACCTGCTTATGACCACTTTGGTTTTGATTTGATGTTGCAACCACAAGATTTAGGCTATCCAGCATCAATCAGCAAAAATCTCTGGCATATTAGCAGTGAAGAGATGATGTACTACACCAAGCTTATTTTACAGAAACAACATCCATCATTGGAAAATGTACAGCAGCCAATGTTTGTTTATGTTCTCACCATGAAAGAGCATGGCCCTTACAACACGAACATGCCAAACCATTTTAATTTGGCAAGTAAGCGTTTAGGGGGAAAAGCGATTTCTTGCTTGAACGATTATATTGATCGCATTGCTAGCCTTAATGAGGCAATCGAAGGTTTAAATGATTATTTAAAATCACGTGAAACGCCTTATGTATTCGGTTATTTTGGTGATCACCAAGTCGCTTTTGATAATCAGCTTCCACCGAAAAAAGGTAACTTTGCGAACCCGGATTATGTGACTCAATTTGTAGTTAGAACTAATCGTAAGACTGACTTTGTTCAACAGCAAGATTTCTTAGATTTAGCCTTTGTTGGTGGCGTATTACTTGATGTGGCAGGTTTATCACCGAAAGATGACTTTATGCGAGCGAATATCGCGATGCGTCAGCTAAGCCAAGGTAAGCTCGAAGATGCAGAGGATATGGATTTAGTGAATAGCTATCGAAATTATCTGTATCAAGATTTAAAAATTGCGCAATAATAAAAAATCTCGGTTAACGCCGAGATTTTTTTATAAACAAATTTTAACCGATAAGTCGGCCAATTTTACCCACACGTCTTGATCATATTCTTGCTTGGTTGTGCGCTCAATATCGGCCAATTCTTGCAATATTTCAAAGAGCTTTTGATAGGTGAGTCGTTGTATCGCTGCAGTATAAAGATGACGACGATTCTGCCAAATTTTGAGGCGGTCAAAATCTGCTTTGAGTGTCTGTGTTGGCAAACTCGTTTGAAGAGATGGATTGCGTAGCTGTGGTTTTGTTAATTCTAACAACGTGAGTAGTTCACGCTGTAAAGTACGCAATAAAATGACAGGTTGCACATCTTCAGCTTGTAAACCACGTAAAATTCGCTTTGAGCGGTTTGCTTTGCCTGATAGCAATGCATCAATCCATTGGAAAGGGGTAAAGACAGAAGATTGCTCTACGACGGATTTTACGCGGTTATACGTGAGTTTGTGATCAGGATAAAGCAAATCTAAAAGCTGTAATGCTTGTTTCAATGCCAGTAGATTATTTTCATAGCTGTAACAAAGTAGTTGAATGGCTTCCTCATCAGCTGATAATCCCATGTTTTTTGTACGATGCTTCACCCAGCGAGAAAGCTGTTCTGAATTTGGTGTTTGGCAGTTAACAATAACAGCTTGTGGCTCAAGTTGATTTGCCTGAATAAACCACTCTTGTTTTTCGGCTGCTTTAGACAATTTAGGCAAGGTGAGAACAAGCAAGCTATCTTCATTTAATCCACTAATAAATTGCTGAAGGTTTTTCTGCAAAAGCGCGGTCAAATTTTCGGGTAAATTGAGAATGAAAATTTGCTTATTAAAGAAGAGCCCCATAGATTGACTAGCCTCAATTAATGTAGGCCAGTCAGTATTAGTATCTATGGTAATTTGATTTTTTTCATCAAAACCTTGAAGAAGGGCGGCTTGGTGAATGAGGTCTTCACTTTCACTGAGCAACAGGGGATCTGTCCCAACCAAAAAATAGACTTTCGCTAAATGGCTGTTCAGGTTAGAGGCCAGTTGCTCAGAAAAAATGCGGTTCATTATTTTCCTTGAACTTGATGTTGCAAGGCGGCCATTTTATTAATTAATTGGCGAGCCGCTTGTTCTCGCATATCATTCCAAATCACATCGCGCTCAGCTGATTTTGCTAATGCAGCACGTGAGTTATCAAAGAAAGTACGGTTGATTTTTGCAGAGATTGGATAGGTTTCTCCGTTTGCCAAACGTACACTTGCTTCAACATCAAGAGTCAGTACTTTTTCTGCTTCACGGCCTTGTTTAAAGACAGATGCGACTTTATCGCTTGAAGTCTGTTTATTTAAACGCAACACTGGCACACCTTGTTTTGCAGGAACAAGGTTTACGTTGTTGCTAAGCAGTTGCTTACGCATTGCCATTGACATTTCACTGTATGGGTCGCTACTTTCAAGAGCCATTGTTTTTAATTCTGCAGGAACAGCCGCACCATTATCGAAGTGCCAACCACAAGCAGTTAAAAAGGCAGTAGCCCCAACAAAGCAGATCGTTTTGATTGATTTCATCATAAAAATTACCTGTAAAATTCACCGCACTTTATTTTGTTTAAGAGTCGTTTATGCAACTCTTGGAATAAAATGCGGTTATTTTATGGATTATTGCGGTTTAACCACCACATTTAACAATTTACCAGGTACATAAATCACTTTCACGATTTGTGTATTGTCAGTAAATTTCTTCACATTTTCATCTGCAAATGCAACCGTTTTCACGGTTTCTTCATCCGCATCAGCTGCGACAGTCACTTTACCACGTACTTTACCGTTGACTTGAACCACGATAAGTTTTTCATCTTCTACCATCGCCGCTTCATCAGCTTTCACCCATTCTGCATGGTCGATGTTGCTTTCGTTACCTAAAGCTTTCCATAACTCAAAGCAGATATGTGGTGTGATTGGGTAAAGCATACGCACGACTGCGCTTAATGCTTCTGCCATCACAGCACGATCTTGCTCGCTTTCTAATGGCGCACGGGTTAATTTATTCATTAACTCCATTACTGCTGCGATAGCGGTATTGAACGTTTGACGACGACCAATATCATCGCTCACTTTGGCGATCGTTTTATGCACATCACGGCGAAGTGCTTTTTGGTCTGCAGAAAGTGCGGTCACATCTAAAGCAGTTTTTGCAGGATTTTGACTGTATTCATACACCAAATTCCATACACGACCTAAGAAACGTTTTGCCCCTTCTACGCCAGATTCTTGCCATTCAAGCGTCATTTCTGCAGGAGAAGCGAACATCATGAAGAGACGCACAGTATCTGCACCGTATTTTTCCACCATCTCTTGTGGGTCGATACCGTTGTTTTTGGATTTCGACATTTTGGTCATACCGGTATGCACCAATTCACGGCCTTCTGGATCAGTCGCTTTGATGATACGGCCTTTTTCATCACGCTCAAGGGTCACTTGCGTTGGGCTTACCCAAATACGCTCGTTGGTCGGACTGGTGTAATAGAACGCATCGGCTAATACCATGCCTTGGCATAATAATTTTTGTGCCGGCTCATCGCTCGTTACGAAACCTGCATCACGCAATAATTTGTGGAAGAAACGGAAGTAGAGCAAGTGCATGGTCGCGTGCTCGATACCGCCGATATATTGATCCACCGGCAACCAGTAGTTGGCTTCATCTTTATCCAACATGCCTTCAGCATAGCTTGGTGAAGTATAGCGTGCATAGTACCAAGACGATTCCATAAAGGTATCAAAGGTATCGGTTTCTTTTAATGCAGGTTCACCGTTGAAGGTGGTTTTAGCCCAGTTTGGATCGGCTTTAATTGGGCTTTTCACGCCATCCATGACCACATCTTCCGGTAGAATAATCGGTAAATCTTCGATTGGGGCTGGTACGGTTTCACCGTTTGGCAAGGTCAGCATTGGAATTGGTGCACCCCAATAACGTTGACGAGAAACGCCCCAGTCACGTAAACGATAATTCACTTGGCGTTTACCCACGCCTAATTTTTCTAATTTGTCCGCAATACCGTTGAATGCCGCATCAAAATCCAAACCATCAAACTCAGCAGAGTTCACTAATTTACCGTGTTCAACAAAAGCTTGTTTGGTTAAATCAATTTCTTCATCTGCAAGTGGTGCGATTACCTGTTTAATTGGCAAACTGTATTTTTGAGCAAATTCAAAGTCACGTTGGTCATGTGCTGGAACCGCCATTACTGCACCAGTACCGTAGTGCATTAACACGAAGTTAGCGACCCAAATTGGTAATTTTTCACCGGTT
Source organism: Haemophilus parainfluenzae (assembly GCF_014931415.1). NCBI lineage: Bacteria > Pseudomonadati > Pseudomonadota > Gammaproteobacteria > Pasteurellales > Pasteurellaceae > Parahaemophilus > Parahaemophilus parainfluenzae. The sequence goes on along the minus strand of NZ_CP063121.1, from coordinate 172,473 downwards.
AATGGATGAATAGCGAATAAGCCGGTTGCCATCCCTTTTTTCTCCATTGTGGCTAGGTCTGCTTCGGCCACTTTGGCATTTTTTGCTTCACGGATGAATTCAGCCAATTGAGGATTTTTTTCTGCCGCTAATTCTGCTAATGGGTGCGCTGCCGCGATACCTAAATAGCTCACACCATAGAAGGTATCAGGACGGGTCGTATAAACCGCGACTTTTTCTGCGGTATCTGCCACATCAAACGTAATTTCCACCCCTTCAGAACGGCCAATCCAGTTACGTTGCATGGTTTTTACCATATCTGGCCATTGTGGCAGTTGGTCTAATCCACCTAGTAATTGTTCAGCGTAATCAGTGATTTTAATAAACCATTGTGGGATTTCTTTTTGCTCGACCGGAGTGTCACAACGCCAGCAACAACCTTCATGCACCTGTTCGTTAGCCAATACGGTTTCATCGTTCGGACACCAGTTCACAGTTGAGGTTTTTTTGTAAACTAAGCCTTTTTTATAAAGCTCGGTGAAGAACCATTGTTCCCATTTGTAGTATTCCGGACGGCAAGTCGCAATTTCGCGATCCCAGTCATAACCAAAGCCCAACATTTTGAGCTGGTTTTTCATGTATTCAATGTTTTCGTAAGTCCATTTTGCGGGCGCAGTTTTATTTTTAATCGCAGCACCTTCAGCTGGCAAACCGAAAGCATCCCAACCAATCGGTTGTAATACGTTTTTGCCGTTCATACGTTGGTAACGTGAAACTACATCACCGATGGTGTAGTTACGCACATGGCCCATGTGTAAACGACCTGATGGGTAAGGGAACATTGAAAGACAGTAATATTTTTCTTTAGACGTATCTTTGATTGCTTTGAAGACTTTATTTTCAGCCCAATATTGTTGAACGGCAGGTTCAATCAAATCAGGACGGTAATGTTGTTGCATAGAAAATCACCTTAAATTTTGACCGCACTTTGCGGCATATTTTGCTTTGTAAAATGTGATATAGGATAGCGTAAAACGGGGAAAATTGGTAGAAAGTGCGGTGATTTTTTTACTGATTTTATAAGAGATTTTGAATTTCAGATGGAATTAATTTAGGCGAAGGAATCCAAACTTGTTTATGTCGGTTTAATTCACCTTTTTCAAGTATGATTGCACTTTTAGGTACTTTGAATGCTTTACTCAAAAATTTCATCAAGTGAGCATTGGCTTGACCATCAACAGGTGGTGCGGTGATCGTGATTTTGAGTTCATCATCATGTAATCCCACAATTTGATCTTTACTGGCTTTAGGTTGCAGAATGATTTTAAGACGTAGTCCTTCAGGTGTTTGTTCGATTGCTGACATAACTAAATTTACTCACCACATTTACAATAAGGGCTGGAAAATCCAGCCCGAAAAAATAATATTATTTTTAACCGCACTTTACGCAGCAATTGCCCATAAAAGGTTAAAGTAATCGTAAAAGAGATTATTCAAAAATAACAGGATAATAGCAATAACCATCGGTGAAAAATCAATCACGCCCACAGTTGGTAAAATGCGTTTAATTGGTTTCAATAAGGGTTCGGTAAGTTGATATAACGCATAGAATGCAGGATTATTGCCACGATTAAACCAACTTAAAATTGCACCGGCGATTAACACATAGAAAATTGCCACACCGATATTTTTAATTAGTCCTAATATGCCCAATAGTAAGAAGAAACTGAGATTTAATCCGCCAAAGAGAATCGATTTTAGTCCGCAAAGCAAGAAGACTAAAAACAGTGCCGCCGTTTCCACTTTTTTCACCACAGGAAAAACTTTACGTAATGGTGCAATAACCGGTTGGGTAAATTTCAGCGTAAATTGAGAAATAGGATTGTAATAATCCACGTTCGCTAAGGGGAGCCATACGCGTAAAATTAACACTAAACAATACAGATCGATAATCGATCCTAAAAATAATGCAGTTTGGGAAATTTCCATTATAACCAACCTTTCCGTTTAAAATAGATATAAGGCGTAAGCGCCGCACCAATCATTAATCCAATAGCCATTGGGTAACCATATTTAAAATGGAGTTCCGGCATAAATTCAAAGTTCATCCCGTAAGTAGATGCGACAAGTGTTGCCGGTAGGAACATAACCGATACCACTGAGAAGAATTTCATGATTTTATTCTGCTCAATATTAATGTAACCCATCGCGGCCTGCATTAAAAAGTTTACTTTTTGGAACAAAGACTCATTATGCGGTTGCAAGGATTCAATATCTCGTAAGATTTCTCGTGCTTGTTCTAACTGGTTTGGTGGCAAGCGCGTTTTACGTACCAAGAAACCCAATGCGCGTTGTGTATCCATCAAACACAAACGCACTTTAGAACTGGTATCTTCTTGTTCTGTTAGGGTATTTAAGGCTTCATCGAAAGCTTCATCTTGCGTACCGTTTAAAATTACGCGACTTAATTTTTCCAAATCCGCATAAACGTTTTCGATAACATCGGCTAATTGCTCAATTTTGGTTTCAAATAAGTCGAGTAAGACTTCATATGCATTACATTCAAATAAGCGCTGGCTACGAGAACGCATACGATATAAACGGAATGCCGGCAATTCACGATCACGCAGGGTAAATAGGCGGCCATCACGAATAGTAAACGCTACGCTTGCGAGATCGGCGTAGTTTTCTTCGTCTTCACAATAGAAGAATGAGTGCAAGTGCAAGCCGTCTTCGTCTTCAAAGAAACGCGCGGATGCTTCGATGTCTTCTAATTCGAGGAATGAGGCGAGACTTTGTCCTAAGCCTTCTTGCAACATTTCACGTTCTTCCCCTGTCGGCTCTAGCAAATCTAACCAAATGGCAGAGCTGAGATCGGCTGGTTCGTCATCAATACGAAGCAAGCGGGAATCGTTAATGGCAAAAGCGTTAATCATTGGTCATACTCCTTTTGGGATTATGAAGATCCAACTGTGAACAAAAAAAGATCAAACGAAATTGGCACTAGAGAAAAGTGCGGTCAAATTTTTGAATGTTTTAAAATGGGTTTCGTTCGATAAAAGATGCCGAAGAAAGGTAAATTGATTACCAGCGAGCTCTCGCTGATAAGAGGCGAGAGTCTAGAGCGATATTCGGTATCGACTATGACTGTCCAAAGTGTGTGTCCTTCTCGTTAAAAAATCGGTCGAATGTTACGCTTGAAAGGCGTATTCGTCAAGTGATTATTGAAAAGGACACGGCACTTTTTAATTAATTGGTATATTGATTAATTGCGTTAGTAACTTCTTGATCTTGATAAATATTATTAACAATATCTTTGAAGGTTTCGCCTAACACTTTTTGAATTTCATCATTACTCGCATTAAATGCGCCAGACTGTGAACGGGTTGCATTGAAGGTTTTGTTGTATTGTCCTCGTGGACCTTGTACGTAAACCACCGCTTGAATTTTGCTGTTCAAGGTATAACGTAAATTACCTTGCTCCACTTTAGCGTTGAATTCTTTTACATCAACAGTTACGCCGGCATTCGCATTATTCGCTTGTCCAATACGAAAACCTTTACTAACCAAATTTTGTTGCATCACTTGTTGGAAAAGTTGAGTGACGCTTGGTGATGCATTTAATTTAATTAGTTCGCCTGATTTAGTATAAGTTGCAATTTCTTGTTGTGGACGAGAATCGCGAGTATTAACTGTTACCACTGCTGATTGGTTAATATTCATTGATGCAGTCGGTGATTGAGGCGCAAAAGTTAAGGTATTAGATTGCGCTTGGCAACCTGCTAAAAATAATGTCGCAGCCGCCAACGTCATTGTTGATAATGCTTTGATTTTGTTTGTTACTTTCATAATTTCCTCATTGAATTAGGTTAATTTGTGTTATTCTTACAAACTTAACGCTGAATGTATAGCAAAAAGTTAGGGAGTTTATTTATGTCAAAACAACAAGAATTATTAGAGAGAATTCAAGCCGAATTTCAACCGCACTTTGTTACTGTAGAAAATGAAAGCCATATGCACAGTTCAGGTCGAGGAGCCGATTCTCATTTTAAATTAGTGATTGTTAGCGATGCTTTTGAAGGCATGCGAAAAGTGCAACGTCACCAAAAACTTTACCAACTTTTTTCCGATGATTTAAAAAATGGCATTCACGCATTAGCTCTTCATCTTTATACAAAAAGCGAATGGGAGAGCCTAGGTAAAGCATTTCCAAAATCACCAAATTGTCTTGGTGTTGGACAGTAAGTATTCCCTTACGTTCCCTATATTCGATTTTCATGAGAAGAGAGAATGCGATAAGCGTTCTCTCTTTTTATTTTGATGGAGATTTATTTTTACTCCAGATAAATATCCGTCTAAAACGTCCACAAATATTTCACAAAAAATGAGGGCGTAAAGTGGAATAAAAGCCCATTTTCCGATAGAATAAGGCGCTTTTAATTTTCGAATTTCAATTTCTGGATAAGTGAGCAACTCCTTACTCGTCGAGAAATTAAACAGATTTGAGTTTTTAAATTTATGTGTCAGTTAATAATACTTTGATCTCAAAGTATTTTCTGTCACGCTCAATCGCGAGATTGCTTTTAAGGCATATGCTTTGATTGCAATCGTGTTTTTAACCTAGAAAAGTAGTGCAAACAGTATGATTACAATCAAAAAAGGCTTGGATCTTCCTATTGCAGGAAAGCCAGCACAAGTAATCCATAGCGGTAAAGCTGTGAATCAGGTTGCGATTCTTGGTGAAGAGTATGTGGGTATGCGTCCTTCTATGAAGGTACGCGAAGGCAATGTTGTTAAAAAAGGCCAAGTGCTTTTTGAAGACAAGAAAAACCCTGGAGTGGTTTTTACAGCCCCTGCGAGTGGTACTATCACTGTAATTAATCGTGGCGAAAAACGTGTATTACAATCTGTGGTCATTGATGTGCAAGGTAACGATCAAGTTACTTTCGCTAAATATAACGCAGGTGAGCTCAATACGCTTTCTTCTGAACAAGTTAAACAAAACCTCGTTGAATCCGGTTTGTGGACAGCGTTCCGCACCCGTCCGTTCAGCAAAGTGCCTGCCTTAGATGCAGAACCTTCTTCTCTGTTTGTAAATGCGATGGATACCAATCCTTTGGCGGCAAATCCAGAGGTGGTATTAAAAGAGCATTGGCAAGATTTTATTGACGGTTTAACGGTATTAAGTCGTCTATTCCCAAATAAACCATTAAATCTATGTAAAGCGGGTGATAGCAATATCCCAACCGTGGATTTACCTAACCTTAAAGTACATGATTTTGGCGGAGTCCATCCAGCTGGTTTAGTAGGTACTCATATTCACTTTATCGATCCGGTTGGTGTAAATAAAACCGTATGGCACATCAATTATCAAGATGTGATTGCTGTCGGTAAATTATTCACCACGGGCGAACTTTATGTCGAACGCATTATTTCTCTTGCCGGTCCGCAAGTGAAAGAGCCTCGTTTAGTTCGTACCGTAATCGGTGCTAACCTTTCTCAATTAACGGCAGGTGAGTTAAAAGACGGTAATAACCGTGTGATTTCTGGTTCTGTGCTTTGTGGTCAAACTGCAAAAGATGCTCACGACTATTTAGGTCGTTATGCATTACAAGTTTCTGTGATTGCAGAAGGTAATGAGAAAGAGTTCTTAGGTTGGATCACACCACAATCGAACAAATATTCGATTACCCGTACCGTATTAGGTCACTTTGGTAAGAAATTATTCAACTTTACTACTGCAGAAAATGGTGGTGAGCGTGCAATGGTACCAATTGGTAGCTACGAGCGCGTAATGCCGTTGGATATTTTACCGACATTATTATTGCGTGATTTAATCGTGGGCGATACCGATGGCGCACAAGCGTTAGGTTGTCTTGAATTAGATGAAGAAGACTTAGCGTTATGTTCTTTCGTTTGCCCGGGCAAATATGAATACGGTTCAATCTTGCGTCAAGTTTTAGATAAGATTGAGAAGGAAGGTTAAAAATGGGTTTAAAAAATCTTTTTGAAAAAATGGAACCCGCGTTTTTACCAGGCGGTAAATACAGCAAGTTTTATCCGATCTTTGAATCGATTTATACCTTGCTTTATACACCAGGTACGGTAACGCACAAAAACACACACGTTCGTGATGCGTTAGACTCAAAACGTATGATGATTACGGTTTTCCTTGCGTTGTTCCCAGCGATTTTCTACGGGATGTACAATGTGGGTAACCAAGCGATCCCTGCCTTAAATCAATTAGGCAATTTAGATCAATTAATTGCTAACGATTGGCACTATGCGCTTGCAAGTTCATTAGGTTTAGATTTAACCAATAATGCAACTTGGAGCTCAAAAATGGCGTTAGGGGCGATCTTCTTCTTACCAATTTACTTAGTGGTATTTACCGTTTGTACAATTTGGGAATTATTGTTCTCAGTAGTACGTGGTCATGAAGTTAATGAAGGGATGTTCGTTTCAACCATTTTATTTGCGTTAATCGTTCCACCAACATTGCCATTATGGCAAGCCGCACTAGGTATCACCTTTGGTATCGTGGTTGCGAAAGAAATCTTTGGTGGTGTAGGTCGTAACTTTATGAACCCTGCACTTGCGGGTCGTGCATTCTTATTCTTTGCTTATCCGGCTCAAATTTCCGGTGACTTAGTATGGACTGCAGCAGATGGTTTCTCAGGTGCAACCGCACTTTCACAATGGTCTCAAGGTGGTCAAGCGGCATTACAACACACCGTAACTGGTCAACCAATTACTTGGATGGATGCATTCATTGGTAATATCCCAGGTTCAATGGGTGAGGTTTCAACGCTTGCGTTATTAATCGGTGGTGCAGTGATTGTATTCACTCGAATTGCTTCTTGGCGCATTATGGCTGGTGTCATGATCGGTATGATTGGTACAGCAACCTTATTCAACTTAATCGGTTCTGATTCTAACCAAATGTTCTCAATGCCTTGGCATTGGCACTTTGTATTAGGTGGTTTTGCACTTGGTATGATCTTCATGGCTACAGACCCTGTATCCGCTTCATTTACCAACACGGGTAAATGGTGGTACGGTGCGTTAATTGGCGTGATGGCGGTATTAATTCGTACAGTGAACCCAGCTTATCCAGAAGGGATGATGTTAGCGATTTTATTTGCAAACTTATTTGCACCAATTTTCGACTACATCGTGGTTCAAGCAAATATCAAACGTCGGAGAGCAAGAACAAATGGCTAAATTTAATAAAGATAGCGTTAGCGGTACAGTTACCGTTGTTGTGTTGCTAAGTTTAGTGTGTTCTATCGTGGTTTCTGGTGCTGCAGTAGCATTAAAATCCAAACAAGATGAACAAAAAGCACTCGACGTTCAACGTAACATTTTAACTGTTGCTGGCTTAATGAAAGAAGATAATGCATCAGTAATTAAAGACACTTACAGCAAATTTATTGAACCACGTTTAGTGGATTTGCAAAGTGGTGATTACGTTCAAGCTTCAGCAGAAGAAATTAATAAATTTGAACCTAAAGATGCCGTTAAAGATCCAGCTAAAAGCCAAGCTATCCCAGCTGAGTCTGATAAAGCAGGAATTAAGGTTCGTGCAAACCAAGCGCGTGTTTATCTTGTAAAAGATGAACAAGGCAATGTAACCCAAGTGGTATTACCAATGTATGGCCGTGGTTTATGGTCAACCATGTATGGTTTTGTTTCTGTTGCACCAGATGCAAATACCATCAAAGGTATTACTTACTATGATCAAGGTGAAACAGCTGGTCTTGGGGGCGAAATTGCGAACCCACGTTGGCAAGCACAGTTCGTTGATAAAAAATTATTCGATGAACAAGGTAACCAAAAATTCAAAATCTACAAAGGTAGCTCTGCTGCAGATAAAGAGCACGGTGTAGATGGTTTATCAGGTGCAACGTTAACCAGTAACGGTGTTCAAGGTTCATTTGATTATTGGTTCAGCCAAAATGGCTTTGGTCCATTCTTAGCGAAATTTAAAGCAGGAGAAATCAAATAATGGCTGATGCAAAAGTAAACTTAAAAGGTCTTTTATTCGATCCTATTGTTAAAAATAACCCGATTGCCTTGCAAATTTTGGGTATCTGTTCTGCATTAGCGGTAACGACCCAATTACAAACCGCGATTGTTATGGCGATTGCGGTAAGTTTGGTAACCGGTTTCTCCAGTTTGTTCATTTCATTGATTCGTAACTATATTCCAAATAGTATCCGTATCATTGTGCAACTGGCGATTATCGCATCTTTAGTAATCTTGGTTGACCAAGTACTAAAAGCTTATGCTTATGGTTTATCTAAACAACTTTCTGTATTCGTTGGTCTTATCATTACAAACTGTATCGTAATGGGCCGTGCAGAAGCGTTTGCGATGAAATCACCTCCGTTAGAAAGCTTTGTTGATGGTATCGGTAATGGTTTAGGCTATGGTGCGATCTTATTAATTGTTGCAACATTACGTGAACTAATCGGTTCTGGTCGTTTATTTGGTTTCCCTGTATTCCAAACAATTCAAGACGGTGGTTGGTATCAACCAAACGGTTTATTCCTTCTTGCACCAAGTGCGTTCTTTATTATCGGCTTCGTTATTTGGGGCTTAAGAACGTGGAAACCTGAGCAACAGGAGAAATAATCAATGGAACATTATATTAGCCTATTCGTGAAGGCGATCTTCATTGAAAACATGGCGCTCTCTTTCTTCTTAGGGATGTGTACTTTCCTTGCGGTTTCTAAGAAAGTTTCTACGGCATTTGGCCTTGGTGTTGCGGTAACAGTAGTACTTGGTATTGCGGTACCTGCGAACCAATTTGTGTATGAACATGTATTAAAAGATGGCGCATTGGTAGAAGGTGTAAGCCTTGAGTTTTTAAACTTCATTACCTTTATCGGGATTATTGCGGGTCTTGTTCAATTACTTGAAATGACTTTAGATAAATTCTTCCCAGCACTTTATAACGCATTAGGTATCTTCCTTCCACTTATCGCCGTAAACTGTGCGATCTTTGGTGGTGTATCTTTTGCGGTACAACGTGAATACACTTTTGCAGAATCTGCAGTTTATGGTGTAGGTGCGGGGCTTGGTTGGATGTTAGCAATCGTTGCGCTTGCAGGCTTAACCGAAAAAATGAAATATGCCGATGTACCGGCAGGCTTAAAAGGATTAGGGATTACCTTTATTACTGCAGGCTTGATGGCGCTTGGCTTTATGTCATTCTCTGGAATTCAGTTATAAGGAGGCATAAATGAGCGAATCTTCAATTTTATTATTAGGTGTTGCGGCATTTACGGTTATCCTTTTAGTGCTCGTTGCGATTATTTTATTCGCTAAATCAAAATTAGTGGATTCTGGTGATATCACCATTTCTATTAATGACGATCCTGAAAAAGCGATCACCTTACCTGCTGGCGGTAAATTACTTGGTGCGTTAGCAAGTAAAGGTATCTTCGTTTCTTCTGCTTGTGGTGGCGGTGGCTCTTGTGGTCAATGTGTGGTGAAAGTGAAAAGTGGAGGTGGTGAAATTCTACCAACCGAACTTTCTCACATTAATAAACGTGAAGCAAAAGAAGGTTATCGTTTAGCTTGCCAAGTGAATGTAAAAGGCAATATGGACGTTGAACTTCCAGAAGAAATCTTCGGCGTGAAAAAATGGGAATGTACCGTTATTTCTAATGATAACAAAGCAACCTTCATTAAAGAGCTTAAATTAGCGATTCCTGAAGGCGAAGAAGTCCCTTTCCGCGCAGGTGGTTATATCCAAATCGAAGCTGATCCACATACGGTTTACTATAAAGATTTTGATATTCCAGAAGAATACCACGAAGATTGGGACAAATACGATTTATGGCGTTATGTGTCTAAAGTGGATGAGCATATTATCCGTGCTTACTCAATGGCTTCATACCCAGAAGAGAAAGGCATCATTATGCTTAACGTGCGTATTGCAACGCCACCACCACGTCAACCTGATGCGCCTCCAGGTCAAATGTCTTCTTACATTTGGTCATTAAAACCAGGTGATAAAGTGACAATTTCTGGTCCGTTCGGTGAATTCTTCGCAAAAGAAACCGATAATGAAATGGTCTTCATCGGTGGTGGTGCAGGTATGGCGCCAATGCGTTCTCATATCTTTGATCAGTTAAAACGTTTACACTCTAAACGTAAAATGTCGTTCTGGTATGGTGCACGTTCTAAACGTGAAATGTTCTATGTAGAAGATTTTGATCAGCTTCAAGCAGAAAATCCAAACTTTACATGGCACGTGGCATTATCTGATCCGTTACCAGAAGATAACTGGACAGGTTATACTGGCTTTATTCACAACGTACTTTATGAAAACTACTTGAAAAATCATGAAGCACCAGAAGATTGTGAATACTACATGTGTGGACCTCCAGTCATGAACGCTGCGGTAATCAAAATGTTGAAAGACCTCGGTGTTGAAGATGAAAACATCTTATTAGATGACTTCGGTGGTTGATTTTAGTTAATCAAAACATCATTAAAACTGACCGCACTTTGTGATGAAGTGCGGTCAATATTTAAGATGGATTACAGGCAAGCTGATGGAAGAGTCGGTTTGCCTGTAATTCATATATTTAGGAAGGAATAGATGAAAAAAGTATTAAGCGGATTGATTGCTGTCGTCCTAGCTTGTTCATTAAGTGCATGTAAGAAAGATCCCGAAATTATTTCACTTAGCGGTAAAACTATGGGCACCACTTACCATATCCGTTATATTGAGGATGATTCTGTTAGCGAAAACGCACAAAAAACACATGAACAAATTGAAGTGGTTTTAAAAGACGTGAATCAGAAAATGTCCACTTACATTAAAGATTCCGAATTAAGTCGCTTTAATCAAAATACACAAGTGAATACGCCAATTGAAATCTCTGCGGACTTTGCCAAAGTATTACAAGAAGCGATCCGTTTAAATAAGGTTACTGAAGGTTCATTGGATGTGACAGTCGGTCCTGTAGTAAATTTATGGGGCTTTGGGCCAGAAAAACGCCCAGAACGTAAGCCAACCCCAGAGCAACTTGCTGAACGTCAAAGTTGGGTGGGGATTGATAAGATTCACCTTGATATGAGCGGTAAAACCCCAACATTAAGTAAAGCCTTGCCACAGGTTTATATTGATTTATCATCTATCGCTAAAGGTTTTGGTGTGGATCAAGTCGCAGATGTCTTAGAGCAAAATCACGTACAGAACTATATGGTGGAAATTGGCGGAGAAATCCGTGCAAAAGGTAAAAATGCCGAAAATAAAGCTTGGCAAATCGCTATTGAAAAACCGAATAATACGGGTGAAAGATCAGTTCAAGAAGTGATTGGTTTAAATAATATGGCGATGGCAACTTCAGGTGATTACCGTATTTATTTCGAGGAAAATGGCCAACGTTTTGCACATGAAATTGATCCGAAAACTGGCTATCCAATTCAGCATCATTTAGCCTCAATTACCGTGCTCGCACCAAGCTCAATGACTGCTGATGGCTTATCTACAGGCCTATTTGTACTTGGTGAAGATAAAGCTTTGGAAGTGGCTGAGAAAGAAAATATTCCGGTTTATTTAATCATGAAAACGGAACAAGGCTTTGAAACGAAAATGTCCTCAGCCTTCCAAAAATTACTCGCAAATAAGGAATAATCATGCAAACGTTATTTTTTACCCTAATCGCTTTTGTGGCCATTATTGTATTAATGTCTGTGGGCTTTATCTTTAAAAAACAAAGCTTAAAGGGCAGCTGTGGCGGACTTTCATCACTCGGTATCGCCAAAGCCTGTGACTGCGATAAACCTTGCGACACTTTACAAGAAAAATTAGATGCTGGCGATGAAAATGCCAAAGCTGAATACGAACAAAAATTTGCGAAGAAAGACGATGATTCGCAATTTTATGAAGTGAAATAAATAGATGAAATTATTAAAATTTGTTTATACATTAATTTTATTGACGGTTTCATCTTTTGCCTTTGCAGGATATTACCCCGCAAAGGTAAATGCAGATCTTAATTTATATGCAGATTCTGAATTTAATAAACCCGTTATTCTTGTAAAAGCAGGAGCATGGTTAAATACAATGCCGATGTTTTCTGCTACCGAGATTCGTTATGGAACAGGCTCAGTTTATATGACTGAACAGGATCAAATAAAATTAGGTGATAAAAAATCATTAGTGCTTGAAAAAGGTATTTTTGATGATGAGGAACCCGATACCTCTAATTCTTATCCTGATGTACTTATCCAAAAAGATACACCTATTTATAGTAAATCGGTATTGAGTAAAACAGCGGCTGAAATTGAAAATATGCCGACTTTATTTACATTAAAAGCAACCGATATTCCTTGCCAAACTTTCAAGGAGATTGTAGGCGAATCGGGTAAAACGTTTTATAAAATTTCTTTTAATGATGAGCCTTCTTATATTTTAAAAGAAGATACATCAATTATTCAGCAATAAAGTAGCTATTATTTATCAACAACCAATGTGCTTCGCCTTAACCGAAGTTACGGGAGACTTATGTTAACTTCAAATACTTATAATCAACATTTCACACCTTTGAGTGCAGAACAACTTGCCGAAAATGCCACTAAAAAAGTCATTTGTGGTATGTCTGGTGGGGTAGACTCCTCCGTTTCTGCGTTTATTCTTCAACAACAAGGCTACCAAGTGGAAGGCTTGTTTATGAAAAACTGGGAAGAGGATGACGATACCGATTATTGTACGGCAGCAGCGGATTTAGCTGATGCGCAGGCAGTATGCGACAAACTAGGCATTAAACTGCATAAAATTAATTTTGCCGCGGAATATTGGGATAACGTGTTTGAACATTTCTTAACAGAATACAAAGCCGGTCGTACGCCAAACCCCGATATTCTGTGCAATAAAGAAATTAAATTTAAAGCTTTCTTAGAATATGCGGCAGAAGATTTAGGTGCTAATTATATTGCTACCGGCCATTATGTGCGTCGTCGCGGGGCAGATGATCAGGCTGAACTATTGCGGGGTTTAGATAGCAACAAAGATCAAAGTTATTTTCTTTACACCTTGAGTAAAAATCAGGTAGGTCAAAGCCTTTTCCCTGTAGGTGAAATCGAAAAGCCAATCGTGCGTGCTATTGCAGAAGATTTAGGTTTAATTACCGCGAAGAAAAAAGACTCTACTGGGATTTGCTTTATCGGTGAGCGTAAATTTAAAGATTTCTTAGCGCGTTATTTGCCGGCTCAACCAGGTGACATCCGTACCGTGGATGGCGAGATTATTGGTCGCCATGAAGGCTTGATGTATCACACTCTCGGACAGCGTAAAGGACTAGGTATCGGTGGATTAAGAAATGCCGGAGATGAAGCCTGGTATGTAGTAGATAAAGATGTGGAAAATAATGAATTGATTGTGGCACAAGGCCATGATCATCCACGTTTGTTCTCCAAAGGCTTAATTGCCAAGCAGCTACATTGGGTGAGTCGCGAACCTGTGCGTGAAGCGTTCCGTTGTACGGTAAAAACTCGTTATCGCCAAACGGATATTGCTTGTTTGGTAGAGCCGATTGATGACGATTGCATCCGAGTGATTTTTGACGAACCACAAGCCGCGGTCACACCAGGTCAATCAGCCGTGTTTTACCTAGATGAAGTCTGCTTAGGTGGCGGAATTATCGAAGAACGAATTTAATCAACATTCAATAAAGTGCGGTCAGAAATTTAACGATTTTTCTGACCGCACTTTTTAATTATTTACCTAATGGAGCTTTTTATGCGTCACATCGTATTGGGATGTCTGTTAACTTTGTTTTCCACTACACTTTTTGCCCACTTAAAAACAGATTTAGCCTTATTAAATTTGAAAGGACCAGTAAAAAAATGGGAAATGAAAATAACAGATCTACGTAATTCTTCTGTTTTGGAACATAAGATTACTCACTTTAATCCAAAGGGATTTAAAATCAAAGAAGAAACATTAGATTCTTCTGCTCAAACAAAAAACTTTGTGTATGACGAACAAGGGCGATTGATTAAAATTTTTTGGAGTGATGATGACGCTGTTCTCGAATATAGCTATCGTACTAATTCAGATGGTACTTTGACGGTTATAGAGAAACAGAAATTTAAAGATAGCGAATCTCGAGTTATATCTGAAAATACTTATGATGAAAATGGATTATTAATCATTAAAAAAGAAACAGATGACTCTTGTGAGAATGAGTGCGAGAAACTTGAAAATGGCATGAACAAATATAGCTACCATTATGATGAACATGGCAATGTTGTAGAATTTAAGAATGAGCTTTTTGCTGTTGAGCCTGTAAAATATACCAATAAATACTCTGATGGAAAACTAATTGAACAGACAGAATTCAGTTATGGTGGAAAAGAGGTGAGGACTTTTGATGCTAATGGACATCAAATTCAATTTGAAGAATTCCCACCTTTGGGATTTGGAGATGGTTCAAAATCTTCTGTAAAACGTTGGAAAAAGACTGTTGATAACTATGGCAACGTGTTGAAGGATGAAGAGTTTGATGAGGCTAATGAACCTAGCAGCACTATTGTTGAACATTCATATGAGTATTATTAAGTTAAAGTGCGGTCAGAAATTTAGAGATTTTCTGACCGCACTTTTTCTTTCATAATTTTTCAATTTTAGGCAATTTGAAAAAATATTGATATTTTGATAATATATATTTCGTATTTGGAAACAATCCACTCAAATCCTACTGAGCGTTTCCTTCAAAATCGCACTTCTCCGTGCTATCATTTGCGATGGTTCCATCTCACCATTTAGGGCTTAAAGCCTTATTTTATTTAATCTGATTTTATTTTTATTCACTTAATTTTTAAGGGGGAAGCGTTGTCTTTATCTAAATTTATGGAAAAGCAAACGTCGTTCAATCCTTTAGTGATTGGTGCAACGTTATTTTTTGTGGTGTTGCTTGTCGCGATGATTTTAATCGCACCTGAACAAACACAAACTTTATTAAATGCTGCTAAATCGGGCATTTTTGCCAACTTTAGTTGGTTTTACGTATTAGCATTCTCAGTATTTTTGGGCTTTTTAGTCATTTTATCAGTCAGTAGCCTAGGTAATATCAAATTAGGCAATGATGAAGAAGAGCCTGAATTTGGTTTTCTGTCTTGGTTGGCGATGTTATTTGCTGCCGGTATGGGGGTAGGGTTGATGTTCTTTGGTGTCGCAGAGCCATTGACGCATTACTTATCTGATATTACCACAGGCAGCGCAGAGCATAAGCAACAAGAAGCCTTGTTACACACCTTATTCCACTGGGGAATTCATGCCTGGGCGGTGTATGGCACGATTGCGTTGGCATTGGCTTACTTTGGATTCCGTTACAAATTACCTTTGGCATTACGTTCTTGTTTCTATCCGTTATTGAAAGAGCGTATTAATGGCAAGTTAGGCGATCTTATCGACATTATGGCGTTACTTGCCACCTTATTTGGTGTTATCACAACATTAGGTTTTGGTGCATCACAATTGGGTGCAGGCTTACATCAATTAGGCTGGATTAGCGAAAATAGCTTCAGCTTGCAAGTTGTCGTAATTGCCGTGGTAATGAGTTTAGCGATATTTTCCGCGATTTCCGGTGTAGGGAAAGGGGTAAAAATCTTAAGTGAGCTGAATTTAACATTAGCTTTCTGTTTGTTGATTTTCGTCTTAGTGGCGGGGCCAACACTTTATTTATTATCCGCTTTTAGCGACAATATCGGAACTTATCTCAGCAACTTAGTAAAATTAAGTTTCAAAACCTATGTTTATGAACAAGAACATACTAGTTGGTTTAGCGGTTGGACAATTCTGTATTGGGCATGGTGGTGTTCTTGGGCGCCATTTGTCGGTTTATTTATTGCTCGTATTTCGAAAGGGCGTACCATTCGCGAATTTATTTTCGGCGTGTTGGTGATTCCTAGCATGTTCGGTATCTTGTGGTTTACCGTATTTGGTAATACAGCCATTTGGTTGAATGATGGTGAAGCTGCAGGTGCGTTAGGACAAATGATTTCTTCGCCTGAAACGTTGCTCTTTAAGTTCTTAGATTATTTACCGCTTTCTGGTGTGACGGGTTTAGTGAGTTTGGTGGTGATTTCTTTATTTTTTATCACTTCTGCGGATTCGGGCATTTATGTATTAAATAACATTGCATCACGCGATAAAAGTCTTGCTGCACCACGTTGGCAAGCGGTGATGTGGGGCGTATTAATGTCAACTGTCGCCATTGTTTTGATGCAATCAGGCGGCTTGGCTAATCTACAGACAATGACGCTATTAGTGGCATTACCTTTCGCGATGTTGATGTTATTGATGTGTTTTAGTTTATGGAAAGGTTTGAATGCGGATAAAAAATATTTTGATACCAAAGTTAATCCAACCAGTATTTTCTGGACGGGGGATAAATGGAAAGAACGTTTGGAACAAATGATGAACCAAACGCAAGAAAAAGATATTTTACGTTTCCTTAAACATACGGTATTGCCGGCAATGCGTGAGCTACGCCAAGAATTGATTGGTAAATATGAATTGAGTGTGCAAATTAACACGTTATTTGATCAAGATGAACCTGCAGTCGAGTTAGTCATTCAGAAAGATTTGATGAGAGACTTTATGTACGGGGTGAAATCTATCGGTCGTGAGGTGTCAGAGCAATTAATTAATGACGATAACTTGCCACATATCCAGCATAGTATGACTTATGAGCCATACACTTATTTCTTTGATGGTCGAGTGGGTTATGATGTGCAATATATGGATCAAGATGAATTAATTGCTGATATGTTGAAACATTATGAACGTTATTTAAGTTTGCTAGACGATGTTGGTCAAGAATTGATGGCACACGAGCAAACAGAATTGGCTGAATAATAAGACTAAAGTGCGGTTGAAAATCCTCTAAGTTTTTAACCGCACTTTTTATCTTAAAACAAATATGAAGATACAAAATACTTTCAAAGCAAATGTTATTTGGGGCAGTTTAGGTTTTAGTTTAGCGATTATTGCAGCCCTTTTATTTGATACGCAGCAAACGATATCTTATCTTGCTGCGGCGAAAGCCTTTATTTTCTCTCAATTTAGCTGGTTTTATATTTTACTGAGTGCATTTTTTCTGTTCTTTTTACTTTTCTTGGCGTTAGGACGATACGGCGATATTAAACTTGGGAGTGATGAGGAAGAACCAGAGTTTAAATTAGGCTCTTGGATTGCATTACTCTTTACCTCTGGAATTGGTATTGGTATTGTTTTTCTTGGTGTTGCTGAACCGCTTTCACATTTTCTTTCACCAATAGGTGAATATGAGAAAGTTCGAACAGCATTATTTTTTAGTATTTTTCATTGGAGTATCAGTGCTTGGGCTATTTATGGATTAATTGCACTTACGATAGCTTACTTCGGATTTCGCTATAAATTACCCTTTTCTTTACGCTCTTGTTTTTATCCCTTACTGAAAGAAAAGATTAATGGAAAAGTAGGGGATGTCATTGATATTCTCGGGATTTGTACCACCTTATTTGGCGTAGTCGCAACCTTAGGTTACAGTGCGATTCGGTTGGCTGCAGCATTCCACTCAATGCATTTATTGGATAACTCACCCTATTTGGTTCCCCTTATTTTAGTGAGTGTTTTTATCATTGCTATCTTAATTTCACTGCAGGGTATCGCCAACGGGTTCCGAATTCTTAGTGAGCTTAATCTAGGCATTACCTTTCTCTTTATGCTATTGGTTTTGCTATTCGGTCCGACAATATATTTAATTTCTGCTTTTACGGAAAATATTGGTACCTATTTAAGCGGTTTAATTAGAGTCGGCTTCAAGGCTTATGCCTATGATGTAGAACATCTAGATTGGTTTATGGATTGGACGGTTTTTTACTGGGCATGGTGGTTTTCATGGGCGCCAGGCTTTGGGATTTTTATCGCACGGATTTCTCGCGGACGAACTTTGCGGGAGTTTATTTTCGGCGTATTGATGGTGCCAAGTTTATTCTTCGTTTTGTGGTTCACGGTATTTGGTAATGGAGCAATTTGGGTGAATGAGCATCTTGCTAAGGGGGCATTAGGTCGAGCTGTAAATGATGTGGGATCACTTCTTTTTGATTTTTTGAGTTATTTACCCTATTCCGGTTTAACTAAAACGTTAGCTTTATTTATTATCACACTCTTTTTTATTGTAACCATTAACTTTGGTATTTATACGCTTAATAATATCGCAATTGAAGACAAAAGCCAGGTTTCACCTCGTTGGCAATCTATGTTTTGGGGTGGTTTATTGTCAGCTGTTACATTTGTTCTTTATCTTTTTGGCGGTATTGAAATACTACAATCAACGATGTTGTTTTTCTCTTTACCTTTTGCTCTGTTGATGTCAGTGATGGCATGGAGTTTGTTAAAAGGTTTACGATTTGAACGTCAATATTATTCCACAGAGGTTTCAGATTTGTGGACAGGTGCAAACTGGCGTAGCCGTTTAAGACAGTTAGTGATTGAACCTAAGCGAGATGACGCTATTTCCCATTTAAAAACAACGGCACTTTTAGCAATGAGAGAGTTACGGCAGTTACTCATTGGTACCTATGGTCTAAATGTGACATTACAGCAACGTTTTGACGTCGATAATAATCAACTGGTCCTTTCTATTGAAAATGGATTAGCAGAAGATTTTTTTTACCAAATTACCTTGTTTGAGAAGCCTGTATCTGAAACAGCACAAGTTCATCATGCATTAATGGTTTCAACCAATATTCAATTGGAAGGTTATCCTTTGAATATCACGAAGGAAGAGGATTTGATCGTGGACATCTTGCAATGTTATGAGCGATACATGAGAGAGCTGGATTTTGTTATTTCATAATTCCTGTCTCATGAGCAAACAGAACTGGCTGAATAATAAGAATAAAGTGCGGTTGAAAATAACATTATTTTTTGACCGCACTTTTAAAATTACCTCTTGAGACAAATGCATAAAAAGAGTATATTCAAGCCCAAATTTTCAATTTAATTCTAACGGAGTTTTTCTATGTTTGGTTTATCCCCAGCACAAATGATTATTTTATTAGTCGTGATTTTATTAGTATTCGGTACAAAAAAATTACGCAATGCGGGATCTGATCTTGGCGCAGCAGTAAAAGGCTTTAAAAAAGCGATGTCTGATGACGAGCCGAAAAAAGATGCGGAATTTACTCAAATTAAAGACGGTACAAGCACCGCTGAAAAAACTGAAACTGTAAAAGATAAAGAACAGGCATAACCGTGTTTGATATTGGTTTTTCCGAACTTGTTTTATTGATGCTTGTGGGCTTAGTCGTACTAGGCCCTAAGCGTTTACCTGTGGCTATTCGCACGGTAATGGGCTGGGTGAAAACGATCCGCGGGTTGGCAGCTAATGTTCAAAATGAATTAAAACAAGAGCTTAAATTGCAAGAATTGCAAGATAGCATTAAGAAAGCGGAACAACTTAATCTGAAACAGCTTTCCCCAGACTTAAGTAAAACCGTTGAAGAGCTGAAAGAGCAGGCTCAAAAAATGCGTGCAGAGCTAGAAGAAAAAGCGGCTGCAGCGGGCACAACGGTAGAAGAGCAAATTAAAGAAATTAAAAGTGCGGCTGAAAATTCGGCTGATTCTGCTGAAAAACTCGTGGTGAATTCACAAGAAACTACAGAAAAACCGGCTGAAACAGCATCGATAGAGCATGTAGAGAATGAACTTGCTGAAGTTTCAGAACCTGAAAAAACAGAAGTAGATTTAACCGCACTTGAAGCCCATGAACAAGCTGAATTAACCGAGCGTTTATCTGATTACTATTCGCCGGATGATGTGGAACTGCAACCTGCACCTAAATCTGAAGCTAAGTCCTAGAGAATAATTATGAGCAATACGACGGACGATTCCCAACCGTTAATTACCCATCTTGTTGAACTCAGAAACCGTTTATTACGTTGTGTAATTTGTATTTTAGTGGTTTTTGTGGCGTTGGTTTATTTTTCTAATGATATTTATCATTTTGTTGCCGCACCTTTAACAGCTGTGATGCCAAAAGGTGCAACGATGATTGCAACCAATATCCAAACACCTTTCTTTACGCCAATTAAATTAACCGCGATTGTCTCGGTGTTTATTTCGGTGCCTTATTTGCTTTATCAAATTTGGGCGTTTGTTGCACCGGCACTATATCAACATGAAAAACGTTTAATTTATCCGTTATTATTTTCCAGTACAGTTTTATTCTATTGCGGTGTAGCATTTGCTTATTATATTGTTTTCCCTTTTGTGTTTAGTTTCTTTACCCAAACTGCACCAGAAGGGGTGGCTATCGCCACAGATATTAGCAGTTACCTTGATTTTGCCTTAGCGTTATTCTTGGCATTCGGTGTGTGTTTTGAAGTACCTGTTGCTATTATTTTGCTTTGTTGGACTGGTGTAACTACGACGAAAGCATTGGCTTCAAAACGTCCTTATATTATTGTGGGTGCGTTCTTTGTTGGCATGATCTTAACGCCACCCGATGTTTTCTCACAAACTTTACTAGCTGTGCCAATGTGCCTTCTCTTTGAGTTAGGCTTGTTAGTTGCACGTTTCTATCAACCGAAAGAGGATGAAGAAGAGACAACGGATGAAGAAAGTGCGGTAGAAAATCAGGCTGATTTAAATCACAAAGATTAAGAAAATGGGCGTAGGTGATACGCCCTTTTAACATCATAAAAAACAGGAATATTATTATGACTCAACAAATTTTAGGCGGTTTCCCAACCCGTCGTCTTCGTCGTTTACGTAAACATGATTTTAGTCGTCGTTTAGTGGCAGAAAATACGTTAACCGCGAATGATTTAATTTATCCGGTATTTATCATTGAAGGTGAAAATCATCGTGAGCCTGTCCCTTCTATGCCTAAAGTTGAACGTTTAACGATCGATCAATTATTAATTGAAGCAGGCCTTTTAGTGAAATACGGTGTGCCTGTGATTTCATTATTCCCTGTGGTTGAGCAAGATAAAAAATCGTTAATGGCAGATGAAGCGTTTAATCCGAATGGTTTGGTACAGCGTGCAGTGAGAGCATTGAAAGCCGCTTATCCAGAATTAGGTGTATTAACCGATGTCGCACTCGATCCTTATACACTACACGGGCAAGACGGGATCATTGATGAAGAAGGCTATGTATTAAACGATATTACAACAGATATCCTGATTAAACAGGCTGTTTCACACGCTGAAGCGGGTGCTGATATTGTTGCACCGAGTGATATGATGGATGGACGTATTGGTCGTATTCGTCAGGCATTGGAAGAAGATGGTCATATCAATACGCAAATTATGGCGTATTCTGCAAAATATGCGTCTAATTATTATGGTCCATTCCGTGATGCAGTCGGTTCTGCCGGTAACCTGAAAGGTGGTGACAAGAAAACCTATCAACTTGATCCAGCCAACGGTAATGAAGGCTTGCAAGAAGTGGCTCTTGATTTACAAGAAGGGGCAGATATGGTGATGGTAAAACCAGGTATGCCATATTTAGACATGGTATATCGTGTGAAAGACTATTTCGGCGTGCCAACCTTTGCTTATCAAGTTTCTGGTGAATATGCGATGCATATGGCAGCCATTCAAAATGGTTGGTTGAAAGAAAAAGAATGCATTATGGAATCATTGCTTTGCTTTAAACGTGCGGGTGCAGACGGTATTTTGACGTATTTTGCGAAGCAAGTCGCTGAATGGCTTTACTTAGAAGGTAAAAATAAATAAGCACTTTTTAACTTGAAGTGCTAATCCAGGTGCTAATTTTAGATACCGTCTAATAAAAACGAGAAAATATTAAATGTTTTCTCGTTTTTTATTTTTTCTTCATTTTTTCTATAAAAAAACTATTGCCTAGTTGATTTTTCTATTGTTATATTGATGACACGCCGCAACAAGACGGTGATAAATAAAATAACGTTACACACATCATATTAACTCACTACTAGAAGGAAAATCCTATGTCAGCAGTAGCATCATTAGACGCATTTCTTGAAAAAGTGGCTCAACGTGACGGCCACCAACCTGAATTTTTACAAGCCGTTCGTGAAGTCTTCACGTCAATCTGGCCTTTCTTGGAAGCAAACCCTAAATACCGTTCAGAAGCTTTATTAGAGCGTTTAGTTGAGCCAGAGCGCGCAATCCAATTCCGTGTGGCATGGACTGATGATAAAGGCCAAGTTCAAGTAAACCGTGCTTTCCGCGTGCAATTCAACAGTGCAATTGGCCCTTTTAAAGGTGGCATGCGTTTCCATCCATCCGTTAACTTATCAATCTTAAAATTCTTAGGTTTTGAACAGATCTTTAAAAATGCCTTAACCACATTGCCAATGGGCGGTGCGAAAGGCGGCTCAGACTTTGATCCTAAAGGCAAATCAGATGCTGAAGTGATGCGTTTCTGCCAAGCATTAATGGCTGAATTGTATCGTCATGTTGGCCCAGATACCGATGTGCCCGCCGGTGATATTGGTGTAGGTGGTCGCGAAGTCGGTTATCTTGCAGGCTATATGAAAAAATTATCAAACCAAGCTGCTTGTGTCTTTACTGGTCGTGGTCTTTCATTTGGTGGAAGCTTAATTCGCCCAGAAGCAACGGGGTATGGATTGGTTTATTTTGCCCAAGCAATGCTTGCAGAGAAAGGGGATAGTTTCCAAGGTAAAACGGTTTTAGTGTCCGGTTCGGGTAACGTGGCGCAATATGCCATTGAAAAAGCGATGGCGCTAGGTGCGAAAGTTGTAACCTGTTCTGACTCTGCAGGTTACGTGTATTTACCAGAAGGATTCGATCGTGAAAAATTAGAAGCGTTATTAGAGCTTAAAAATGTAAAACGTGGTCGAGTAGAAGAGTTTGCAAAACAATTTGGTCTTCAATATTTTGCAGGTAAACGCCCTTGGGAAGTGAAAGCAGATATTGCACTTCCTTGCGCAACCCAAAATGAATTAGAGATCTCTGATGCAAAAGCCTTAATTGCAAATGGTGTGAAATTAGTCGCTGAGGGGGCAAACATGCCAACCACTATCGAAGCGACAGAAGCATTCTTAGAAGCTGGTGTATTATTTGGCCCAGGTAAAGCGGCTAATGCTGGTGGTGTTGCGACATCCGGCTTAGAAATGGCGCAAAGTTCACAACGTTTATACTGGACAGCTGAAGAGGTGGATAGACAGCTTCATCGCATCATGTTAGATATTCATGCAAACTGTAAAAAATACGGTTCAGCAGAAGGCCAAGCAAACATTAACTATGTAGTGGGCGCAAACGTAGCTGGCTTTGTAAAAGTAGCCGATGCAATGTTGGCACAAGGGGTTTATTAATCCAATAAATGAGTGAAAACTTGACCGCACTTTGTGATGAAGTGCGGTCATTTTTTATGGTGAATTTCTCAAGTAGAAATAGGCTATTGGCTTGCTTTTTTGCTCAAAAAGTGTAAAATCTTCAGGCTTTTTGTCTATATATACAGAGAAAAAAGTAAGCTATATTCTTAAATCACTTTCGAGTTTGAGAATATTCTTTTAGTAATTAAACATTTAGAGGAAGGTTATGGTAACCATTCGTTTATCTCGTGGCGGAGCTAAAAAACGCCCATTTTATCAAATTGTAGTAGCTGACAGTCGTTCACCACGTGACGGTCGTTTCATTGAGCGTGTAGGTTTCTTCAACCCAATCGCACAAGGTAACGCAGAGCGTCTTCGTGTTGATCTTGAGCGTGTAAACCACTGGGTTGCTCAAGGTGCATCACTTTCAGATCGTGTTGCAACGTTGGTAAAAGAAGCTCAAAAAGCATAATCTCGCTTTTTGATTTAGTTCTTAAACTAAGATAGGTGAAAAATATGGAACAACAACGCATTGAAGTTGTGGGCAAATTAGGCTCAACCTACGGTATCCGTGGGTGGTTACGTATTTATTCATCAACAGAACAAGCTGAAAGCATTTTTGATTATCAACCTTGGTTTTTAAAAATCAAAGGTGAATGGCAGCCAACTGAATTAGAAAACTGGCGTCATCATAATCACGAAATCATCGTTAAATTAAAAGGCGTTGATGATCGGGAAGCTGCACAAACTTTAGCGAATGTTGAAATTGGTGTGGATTTATCTGTTTTCCCTGAACTGGAAGAGGGCGATTATTACTGGCACGATTTAATCGGTTGTTCAGTCGTCAACCTAGAAGGTTATACAATGGGAACGGTAACAGAGATGATGGAAACCGGTTCTAATGATGTGTTAGTAGTTAAAGCCAATGCCAAAGATGCTTTTGGAAAACAAGAGCGGTTAATTCCGTTTTTGTATGAACAAGTAGTTAAAAGAGTCGATCTCACCACGAAAACAATTGAAGTGGATTGGGACGCTGGTTTCTAATCTCAAGTATGCACAAACGTAATGTAGTAGGCTTTTTATGTGGATAGGGGTGATTTCATTATTCCCTGAAATGTTTAAAGCGATTACGGAATTTGGGGTTACAGGTAGAGCCGTAAAACACAATCTTCTGCAAGTGGAATGTTGGAATCCAAGAGATTTTACATTCGATAAGCATAAAACTGTGGATGACCGTCCTTATGGTGGTGGTCCTGGAATGCTGATGATGGTGCAACCTTTACGGGATGCGATTCATGCTGCGAAAGTTGCTGCAGGAGAAGGCGCAAAGGTGATTTACCTTTCGCCACAAGGACGTAAACTCGATCAAGGCGGCGTAACGGAGCTTGCTCAAAATCAGAAATTGATTTTGGTATGTGGACGTTACGAAGGTATTGATGAGCGATTGATTCAAACTGAAATCGATGAAGAATGGTCAATCGGGGATTATGTTCTGACCGGTGGAGAATTGCCGGCAATGACATTAATTGATGCTGTTGCGCGTTTTATTCCCGGTGTATTAGGCAAGCAAGCCTCTGCAGAAGAAGATTCTTTCGCAGATGGTTTATTAGATTGTCCTCATTACACCAGACCGGAAGTGTTAGAAGGATTAACTGTACCACCCGTGCTGATGTCGGGACATCACGAAGAAATTCGGAAATGGCGATTAAAACAATCGCTACAAAGAACGTGGCTCCGACGCCCTGAGCTCTTAGAAGGCCTAGCTCTGACTGACGAACAACGTAAGCTGTTAAAAGAGGCGAAAGCCGAACATAACAGTTAGTTTCAGTTACATCTAGGATCAATAAAGGATCAAACAATGTCTAACATTATCAAACAACTTGAACAAGAACAATTAAAACAAAACGTACCTAGCTTCCGCCCAGGTGATACTTTAGAAGTTAAAGTATGGGTAGTTGAAGGTAGCAAACGTCGTTTGCAAGCATTCGAAGGCGTGGTTATTGCAATTCGTAACCGTGGCTTGCACTCAGCATTCACTTTACGTAAAATTTCTAACGGCGTAGGTGTTGAGCGTGTATTCCAAACTCACTCTCCAGCAGTAGATTCTATCGCTGTTAAACGTAAAGGTGCAGTACGTAAAGCTAAACTTTACTACTTACGTGAACGTTCAGGTAAATCAGCTCGTATTAAAGAGCGTTTGGGCGAATAATTCGCAAAATAAAAAAGGCTTGGTTTTCCAAGCCTTTTTTGTTTTTAAGTGCGGTCAGAATTAAGACCGCTTCATAATTTCAAAAAACTCATCGTTGGTTTTCGCCACCATAAGTTTGTCGATGAGGAATTCCATCGCTTCCACTTCACCCATTGGGTTAAGGATTTTGCGAAGAATCCACATTTTTTGTAATTCATCTGGTGTGGTAAGTAAGTCTTCTTTACGCGTACCAGAACGGTTGAAGTCAATCGCTGGGAACACACGTTTTTCTGCAATTTTACGAGAAAGATGTAATTCCATGTTACCGGTACCTTTAAATTCTTCAAAGATAACCTCATCCATTTTTGAGCCGGTATCTACAAGTGCGGTTGCAATAATGGTTAAACTCCCGCCTTCTTCTACGTTACGTGCAGCACCAAAGAAACGTTTTGGTCGATGTAAAGCATTTGCATCCACACCCCCAGAAAGAATTTTACCAGACGCTGGTGTAACGGTATTGTAAGCACGTGCCAAACGTGTAATAGAGTCGAGTAAAATCACTACGTCTTTTTTATGCTCAACAGAACGTTTTGCTTTCTCTATAACCATTTCAGCCACTTGAACGTGACGAGCAGCTGGTTCATCAAAGGTTGAAGCAATCACTTCACCTTTTACTGAACGTTGCATTTCCGTTACTTCTTCTGGACGCTCATCGATTAAAAGTACAATAAGTTCACATTCTGGGTAGTTGTGCGTGATGCTTTGTGCAATATTTTGTAGCAACATGGTTTTACCAGCTTTTGGTGGAGCCACGATAAGACCACGCTGACCTTTACCAATCGGAGAGGCTAAATCCAAAATACGCGCAGTTAAGTCTTCGGTTGAACCATTACCACGTTCCATTCTTAAACGAGAATTTGCGTGTAATGGGGTTAAGTTTTCGAAAAGAATTTTGCTGCGAGAGACTTCAGGTTTGTCATCGTTGACTTGGTCGACTTTTAAAAGTGCAAAATAGCGTTCGCCTTCTTTTGGTGGACGGATTTTACCTTCGATTTTATCACCAGTTTGAAGATTGAAGCGACGAATTTGACTTGGAGAAACGTAGATGTCATCAGGACCAGCAAGGTAGGAACTGTCTGCGGAGCGTAAGAAACCGAAACCATCGGGTAAAATCTCCAACACGCCGCCGCCAAAAATATCTTCACCGCTCTTGGCGTGTTGTTTCAAAATAGCAAAAACAATATCTTGTTTACGTAAACGGGCAAGATTTTCCAAACCCATTTGTTCTTCACCAAGTTTCACAAGATCAGAAACAGGCGTATTTTTAAGTTCTGTAAGATGCATAATTAATAATGTTGGAACGAATAAGAGTTGATAATACTGAAATGTTTGAATGGTGGGCAATGCCCTTAAGAATGGTGCGTAAATTACCACTAAAATTTAATACTGTCTAGTTTTTGTTAGAAAAAACAGGGTAAAATAGCAAACTATGAAGAGATTATTATTGCATATTGATTAATTATGCGTAATAATTGAATAATTAATCAATTTTGGTATTAAGAGAAGGATAACCTATGGCTCTCTGGGGTGGTCGTTTTACACAAGCGGCAGATAAACGTTTTAAAGATTTTAATGATAGCCTGCGTTTTGATTATCGCTTGGCAGAGCAAGATATCGAAGGCTCCATTGGCTGGTCTAAAGCTTTAGTCAATGTTGGTGTATTAAGTGCTGAAGAGCAACAACAGCTAGAAGTTGCCTTAAATGAATTATTAATCGAAGTGCGGTCAAATCCACAAGCGATTTTACAAGATGATGCAGAAGATATTCATAGCTGGGTAGAAAGTAAGCTTATCGATAAAGTGGGTAATTTAGGTAAAAAATTACACACGGGTCGTAGCCGTAATGACCAAGTTGCACTCGATATCAAAATGTGGTGCAAACAACGTGTAACGGAGTTGCAAGCATCTATTCGTAATCTTCAACGTCATTTGGTGCAAACAGCGGAAAAGACGCAAGATGCGGTGATGCCGGGGTATACTCATTTACAACGTGCTCAACCAATTACTTTTGCCCATTGGTGTATGGCTTATGTGGAAATGTTTGAGCGTGATTATTCACGTCTCGCTGATGCTTATAAACGCATGAATAGCTGTCCATTAGGCAGTGGTGCACTTGCAGGAACAGCCTATGCAGTTGATCGTGAACAATTAGCATCAGATTTAGGTTTTGCTTTTGCGACGCGTAATAGCTTGGATAGCGTCTCTGATCGTGACCATATTGTGGAATTACTTTCAACGGCGTCTTTAAGTATGGCGCACCTTTCTCGTTTCGCAGAAGATATGATCATTTTTAACAGTGGTGAAGCGAATTTTGTCGAATTGTCAGATCGTGTAACTTCAGGTTCCTCTTTAATGCCACAAAAGAAAAATCCAGATGCTTGTGAATTGATTCGTGGTAAAGCGGGCCGTGTAATGGGCGCATTAACCGGTATGTTGATGACCTTAAAAGGTTTACCGTTAGCGTATAACAAAGATATGCAAGAAGACAAAGAAGGGATCTTTGATGCGTTAGATACCTGGCAAGATTGCGTAGATATGGCGACTTTTGTACTAGATGAATTAAAAGTGAATACCGATCGTACTCGTGAAGCTGCTTTAAAAGGTTACTCAAATGCAACAGAGCTAGCAGATTATCTTGTAGCAAAAGGTGTACCATTCCGTGATTCTCACCATATTGTCGGTGAAACCGTGGTTTATGCCATTGAAAAAGGCAAAGCCTTGGAAGACTTAACCATTCCTGAATTCCGTCAATTCAGTGATGTGGTAGGGGATGATGTATATGACATTCTTTCACTACAATCTTGTTTAGATAAACGTTGTGCGAAAGGTGGGGTTTCACCACTTCGAGTGGCAGAAGCGATTGCAGAAGCAAAAGCGAGATTAGCTTAATTAACGTAAATAAAAAGAGCGGTCAAAAAATATTGTGCTTTTTGACCGCTCTTTAGTTTTATTGTGGAAGTGGATCCATTAATTCAAGGATTTTATCGGTAGGCTCTTTTATATCGAAACTCGATCCCATTAATAATGAAAAAGTCTCGTCATTTCGTTTGCAAGCAGCATGAGAAATTAGCTTACCTTTCTTATTACGCAAATCGATAGTAACTTGACTGATGCTCGTCTTATCTACTGCTCTTTCTTTTATTATCGTCCACAACTGATTATTTTCTGTTGGTGGAAGAAAAAGAGTCGCTTCTGTGGCATAAGCTTGTAAGTAAGCATTATCTATCGTTTGATCAGCCACATTCACATCGTTTTTCATGTAAGTGAATGTTTTAAGATTATTTAGCGCGACCCAAAGTTTTTCCCCTTTGGTGCTTTCACATTTTACAACATCAATGATGCTATCACCGAGATTCATGGCATTCTCATTTGCGAGCGAACATAGTGGAACGGTAGCCAAAAATACCCACAGATATTTTTTCATTAAATTAATCTCTAAAGTTATTAAATTGGAATGGTTGACCTAATTCAGCACCTTTCACTAGTTGAATAACGGCTTGTAAATCATCACGGGATTTACCGGTTACGCGTACTTGTTCACCTTGAATTTGAGTTTGAACTTTGATTTTTGAATCTTTCACTAATTTAGTGATTTTCTTCGCCATATCAGGTTCAATCCCTTGCTTTAATTTGATTTCTTTGGTGTAAAGTTTACCGTGATGTTCACTTTCTGTTGGAATATCCAATGAGCTATGCTCAATGCCACGTTTTACAAACGCACCAATCAAGATTTCAATTAATTGTTCTAATTGGAAATCAGATTCGGTGGTCACTTTCACCATTTCGCTTTTTTCATTTAATTCAATGACGGCTTCCACGCCACGGAAATCATAACGTGTACTTAATACGCGGTTTGCATTTTCAACCGCATTACGCACTTCGTGCATAGTAATTTCTGATACGATGTCAAAAGATGGCATAAGTTTTCTCCCAAAATGAATTAAATTCGATCATTTGCACTTAAAAGACATAAAAGTGCGGTTAAGTCAGCAAAGTTTACCACAATTTGTGCTTGTTGTTGCACCTTCGGTTTGGCATGAAATGCTACGCCTAATCCTGCGACATTCATCATAGCCAAATCATTAGCGCCATCACCAATGGCGAGGGTATTTTTGCGTGGAATGTTGTATTCTTCAGAGAGTTTTTGCAAGGTATTCGCTTTGTATTGTGCATCGACCACGCTACCTTTTACATTGCCAGTCAGCGTGCCATCAATAATTTCAAATTGATTAGATGCCGCAAAATCGAGGTTTAATAAACTTTTTAAATAATCGGCGAAATAGGTAAAGCCACCGGAAGCGATGGCAGTTTTCCAACCATGTTGTTGTAATGTCTTAATGGTTTCAATTAAGCCCGGCATTAACGGTAATTTTTCACGTACTTGTTGCAAAATACTTTCTGGTGCGCCTTTAAGTGTTCCCACACGGCGACGCAAACTTTGTTCAAAATCGAGCTCGCCACGCATTGCGCTTTCAGTAATGGCTGAAACTAACTCACCTGTACCAGCCAGTTTGGCGATTTCATCAATGCATTCAATTTGAATTGCCGTAGAATCCATATCCATCACCAATAAACCTTTTTCTGATAATTTTGCATCAAAATCCAGTTTAGCGATGTCTAATTGCAGGTCGTGGGCATGGGCATTAAAATCGGCTAGCCATTTGCCTTTTAAAAGGACAACGGTATTTTTTTCAACGTTCCATGCATCAAAACACTGGAAAGATTGACCGCACTTTTGTTGAAATTGGAGTAATTTCGCTAAATTCAGCGTTGTGCCGTATAAAATAAACGCATGTGTTTCATCGGAATGAGGCAAATCAGACGAAAGTGCGGTAGGAAATTGGGGATATTTTTGGGTAATGCTTGCAAGGTTTTGAATTTGCATAGAAAATCCTGTAAATTGTGAATACTCATCTATTCTAGCCGATCTTGGCGAAAAAATGGAAAAACAACGTGCAATTAATTAAAGAAAAACTTCAAAAATCACTGATGTTTGGGCTCATCGTGCTGCTTTGTATTGCGGCCATGGCGGTGATTTTGTTTGGCGTGAAACAATTTAAGATTGGTTCACAGCTTTCAAGTGTGAATCAAGTAGCGAATTTATCGCATACTTTGGTTCGTCAGCAGGCCAATTTATTTTCAGTTTTATTAACCAATAATGCGAAATCCGATCAGCTCGTCGAAAATTTAGATAATTTAGTCAAAGAAGACTTTGTGCTCGATGCGACCATTTATGATTATAACGGCAAAGAATTGGCACAAAGTACCAATACCGGTAATCTTCGTGAGCAACTTGGCCTTGAGCATAAAAATGAAGGTGAGTTTTCAACACAACAAATTGTTGAACCGATTTACTCGGCTTCCAATAATGCGGTTCGTGGCTTTTTGCGCGTGACCTTTGACGCCCAATATGCTCAAACGACGCAGAGCAAAATCAATCAAGTTTTTCACCGCTTATATGGTGAAATTGTCGTGGTCTTTTTATTAGGCGCTTTATTCGCCAGTTCCATTCATTATTTTTTAAGTCATTATCGTCGAACATATCGAAAACCAGTGGAAACTAAAACGGTAGTCAATTTACAAGGTAAATCGAGTAGCCAACGTTTCCATCAACGTCGTCGAAGAATTTGATCAAGTTAAATAAAATTGCAAATATTGGTTAAGCCAATCAGTAAATAGGGTAGAATACTGAGAATTATTTAGATAGGAGAAAAACATGGCAACTCGTAGACAACTCGCCAACGCAATTCGTGCGCTATCAATGGATGCAGTACAAAAAGCGAAATCAGGCCACCCAGGTGCACCGATGGGAATGGCGGATATCGCTGAAGTATTATGGCGCGATTTCTTAAAACATAACCCAAACAATCCTAAATGGGCCGATCGCGACCGTTTTGTACTTTCTAATGGCCACGGTTCAATGTTGATCTATAGCTTATTACATTTAACAGGCTATGATCTTTCTATCGAAGATTTAAAACAATTCCGTCAATTACATTCTAAAACCCCAGGACACCCAGAATATGGTTATGCACCAGGTGTTGAAACCACAACTGGTCCGTTAGGCCAAGGTATCACTAATGCAGTAGGGATGGCGATTGCTGAGAAAACATTAGCAGGTCAATTTAACCGTGAAGGCCATGAAATTGTTGATCACCACACTTATGTGTTCTTAGGCGATGGCTGTTTAATGGAAGGGATTTCTCACGAAGCTTGCTCTTTAGCAGGAACATTAGGCCTAGGTAAATTAATCGCATTCTACGATGACAACAATATTTCGATTGATGGTCATGTTGATGGTTGGTTCAGCGATGATACGGCAGAACGTTTTGAAGCTTATGGCTGGCAAGTAATCCGTAATGTAGATGGTCACGATGCAGAACAAATTCGTGCTGCAACCATTCTTGCTCAAGCAGAAAAAGAAAAACCAACGTTAATTATTTGTAAAACCATCATCGGCTTCGGTTCACCAAATAAATCAGGTTCTCATGATTGTCACGGTGCACCATTAGGTGATGAAGAAATTGCATTAACTCGTAAAGCACTAGGCTGGGAATATGATCCATTTGAAATTCCAGCTGAGTACTATGCTGAATGGTCTGCGAAAGAAAAAGGCGCTGCAGCAGAAAAATCTTGGGAAGAAAAATTTGCCGCTTATGCGAAAGCATACCCTGAACTTGCAGCAGAATTTACACGTCGTGTAAACGGTGAATTACCAGCAAATTGGGCGGCAGAATCTAAAGCGTTCATTGAAAAATTACAAGCTAACCCTGCAAGCATTGCAAGCCGTAAAGCATCACAAAATGCAATCGAAGCTTATGCACATGTATTACCTGAATTCTTAGGTGGCTCTGCAGACTTAGCAAGCTCTAACTTAACCTTATGGAGCGGTTCTAAACCAATTCGTGCACACGAAAACGTAGGTGGTAACTATATCAACTATGGTGTGCGTGAGTTTGGCATGTCCGCGATCATGAATGGTATTGCTTTACACGGCGGGTTCATTCCTTACGGCGCAACCTTCTTAATGTTCTACGAATATGCACACAATGCAGTGCGTATGGCAGCATTAATGAAACAACGCACTTTATTCGTTTATACTCATGACTCGATCGGTTTAGGCGAAGATGGTCCAACTCACCAACCGGTTGAGCAAACTACATCATTACGCTTAATTCCAAATCTTGAAACATGGCGTCCATGTGACCAAGTGGAATCAGCCATCGCATGGCAACAAGCGGTTGAGCGTCAAGATGGCCCAAGTGCGTTGATCTTTACCCGTCAAAACTTAGCACAAATGGACCGCACTTCTGCACAATTAGAGGCAGTTAAACGTGGTGCTTATGTGTTAAAAGACTGTGAGGGTACACCAGAGTTAATCTTCATTGCGACAGGTTCTGAAGTGGAATTAGCGGTGAAAGCAGCAGATGTATTGACTGCTGAAGGTAAAAAAGTACGTGTCGTCTCTATGCCAAGCACTAACCGTTTCGACAAACAAGATGCAGCGTACCGTGAAAGTGTGTTACCTGCAGCCGTAACCAAACGTGTTGCAATCGAAGCAGGTATTGCAGACTTCTGGTATAAATACGTCGGCTTCGAAGGCCGCGTGGTAGGTATGAATAGCTTCGGCGAATCAGCACCAGCGGATCAATTATTCAAACTCTTTGGTTTCACCGTGGATAACGTGGTAGCAAAAGCAAAAGAGATTTTATAATTATTAAAATAGATAAAGGCAGGCAATGACCTGCCTTTATTTTTTGATTTGAAAAAAGTGCGGTCAAAAAATAAGAAAATTTTTGACCGCACTTTGTTTTTATCTGCTTTCACCTTGTTATCTAAGCCTTTTTTCGTCAATCCATTGAGTTAGCCTTTCAAGTTTGCTAAAATTCGCGACACTTTTTGCGATAAAAAATAAAACGTAAAAAGTGAGTTCGGAAGAAGGTAGCTGGAGAGTAGGGAATTGCCCCTACGCCGACGAGGTAAAATCTTTCAGGCGCAATCGCAAGATTGCAGGGACTGTTACTGGACGAACCCTTGGAGAGATCCATTGCATTTTATCGATGTAAATGGACGCCGAAGGCGCAAAAGAGCGGTCGATTTTTCGATTGTTTTCCAAACGCTCAGGCAAAAGGACAGGGGCAAAAGACAATCGGTATTATCAAAAATATTTCTATCGGGATTCTTCTTGTCTCCTTGTCGAGTTTATTTGTATTTTAAACGACGAGGAATCATCAATGTCATTACAGACAACCTTATCTGCTATCAGCAACTTTGTATGGGGACCGCCCCTACTTATTCTATTGTCCGGAACCGGACTTTATCTCACCCTTCGTTTAGGCTTTTTGCAAATTCGTTATTTGCCTCGTGCCTTGGGATATTTATTTGCTCGTGGTGCAAATAAAGGCAAAGGGGACGTGTCTTCTTTTGCTGCACTTTGTACCGCATTAGCGGCAACCATTGGTACAGGGAATATCGTGGGTGTAGCGACCGCAGTACAAGCGGGTGGACCTGGCGCGATTTTTTGGATGTGGCTAGTTGCATTATTAGGCATGGCAACCAAATATGCCGAATGTTTGCTTGCAGTGAAATATCGTGTGCGCGATAAATACGGTTTTATGGCTGGTGGACCAATGTATTACATCGAACGTGGTCTTGGTATCAAATGGTTAGCGAAATTATTTGCGTTATTTGGGGTGTTGGTGGCCTTTTTCGGTATCGGTACTTTCCCTCAAGTGAATGCGATTACGCATGCGATGCAAGACACCTTTAACGTGCCTGTTGTGATTACTGCAACAGTGGTGACGATATTGGTCGCGATGATTATTCTTGGTGGAGTAAGACGTATTGCGAGAGCCTCTGCAGTCATTGTGCCTTTTATGGCGCTGGGTTATGTGATGACCTCAATTATCATCTTAATCGTTAATTACGATAAATTACCTGCTGCAATTTCATTAATTATTCACAGTGCGTTTGATCCACAAGCAGCTTTAGGTGGCGCAGTTGGCTTTACAGTAATGAAAGCAATTCAATCGGGGGTTGCGCGCGGTATTTTCTCAAATGAATCAGGTTTAGGGAGTGCGCCGATCGCAGCCGCAGCAGCGCAAACGAAAGAGCCCGTTCGCCAAGGTTTAATTTCGATGACGGGGACATTTTTAGATACTATCATCGTATGTACGATGACAGGCTTAGTGCTTGTGATTACAGGAGCATGGAGTAATCCTGAGCTTTCAGGTGCAAGTGTGACTAACTATGCTTTTGCACAGGGATTAGGTACATCATTTGGTGCAACGATTGTAACAGTAGGATTATTATTCTTTGCTTTCACCACTATTTTAGGGTGGTGCTACTACGGTGAACGTTGTTTCCTTTACTTAGTCGGTATCCGTGGTATTAAATTGTATCGCTTCGTGTTTATTGTTCTGGTTGGGGCAGGCTCATTCCTGACTTTAGATTTAATTTGGATCTTAGCGGATATCGTGAATGGTTTAATGGCCTTTCCAAACTTAGTTGCATTAATTGGTTTACGTAAAGAGATTATTTCAGAAACCAAAGATTACTTTGAACGTTTAAAAGCGACGCAACATGATCAAGATGAATTAGCCTAATTTATCTCATAAAAGAAAAGGGAAGCCGAGAGCTTCCCTTTGTTGTTTACAGCTTTACATCATAACAAGTTTACACGGAAATGAAATCACATTTTTTCAGAAATTAGATCCCGATCATATTTTTGAACATTTGTTTTTTTATTTACCTAAAAGCACTTGAAAAAGTGGTTCAAGGTCGATATGTTGTTATTAAAGATGAACGGAACCGAAGGGTTCATTTAAGCAAAAGAGGTAAATGCTATGACACTCAATATCACAAGTAAACAAATGGAAATCACCCCTGCAATTCGTGAACATGTGGAGGGAAGACTTGCAAAATTAGAGAAATGGCACACTCAACTGATTAGCCCACACTTTGTTTTAAGTAAAGTACCAAACGGCTTTTCTGTAGAGGCTTCAATTGGAACTCCATTAGGTAATCTGTTAGCCACGGCAACGGCTGATGATATGTATAAAGCGATCAATGAAGTTGAAGAAAAATTAGAACGTCAATTAAATAAACTTCAACATAAAGGCGAATCCCGCCGAGCAGATGAGCGTTTGAAAGATTCTTTTGAAAAATAAAGGATAATGAATAAATAAAAAGGGCGAACATGATGTTCGCCCTTTTTTAGATATCTTGAATCACTAATTGTAACGCATGACGTTGAAATTGTTTTGCTTTGCGGTGTTTTAAGCGTCTTAAACGCAAGTTGCGTGAGGCAGAGATATCTCTTGATGCTTTTTTCTTTAAAAAAGTTTTTCTTTTTAACATCTTTTTCTCCTTGTTTTCTTTGAGTTCAATAAAGCGTTGTTTTTTCTGACCGCACTTACTCTGTTGCAGTCGCTTGGTTTTCTTGAACGCGATGATAATTTACAATACTATTCATGTAACGGCGAATATTCTCGACATATTGGTAGGCTTCATAGCCGCGAGCATAGCCATATTTTAAGTTTGAATAATGGCGCTTTTCCGATAATAGTTGAAGATTATTTTTCACATCTAACCAGTTATCAGGATTGCCGCCTAATTTTTTTGTTAAGCGACGTGCGTCTAAAATATGTCCTAATCCCATGTTATACGCTGCTAAAGAATACCAAATTCGATCTTCTTCTGGAATACTGTCTGGCATTTGGTCGAGTAGCCAATGCAAATACTCCGATCCCGCTTTTATACTTTGTTCGGCATCAGTGCGATTATTAATATTCATCCGCATAGCCGTATCTTTGGTAAGCATCATCATCCCGCGTACACCTGTTGGAGAGGTAGCATAAGGGTCCCAATGCGATTCTTGATAGGCTACAGCAGCTAATAATCGCCAGTCTAAATTCCCTTTGTATTTTTCAAAGAGCGGTTGATATTGAGGAAGGATTTTTTCAACCGCCTCTAAATAAGCCTGAGTATCTACATAGTCAAAGGCGGTAATATGGCGGAAATATTTTTCCTCAATACGATCAATTAATCCCGTTTCAATGGCGTTATTCATAAAATCCAACAAGCCTGCTTGTAGCTCATTATAGGATTTATTAGAAAGATACCAATGCACAGTCATTTCATCTGTTAGGTCAAATGCAATTGCTAAGTTAGGGCGAATTTGTTGTGCTGCTGCCACATCAATACTATTTGCAATTGTATAAGGAATTTTGCCTTCCGCTACTTGAATTAATAATTCTTCTTGGGTTAACTGCTTGTTATTCTGCCATTTAAGTGCAGGAAGTTTTTTCTGTGCAAGGGATAATAATTTTTCTAAGTCTTCCCCCGCAGAAATAATAATTTCTTGCTGGACTTGCGCTAAATCTTTCGGGCGATTTTCACCTTTTTTATATACAAGCTGCCAAGAGGCAGAGGTGTAAGATGGTCCTAACTGAAATTTTTCTGCTCGTTGAGGCTGGAACAAAAGATTCGCAGCAGCGATATCAATATTATTGTTCTCCAATTCATTAAAAAGTTGATCGTTATTTTCTAAGGTTTTAATTTGTAAGCGAACCCCTAAATAATCAGCAAAGTTTTTTGCTAATTCGTATTCCAAGCCTGATTCGCCTTCATTCCCAATAAAATAGTAAATGGGATTATTAATGGTGCCGACAATCAGGCTGCCACGATTTTTGATCGTGGTGTAAGGGTTTTGCTCCGATTGCATAATTTTTTGCCAAGGGAAGACCATATCAATTGCCCAAAGTAATAATGCAAAAGCAGCAATAATACGTAAAAATAGACCTTTCAATAGATAAACCTTATAAATTGAGATAAGAGACGATTGTAACGAGAATTAAGACAATAAAAAAGCCCCTTTTACTTCAAGGGGCTGTTAAATAAGGATTAACGTTGGCGATCTCGGCGACCACGTTCGTTAAAAGTGCGGTCGTTTTTATCGTTAAATTTACGCTGACGACGATCACCATTACGTTCACCACGGAAACGATCTTGGCCTCGGTCTCCACGTTCATTACGGCGACCTTTTCCACCAAAGTCATTGCCACCACGTCTATTGTCTGACTGTGCTGCGCCCATAAAGCTCATTTGCATTTGTTTATTTAAAACGCGAGTTTTTCCGAATTGTTGGAGCAATTCTTTTGGCATACCTTGTGGTAATTCAACAGTAGAGTAGTCATCGTAAAGTTTGATATGGCCAATATAGCGGCTGTTAATATCACCTTCATTTGCGATAGCACCTACGATATGACGCACTTCTATGCCATCTGCACGACCTACTTCGATACGATATAAATCCATCGGTTGTGGCGTGCCGTAGCCTTTACGTTCACCACGACGTTCAGCTGAACGTGGATTTTCACGGCGATCACCGCGATCATTACGCTCACGACGACGCTTATCCATTGGTGGATCAGGTGGAAGGATGAGTTTTTGTTTTCCTTGAAGCAACATCAACATGGCTGCAGCAATATCTTCTTGATCCTGATCCGCGGTAAATAAATCTTCCAATAGGCTACGATACATTTCAAGATCATGATGTTCCAATTGTTTGGTAATCTTGTCTTGGAATTTTTTACGACGACAGGCTTGCAACACTTCATGATTTGGTAATTCAACTTCATTGATTGGTTTTTTCATCAAGTGTTCGATATTACGAAGTAAACGGCGTTCACGTGGTTCAACGAATAACAATGCACGACCAGAACGACCTGCACGACCAGTACGACCGATACGGTGAACGTAAGACTCTGCATCAAGTGGGATGTCATAGTTCACTACAAGGCTGATACGTTCAATATCGATACCGCGCGCAGCCACATCGGTTGCAACGACGATATCAAGGCTACCATTACGTAAGCGATCTAAGGTTTGCTCACGTAATTGTTGGGTCATATCACCGTTTAATGCCGCAGCACGGAAACCGTGTTTTTCTAATAATTCAGTCACATCAAGTGTGCCCGTTTTAGTACGGGTAAAAATGATGGCTGCATCAAAATCTTCTACTTCTAAGAAGCGTAATAATGCGTCATTTTTACGGAAACCTTGAACATACCAACAATTTTGCTCAATGTCTGGCGCATTATCGTTATTTACTTTGATTTTTACTTCTTGCGGGTTGTTCATGAAGCGTTTTGTGATACGACGAATTGGCTCAGGCATGGTAGCAGAGAAAAGCGCAGTTTGGTGCTCTTCAGGTAATTCAGCCATAACGGTTTCTACATCATCAATAAAGCCCATGCGAAGCATTTCATCTGCTTCATCAAGTACGATAGCTTTTAATTCAGATAGATCTAATGTGTTACGACGGATATGATCCAAAATACGACCCGGTGTACCTACAACAACTTGTGCACCTTGTTTTAATGCTCGTAATTGAATGTCATAGCGTTGACCACCATAAAGGGTCACGATGTTGATGCCTTTTGCATATTTCATGAAGTGTTCACAAGCATCAGCAACTTGAATTGCAAGTTCACGGGTTGGTGCCATTACCAATAATTGTGGATGTTTTGCGGCAGGATCAATTTTTGCCAAAATAGGTAAAGAGAATGCGGCAGTTTTACCACTACCGGTTTGTGCCATACCCAGTACATCTCTGCCTTCTAAAAGAGCAGGAATACAAGCTTGTTGGATTGGCGAAGGTGTTTCAAAACCAAGGTCAGAAACGGCTTTTAGAATGAATTCAGGCAAGCCTAAATCATTAAAAGTGATTTTGTCTGTCATTAAAATACTCGAATGTAAGTAAGGAAAGCTCAATTTCGCTTTCAGGTTTATTTGTTACAAAAGAAAGAGGCAAGTCTAAAAAACAGCAGTTTTTGTGACCGCACTTTTTTCTTCTTTTTCGTCGTCAGTTTGAGCTGGTTTCAATTTCATCAGCTCTAACACGGCAAAACGATACTCAACAAAGTTATACACCTGATTCGCAATAGCAAGTTTGAATAAAGCCGCCGCTTCATCAATTTGCCCCAAATTGAGTTTTTGTTTTGCTAGATAAAAGTAGGTTTCGGTTAATATTTCTGCATATTGTTGTGAGTTTTCTGCAAATTTAGTTGCCCGTTCTTGCAAGTCACTCACGGAAATATTACCTAAATAGTATTGAACGATATTTGTTCCCCAGAAGTCCTTAGATAGCCCTTTAGCTCGTTCAACAAGGTTGGCATGGGCTTCTTGTGGTTTTAATTTTTGTTCGTTCAAATAGAGCC
Organism: Haemophilus parainfluenzae; assembly: GCF_014931415.1. Lineage (NCBI taxonomy): Bacteria > Pseudomonadati > Pseudomonadota > Gammaproteobacteria > Pasteurellales > Pasteurellaceae > Parahaemophilus > Parahaemophilus parainfluenzae. The sequence goes on along the minus strand of NZ_CP063121.1, from coordinate 132,686 downwards.
AGAGTACGCGATAGGGATCTTTGGTATCGGCTTCGTAAAACTTCATCAAATCGTCTTCAGCAAGATTATAGCGTTCGACGTAATAAAAATTTAAACCACGATTAAGGTGGGTATAGTCATAACTTGGATCCAACTCAAACACCACATTAAAGGTTTCTAATGCGCTGTCGTAATCTTCTTCAAGCAGTAAGTAAAGCCCTAAGTAATTATAAACGGAAGCCATCTTTGGCTGTAATGCAAGGGCTTGTGTAAAGTCATAACGTGCGAGGCCCCATAAACCGAGGGAATCATATAAAACGCCACGTTCAAAGTGAAGCGTCGCCCGTTCTTCATTACTCATTTTACCAACTAATAAAACTTGCCCGATTCGGGTAATCATCACTTCTTGTTCGAAGTGCGTATTCGGCGTTTGATCTGCGAGTACGACTTTATTTGGTGCGACAAACACGTTTCCCGATTGCACACAACCGGAAATAAATAAAGTCAGACTTAGGCTAGATAATGAAACTAGAAAACGGAATAACCGAAAATATTGCATTGTTTTATAAGTTAGTTTGATAATCAAAACGGGTGTGTAAGGTTTTTTACACACCCTGTGAGATTATTCTTGTTCTACAGAAGTCTCTTCTGCTGGTGCAGATTCTGCTTCAGTTTCTTGTTTTGGTGCAAGATCTTTCATGGTTAAGCGGATACGACCTTGGCGATCGATTTCAACCACTTTAACAGTCACTTCTTGACCCACTTGAAGATAATCACTCACTTTCTCTACACGCTCTTCGGCGATTTGAGAAATATGAACTAAACCTTCTTTATTTCCAACGATAGCGACGAATGCACCGAAGTCAGCAAGACGAGTCACTTTACCTTTGTAAATTGCGCCCGCTTCAACTTCAGCAACAATTTCTTCAATACGTGCCATCACATTTTTCGCTGCACTGCTATCTACTGCAGCAATTTTCACTGTACCATCATCATCGATATCGATAGAAGTACCAGTTTCTTCAGTTAATGCACGGATAGTTGCACCACCTTTACCGATAACATCTTTGATTTTCTTCGGATCAATTTTCATGGTGTGAATACGCGGTGCGTAGTCAGAAATATCTGCACGTGGTGCAGGGATTGCTTGTTCCATTACGCCAAGAATGTGCATACGTGCACCTTTTGCTTGGTTTAATGCAATTTGCATAATTTCAGGGGTGATACCTTCAATTTTGATGTCCATTTGAAGTGCGGTGACACCTTCACGTGTACCAGCCACTTTAAAGTCCATATCACCTAAGTGGTCCTCATCACCTAAAATATCTGAAAGCACCACAAATTTTTCTTCTTCTTTTACTAAGCCCATTGCGATACCTGCAACAGCGGCTTTGATTGGAACACCCGCATCCATTAATGCTAAAGACGCACCACATACAGATGCCATAGAAGAAGAACCGTTAGATTCAGTGATTTCAGATACAACACGCACCACATACGGGAATTCTGCAAGACTTGGCATAACCGCAGCGACACCACGTTTTGCTAAACGACCGTGACCGATTTCACGACGTTTTGGTGAGCCGATCATACCGGTTTCACCTACAGAGTATGGAGGGAAGTTGTAGTGGAATAAGAAGTGATCTTGACGTTCACCTGTTAATTCATCAATGATTTGTGCATCACGTTCAGTACCTAAAGTTGCTACGGCTAACGCTTGCGTTTCACCACGGGTGAAAATTGCAGAACCGTGAGTACGTGGTAATACACCAGTACAAATATCCAATGCACGAACGGTATCAACGGTACGACCATCAATACGTGGTTCACCTGCAATGATACGGCCACGAACGATTTGGCTTTCAAGTGCGGTGAAAATATCCACGATTTTACCTTCGCTGATTTCTTCATCTTCAGCTGTGATTTGTGCAATCACATCTGCTTTAATCGCATCAATTTGTTCGTAACGAGCTTGTTTTTCAGTAATGCGGTATGCATCGCCTAAACGTGTTTCAGCAATCGCTTTTACTTTGTTGATTAAATCTGTGTTTGGTTGTGGTGCAACCCAATCCCAACGTGGTTTGCCTGCTTCTTTTGCAAATTCTTTGATCGCTTCGATTACAACTTGTTGTTGTTGATGACCGAATACGACTGCCGCTAACATTTGTTCTTCAGTTAAGATGTCAGCTTCAGATTCAACCATTAATACGGCTTTGTCAGTACCTGCAACCACTAAGTCTAAACGGCTTTGTTTTTGTTCGGCCATAGTTGGGTTTAATACGAATTGGTTGTCGATAAAACCAACGCGTGCTGCACCGATAGGACCATTGAAAGGCACACCAGATAAGGTTAATGCAGCAGAAGCACCAATCATTGCCACTAAGTCAGGGCTGATTTGTGGGTTTACAGAAACTACAGTTGCCACAACTTGGATTTCGTTGAAGAAACCTTCTGGGAATAATGGGCGAATTGGACGATCGATTAAGCGTGCAATTAAGGTTTCGCCTTCAGATGGACGACCTTCACGTTTAAAGAAACCACCAGGGATTTTACCCGCCGCATAAGTACGCTCTTGATAGTTTACGGTTAATGGGAAGAAGTCTTGACCTTCTTTCACATCTTTCTTAGCAACAACAGTCACGAATACCGTGGTATCGTCCATGCTTGCCATAACCGCAGCAGTTGCTTGACGTGCAATTGCGCCGGTTTCTAGAGTAACGGTATGTTGACCGTATTTAAATTGTTTAACAATTGGATTCACAATGTTTTCCTTCAAAATAATATTTAAAACAAAGCTTTATTTTCCAGATTGCGACTAGCAAAAGAAATCTTTCGAAAAAATGACCGCACTTTGGGCGTTTAAAAATCTCTTTTGATAGCCGCACGCTAATGCAGAAAATAAAGCTCGCTTATTATACAGAGTTTTAAATTTATTGGTAACTTTATTTAATATAAGCAACTTGTTATCATATTCTCATACAAATACATACGTAAGGAGACACTATGATTATCAGTGCATTAAATAACCCAAATTTCAAAGTGGGTTTACCAAAAGTTATCGCGGACATTTGCGATCATCTCAATACCTTAGATCTTGAAGCATTAGAAAATGGCCGTCATGATTTAAGCGAGCAAGTCTATATGAATGTCATGGAATTTGATACGGTTGAAGCGGATAGCAAACAAGCTGAACTTCACCATAAATATTTGGATATTCAATTACTTATTCGTGGTGAAGAGAATGTTGAAGTAAGCGCGACTTATCCAAACCTCAGCTTATACGATGAATATCGTGATGCCGATGATTACCAACTCACCCCGCAAATTGAAAATAAAAGCACTGTGACACTTTTACCAAAAATGTTCGCTGTCTTTTTCCCTTATGAGCCACATAAACCAGGTTGCACCGTAAACGGCAAATCAAGTTTTGTGAAAAAACTGGTGGTGAAAGTACCAGTCGAATTGATTTAATTATTTCGATTCATTAAAGCAAAAGAGCGGTCAGAAATTTATATATTTTTCTGACCGCTCTTTTTTATTATTTAATCACTGTAATTGACCATTTGGCATCATCAATTTGCTCGAAGTTAGTCACTTCATAACCTTCTTCAGCCGCCCAAGCGGGGATAGCTTCAGTGGCTTGGGTACAGTCGAATTCAATTTCGAGGCCATCGCCTTTATTTAGCTTAGCCATGGCTTCCTTAGCTTCAACGAGAGGAAATGGGCAAACAAGGCCGAGTGTTGGTAATTTAACGATCATATAAGCTCCTATGCTTTTGATAATTTTAAACGTTGTGGACGAATAATGGTGAAGTAGGCGGCTACCCAAGTACCGAGAATCATCAATGGCAATGAGACCCAACCTTGCCAAGAGAAAAAGGCGGTTTCGACTAAGCCATTACCGATAGAACAGCCACCTGCAAGGGTTGCACCGATACCCATGAGAATACCGCCGAGTCCGCTGCGTAGAATTGTGGTGGCATCCGGTACGCGGACACGGAATTCATTGCTTGCTTTCGCGCCGATGAATGATCCAATAAAAATCCCTAAAACTAAGAATACGCCCCAGTTAATAAATTTACCGTCGCCAGTAACGAGGAATTGCATGATATTGGCTGATGGACCAGTGATCCCAAGTCCAAACTCACGACCAGTAGCGACACTGAGTGGCCAAGCTGCAAGTGCGATTAATCCGATTAATACGGCAGAGAAAAATGGGTGCCAGCGTTTTTCAAATAATAAGTGAGCAAGACCCGTTTTCTTCGGTTTTAATGCCGCGACTTTTACGCTTGGTTTGCTGAGATGTTTGTACATATAGAAAGCTGTCACTAAAGTTAATAATGCGACTAACCACCAAGGTGAAATACCGAATGTATCATAAATATTGCGTTGTTCGATATTGATGCTACGTAAAGTTTTATTGAATTCGCCTAATGGGCCAGTACGCATGATGGCACTTAACAACATATAAGTGAATAACGCGACCCAACTGCCGACTAAGCCTTCCGCAGCACGGTACCATGTACCTGTCGCACAACCGCCAGCAAGAACAATACCAATACCAAATACAAATGCACCGATAATCACCGCTAAAAAGGCAAAATTTTCAGCCGGATCGACATTTAATACACCGATTTCTTTTAAGAGGAAGAAACCGATGGATTGCACGGTAATCGCTAATAGAAGGGCTACAAACATTTTGTTATTTTGGGTGACATACATATCGCGAAATGCACCAGTAATACAAAAGCGTCCACGCTGCATCACAAATCCGAGTAAAATTCCGCAAAGTAATCCGGTTAAAAGCATAAATATTCCTTTCTTTTAGAACTAAGTAGGGCAGTATTTTCTAAAAAAATAAGAAGGTAACGCCAATAACTTTTTGCTAGAAAATATATTTTTTTGATATAAAAAAAGTGCGGTCAGAAATTTGTATATTTTTCTGACCGCACTTTATCGTAAGCTATCTCGATGTTAAGGGCAGGGTTTACTCACCATAATTTCAATCACTTGGCGATCAATATGGTGCATACTCTTAGAGGCAATTGAACATAGATTGTCGATAGTGCGATCGAGATCGTGTTCAACGATACCTTCATTACCCGTCACATGGGTTTCATCCATCGCCATGAGTACCGATTTATAGCCAGAAGCCACACTGGTGGACACTTTCATCGCACAGCTATTAGATGCGCCATCGCAGATGATTCCGCTAATATCACCAATCATGCTGCAAATCCCCATGCTCACGGTTTCGAATTTTCCCGTAAGTAAATAAGCGATACCTGCACAGCTTCCCATTGAGGCAGTGGTTACTGCGCAAAGGGCAGAAAGTTTGGGTAATTTACTGTGGATATAAATAGCCATTAAGTGTGATAAGAAGAGCGCTCGGAGACGTTTTTCTTCACTCACGTTTAAATAATCGGCGACCACAACCACAGGCATAGTCGCGGCAATACCTTGGTTGCCAGAGCCTGAATTACTCATTGCTGGTAATGTAGCCCCGCCCATACGGGCATCGGAGGCTGCAGTGGTTTCGATCATAATTTTGCTGAGTAAATCGTCTGACATTAAGCCACTACCAACTTGTTTGCGTAACGTTCTGCCAATATGTAAACCATAATTTTCGCGCAATCCTTCGTTAGACAGCGCGCGGTTGAGCGCGGCAGCTTGTCCGATAAAGCGGATTTTATCGAGCTCAACTTCACAAGAAAATTCAAAGATTTCACGTGCGCTCACCTGCTTGAAAATATCATAAGGGTCGCAATCAGCACATTCATCGTGTTCTTTCTCAAAAATGACCTCGCCATTTTTTTCAATCAAAATGATGTTGGTGTGTTGATCTTGAATCGCTACTTTCACTCGGTCCTTATCCGCAAACAACACGGCTTCCGAATATAAAATATGATCGGTTTGATGAATATCGACATTAACGAGTTTTTTATCAAGCATCGCTTTGGCTTGGGAAACTTGCTCTGGTGTGATGTGTTTTAATACTTCCAACTCACCCTCAGGGTCACCGCCTAAAGCACCAATCGCGGCTGCGATTGGCAAGCCCACCATGCCGGTTCCAGGTACTGCAACACCCAATCCATTTTTCATTAAGTTTGGTGATACTTTAGCTTCAATACGTTCAGGTGTTTTGCCTAAATATTTAGCTGCAGTTGCTGCGGCAAGCGCCAAAGAGATAGGTTCAGTACAGCCAAGTGCAGGAACAACATCACGTTCTACAAGATGAAGTAATGGTTTTTCGATTTCGTTAAGTCTTTCTTGATTCATAAAATTCTTTTTAAGTCTGTTAAATGCTGTCTTCTTTCTCTATAACTAATATACGCGCTTCGCCTTGTGGATGAGCTACATGTTCGGTACCGATACCCGCATAAAAAATATCACCCGCATAGAGCAATACGGCTTTCTCTTGGCCCTCTTCTTTGTAGCGCATTTCCACCGTACCATCCATGACAGCAAAGACTTCTTCACCGTCATTGATATGCCATTTGTAAGGTTTATCTGTCCAGTGAAGACGCACGGAAATGCCATTCATATTGGTAATATCAAGGGCTCCCCAAGCGCGTTCAGCCGTAAATAGGTGACTTCTAATAACTTTATTCATGACTAAATTTGTTAGTGAGCCTCATCCCAGTTAGTGCCTTGCCCCACATCTACAATCAATGGCACCACTAAATCAGCCGCACTTTCCATTTGTGTTTTGATGAGCTCGCTATAAAACGCGACTTTTTCTGACCGCACTTCAAACACCAATTCATCGTGCACCTGCATAATCATCGCAATATCGGGATCGTTTTGTAGTTTTTGATCCAATTGAATCATGGCGCGTTTAATAATGTCTGCGGCAGTGCCTTGCATTGGCGCATTGATCGCGACACGTTCGGCTGCTTTACGGCGCATACCATTAGAAGAGTTAATATCTGGTAGATATAAACGACGGCCAAATAGGGTTTCCACATAGCCTTGGGCTTTGGCTTTTTCGCGAATATCGTGCATAAAAGTTTGTACGCCAGGATAGCGTTTGAAATACAAATCCATATAGCTCTGGGCATCGGCACGGCCAATACCGAGTTGACGCGATAAGCCAAAGGCTGACATACCGTAAATTAAACCGAAGTTAATTGCCTTAGCATTGCGGCGTTGTTCGGAAGTCACTTCGTCCAGTGCCACACCAAAGATTTCTGCTGCAGTAGAGCGGTGAATATCTTTGCCTTGGGTAAAGGCGTTAATTAACCCCTGATCCTGTGATAGGTGCGCCATAATGCGCAGCTCGATTTGCGAATAGTCAGCTGCCACAACAGTAAAGCCTTCGCGCGCAATAAATGCCTGACGAATACGGCGACCTTCTTCATTACGAATCGGAATGTTTTGCAGATTCGGATCGCTTGATGAAAGACGACCGGTGGCTGTCACCGCTTGATGATAGGAAGTATGCACTCGACCCGTTTGCGGATTCACCATTTGCGGCAATTTATCAGTGTAGGTCGATTTTAGTTTGCTGAGACCACGATGTTCTACCAACACTTTCGGCAATTCATGGCTAAATGCAAGTTCCTCCAATACTTCCTCGTTGGTGGATGGCGCGCCTTTTGGTGTTTTTTGAATGACCGGCAAACCTAATTTATCAAACAAAATTTCCTGTAATTGTTTGGTGGAAGCCAAATTAAATGGCTGCCCCGCTAAGATATAGGCTTGTTCTTCTAATTCATTTAAACGGTTAGCGATTTCGTTAGATTGTAGGAATAGCGCATCGCTATCAATTAAGACACCACGACGTTCCATACGGGAAAGTACGCCTAACAACGGCAATTCCATTTCTTTAAAGAGTTTTTCCAGAGTGGGTTCTTTAGAGAGTTTTTCCCATAGCACTTGTTGCAGTTTCATTGTTACATCAGCATCTTCCGCCGCGTACTCGGCGGCTTGTTCCAACTGAATTTGGTTAAAGGTCAGCTGATTTTTACCTTTGCCTGCAATCTCTTCAAAACTAATGGTTTGATGTCCTAAATAACGTTTCGCCAGATCGTCCATATTATGACGGCCTGTGCTGTTGAGTACATAGGATTCAAGCATAGTGTCGAAAGCCACACCTTGCACATCGATGCCATTACGGGCGAAGATGGTGAGATCGTATTTGAAGTTTTGCCCGACTTTTTGAATAGTAGGATTTTCTAAAATCGGTTTTAACAACGTAAGTGCGGTTGTTTTTTCGAGAGTTTTTGGTGCGCCTAAATAATCTAATTGTAGCGGTAAATAAGCGGCTTCACCGTTTTCTAACGCAAAGGAAATACCCACCAAGTTGGCAGCCATATAATCTAAATTATCGGTTTCTGTATCCAAGGCAAAAAGTTTGGCTTGATTGAGTTTTTCCACCCAACGATTTAAATCTGCTTCAGTGAGCAAGGTTTCATAACGGCTGCGATCAATTTGAATTGCCGGCAATGATTCATCGCTATTGTCTTGAGCAAGCGCAGGTGTGGCTTGATAATGATTAATTTTAGTCGGTTGTTCGCTGTTATTGGTGATGGAATCAGCACCATTCATCACTTCATTGAGCCAACGTTTAAATTCATAACGGCCGAAATATTCGGTAAGTTGATCGTTATTGCTTGCACCAAGGGTAAGTTGCTCCGGAGTGATATCGAGGGCGACATCGGTTTTGATCGTGGCAAGACGATAAGATAAGTCGGCCATTTCTTTTTCCGCCAATAATTTATCCCCTAATTTTTTTGCGCCACGAATTGTCAATTCGGCCACTTTGTCTAAGTTGGCATAAATTTCTGCCATACTGCCGATACCCTGCAAGAGGCCAAGTGCGGTTTTTTCACCGACACCCGCTACGCCTGGAATATTATCGGCGCTATCGCCCATTAGCGCTAAGTAATCAATGATGAGTTCTGGCGGAATACCGTATTTTTCAATCACGGCCTCGCGATCTAATAAGGTGTTATTCATGGTGTTGATCAACATAATGTTGTCATCCACCAGTTGTGCCATATCCTTATCACCGGTACTAATCAAGACTTTTTGATTGGCTTTAGAAGCCGCTACCGCCAAGGTACCAATGACATCGTCAGCCTCCACGCCTTCAATGACTAACAGAGGAATGCCAAGGGCACGGATAATATCGTGTAACGGCTGAATTTGTTTGCGCAGATCGTCCGGCATCGGTGGACGATGGGATTTATATTGTTCAAACATTTCATCACGGAACGTTTTGCCTTTTGCATCAAAGACTACCGCAATATGGCTCGGTTGCACTTGCGAAATCAGGCTTTTGAGCATATTTAACACACCGTACATGGCACCGGTTGGTTCGCCGGCTGAATTGGTGAGTGGTGGAAATGCGTGAAAAGCACGATATAAATAAGATGAACCGTCCACTAGGACTAATGGATTTGGAGCGATAGTTGGCATAAATATTCCGTTCAAAAATAATGAAAAGTGTCGCATTATAGCGTAAATTGCGAAATGGGGCGAACGGATAAAGTGCGGTCAATTAAACGTAAAAAGTATGACGAAGGCATTTGGCTGTGGCATAATAGGATTACTTGAGCATTCAACATAAGGGAATAACATGTCATTAAAACTGGTTGAAGTTGTTGTATTAGGGCAAGTGCTGCGCTTGAATGTCCCTGCAGAACAAGAAGAGATTTTGCGTCAAGCGGCGCGTAATTTAGATCTTCAAGTGTCTGAAATGAAAGAGCGTACAGGTTTATTGCAATTAGACCGTGTGCTTTCTATTGTTGCCTTGAATTTAAGTTTTGAATTAACCCAAGAAAAAAATAAAAATGCCCAGATTGAAAACGTGTTATGTACGCGAATTCAGCAGTTAGATCATTCTTTAGAGAATGCATTAGGTGGGCGTACCATCGTAGATTAAATAAAAAAAGAACCGCATGTTGAAAGTGCGGTTCTTTTTTTATGTGTTTTTTAATCTGGCGTGTAATAGAGTTTACCAATTTCAATTTTTTGTCGCCCTGTTTCTTCACGCCATTTATTGCTGTCTCGTAAAGAATAAACGCAGCCACAATATTCCTGTTGATAAAAACGTTCACGCTTACTGATTTCGATCATGCGTTGCGATCCACCTGCTTTACGCCAGTTGTAATCCCAATAAATCACATCATCATATTTTTCAGCCGCACGGTGACCACAACCATTAATTTGATCCATATCTTTCCAGCGAGAAATACCAAGACAGCTGGTGAATACAGGGAAACCATGTTCATGAGCATATTCAGCGGCTTTTTCAAAACGCATATCAAAACACATGGTGCAGCGAATGCCACGTTCAGGTTCCCACTCCATGCCTTTTGCGCGATCAAACCATTGTTGGCGATCGTAGTCTGCATCAATAAACGGAATCCCGAATTTTTGGGCAAAGCGGATGTTTTCTTCTTTACGAATTAAATATTCTTTCAATGGATGAATATTCGGGTTGTAAAAATAAATCGTAAACTCAATACCTGAGGCCAAAATGGCTTCCATCACTTCACCCGAACAAGGCGCACAACAAGAGTGGAGAAGTAGCTTATTATGCCCTTCAGGTAATTCGAGTTTTTCACGAATAAAAGGCGCATTGGGATCTTTGCGCACTTTTTGTTTACGTGGTTTTTGAAATTTAGGTTGAGAATCGACCGCACTTTGCGGTTGAATTTGTTCTTCAGTCATATTAATAAGTTCGGTCTACCGATAAATAAGCCAGTGAAATTAAGGCTTTTTTGTATTCGCTTTCAGGTAATAAGGCAATAGCATCAACCGCTTTTTGGGCTTCTTGTTTCGCACGATCCATTGCGTAATCAAGGGATTTATGTTCTGCCATAATTGCAAGTACGTCATCGATCGCATCACGTTTTCCGCCTTGTTCAATGGCTTCACGAATAAGCGCGGCTTGTTCTGGATTACCATGACGCATTGCGTGTAATAGAGGGAGAGTAGGTTTGCCTTCAGCGAGGTCATCACCCACATTTTTACCTAGTGCGGCTGCGTTAGCGCTGTAATCTAGTACGTCATCCACTAATTGGAATGCGGTACCAAGATAGCGACCATATTCTTGAAATGCGGTTTCAATTGATTTTTCGGCACCTGCAACAATCGCCACAGATTGTGCTGCCACTTCAAATAAACGTGCTGTTTTACTATAAATCACACGCATATAGCTTTCTTCCGTGGTATCGGGATCGTTCACGTTCATTAATTGTTGCACTTCACCTTCCGCCAACACGTTGGTGGCATCTGCCATAATGCGAAGAATGTCTAGCGATTGTAATTGCGCCACTAATTGGAATGCACGAGTATAAATGAAGTCACCCACTAATACGCTAGCCGCATTACCAAAGGCAGAGTTTGCTGTTGCGCGGCCACGACGCATATCCGATTCATCTACCACATCATCATGTAATAAAGAAGCGGTGTGAATAAATTCAACAAAGGTCGCACAAGTGGCCACTTTATCGCTTTCGTAGCCTAATGCACGCGCCGCTAAAACCGCAATAAGTGGTCGAATACGTTTTCCGCCACCTTGCACAATATAAAAACCAAGCTGATTAACCATCGGCACATCGGAGTTAATTTGTGCTAAAATGGCTTGGTTGACTTTTTGCATATCCGCATCTGTTAATGCTTGGATTGCATGCATATCCATTAAATCTTGTTTGTTCATCTTCATTTGGTTCGATGGTTGTGTATATAAAAGAAAGTGCGGTGAATTTTACCCGATTTTTCAAGGTTTCTGAAATTAAACTCGAGGAAAAGCGCTTTTTTTTATTTTATTGCAAATAAGTGCTTGCGATCGAGTTGTTTTTTCCGTAGAATTTGCGACCTATTTATATGAATTTTGAAGTGCGGACCGAAAATAGTAACGGAGAAGCACAATTATAGCGGAGTATTTATGTACGCAGTTTTCCAAAGTGGCGGTAAACAACACCGTGTGAGCGAAGGTCAAGTTGTTCGTTTAGAAAAACTTGAACTTGCAACTGGCGCAACAGTTGAGTTCGACTCAGTGTTGATGGTCGTTAATGGTGAAGATGTTAAAATTGGTGCACCAGTAGTAGCTGGCGCGAAAGTAGTGGCTGAAGTTGTGGCACAAGGTCGTGGCGATAAAGTTAAAATCGTTAAGTTCCGTCGTCGTAAACACAGCCGTAAACAACAAGGTCATCGTCAGTGGTTCACAGAAGTGAAAATCACTGGGATTCAAGCATAATTTCAGAGGAGATCAAGTAGATGGCAACTAAAAAAGCTGGTGGTTCAACTCGTAACGGTCGTGATTCTGAAGCTAAACGCCTTGGTGTTAAACGTTTCGGTGGCGAATCTGTATTAGCAGGTAGCATCATTGTACGTCAACGTGGTACTAAATTCCACGCAGGTAACAACGTAGGTATGGGCCGTGACCACACCTTATTTGCTACCGCTGACGGTAAAGTAAAATTTGAAGTGAAAGGCGAGAAAAGCCGTAAATACGTAAGTATTGTAACTGAATAATTTTACATCTGATTTGTAAACGCCCCGCATTATCTGTGGGGCGTTTTCTTTTTTACCAGTCATTTACAATCATCAATCACATTTGTTATTCTGGCACTATTGCTTATCTTTATATTTCTTAGTCGAAATTTATCTTAATTCCTAACCGCACTTTAGTAAAATAAAGGAAGATATCATGAAACAACAACCGCTTTTAGGTTTTCTCTTCGCGTTAATTACAGCGATGGCGTGGGGATCTTTACCTATTGCGTTAAAACAGGTTCTATCCGTGATGACGCCACAAACGATCGTTTGGTATCGATTTGCGGTAGCTTCTCTTGCGCTATTGATTCTGTTAGGTTACAAGAAAAAACTGCCCCAATTTTCGAAAGGTGGTCGTTTCATTTGGCTTGTACTCATCGGTGTAGCAGGGTTAGCGGGTAATTTCTTTTTATTCAATAGCTCACTTAATTTTATCGATCCTTCTTCAGCTCAAATTTTTATTCATTTTTCTTCTTTTGGCATGTTGATTTGCGGTATTTTTGTCTTTAAAGAAAAGCTTGGATTACATCAAAAGATTGGTTTAGGTCTGTTATTGGCTGGGTTAGTGCTTTTCTTCAATGATAAATTTGAGGTGTTTAAAGGAGAAAGTGGTTATTTAACGGGCGTCTTGCTAAGCCTAACAGCTTCATTAGTTTGGGTTGCTTATGGTATGGCACAGAAATTAATGCTTCGTCGTTTTAGTTCACAACAAATTTTATTAATGATGTATTTCGGTTGTCTTTTGGTATTTACGCCTGTTGCTGAATTTTCCCAAGTGAGAGAGCTCAGCCCGTTAGCATTTGGTTGTTTAGCTTATTGTTGCTTAAATACCTTATTTGGTTATGGCGCTTATGCTGAAGCCCTTAATCGTTGGGAAGTTTCTAAAGTAAGCGTTGTGATTACCTTAGTACCACTATTTACAATTTTCTTTGCTCATCTTGCGCATTATGCGAGCCCTGATAATTTTGCCGCGCCAGAATTAAATATGATTAGCTATATCGGGGCGTTTGTTGTAGTATGCGGAGCAATTTTGTCGGCAATCGGACATAAGTTATTACCGCAATCAAAGTAAAGTGCGGTTAAATATTGGAGAGTTTTTATGAAATTTATTGATGAAGCCCTGATTCGTGTGGAAGCAGGGGATGGTGGAAACGGTTGTGTAAGTTTCCGCCGTGAAAAATTTATCCCCAAAGGTGGTCCTGATGGCGGTGATGGCGGTGATGGCGGTGATGTTTATTTGGTTGCAGACGAAAACTTAAATACCTTGATCGATTATCGTTTTACGAAACGTTTTGCAGCTGAGCGCGGTGAGAATGGTCATAGTTCAGATTGTACCGGTCGCCGCGGTAAAGATATTACGTTACGTGTGCCAGTGGGAACGCGTGCAATTGATAATGACACTAAAGAAGTGCTTGGTGATTTAACAAAGCATGGCGCCAAAATGTTAGTGGCGAAAGGCGGTTATCATGGTTTAGGGAACACACGTTTTAAATCTTCAGTGAACCGTGCACCTCGCCAAAAAACCATGGGGACACCTGGGGAAAAACGTGATTTATTATTAGAATTGATGCTTCTTGCGGATGTCGGGATGTTAGGTTTACCAAATGCAGGTAAATCGACCTTTATTCGTGCCGTTTCAGCTGCAAAACCAAAAGTTGCTGATTATCCATTTACCACTTTAGTGCCAAGTTTAGGTGTAGTGAAAGTGGATGAGAGCCATAGCTTTGTAGTGGCAGATATTCCTGGATTGATTGAAGGCGCATCAGATGGTGCAGGTTTAGGAATTCGTTTCTTAAAACACTTGGAACGTTGTCGTGTGTTAATTCATTTAGTGGATATTAACCCAATTGATGAATCCGATCCTGCTGATAATATTGCGATCATCGAGTCAGAATTATTCCAATATAGTGAAAAATTGGCAGATAAACCGCGTTGGTTAGTCTTCAATAAAATTGATACGATGACAGAAGAAGAGGCGCATGAACGTGCACAAGAGATTACTGAACGTCTTGGTTGGGAAGAAGGGTATCACCTTATTTCTGCCGCAACTGGTAAAAATGTGCCACCACTTTGTCGTGATATTATGGATTTCATTGAAGCAAATCCACGTGATGCGGAAGTAGAAGAAAATAAACCGGAAGAAGTGAAATTCAAATGGGAAGATTACCATCAAGAACAACTCGCTGAACATCAATTTGATGATGAAGATGACGACTGGGATGATTGGGACGAAGAAGATGAAGAAGGTGTTGAATTTATTTACAAACCTTAATGCCTAAATGAAAAAAAGAGCGGAAATTTGACCGCTCTTTTTTTATTGGGGTTAACCTTTCTTTTTCCCACCTTGACGTGCTTTAAAGCGAGGGTTGGTTTTCGAAATGACATAAACGACACCGTGGCGACGAACAATTTTGCAGCCAGGACGGTTTTTTGCGCTTTTGAGTGAAGATAATACTTTCATTGAATATTCCTATTTTGATTTAAATGCGCCAAATTTACCGTAACGGCTTGCAAATTCACTTGCACGACCTTCATTACCAATTTGACGAGTTTTACCAGTATAAAATGGGTGAGAAGCAGATGAGGTATCGCACATAAATACAGGGTATTCATT
Organism: Haemophilus parainfluenzae; assembly: GCF_014931415.1. Classification (NCBI taxonomy): domain Bacteria; kingdom Pseudomonadati; phylum Pseudomonadota; class Gammaproteobacteria; order Pasteurellales; family Pasteurellaceae; genus Parahaemophilus; species Parahaemophilus parainfluenzae. Next base: position 117,583 of record NZ_CP063121.1, on the reverse strand, counting down.
ACCATCTTCCCATTTCATGGTGTTGTTAGTTTTAGCGCAAGAACGGATGAGAAAGCCTTGTTTCGCATTGGAATCGTAAAATAAAACGGTACGATAATTTTCAGGATGAATGCCTTTTTTCATTAGAGCTCCTTATATAACGAAAAGAATTGGGCGAAGATACTAATTCAAAAGAGAATGATTATCAATATAATTTTATTCATGGCGATGAGAATTTTTTTCATATTGAGAAAAAGAAAAATGCCTTTCGATTGAAAGGCATTTTGTCAGTTTGGAGGGAGAGTTATCCACGATGTGCGTTTTTCATAATACGCTCTTTCGCTACTTTCCATTCACGCTCTTTAATATCATCGCGTTTATCATGTTGTTTTTTACCTTTCGCAAGACCGATTTTGATCTTTGCCCAAGCACCTTTCCAATAAAGAGAAAGGGCAACAATGGTAAAACCATCACGGCTTGATTTACCGAAAAGATTATCCAGTTCACGTTTATTCAATAAAAGCTTACGCGTACGCGTCGGATCGCAAACTACGTGGGTCGAGGCCAAGCTTAATGGTTGAATGGTTGCGCCAAATAAATAGGCTTCCCCATTTTTAAAAATGATATAGCTGTCGCTGATATTGGCTTTACCTGCGCGCATTGATTTCACTTCCCAACCTTGTAATTCAAGGCCGGCTTCAATTTCATCTTCAATAAAATATTCGTGTCGAGCTCGTTTATTTAACGCAATGGTGTTAGAGCCGACTTTGACTTTCTTTTTGGTCATTGTTATCCGTTGTTTATTAATCGTAAATTGGCGTTGATTTTACCGAATCTCGCCGTGGATAGCAAAAAACAAAAGGCTGATTTGACTCAGCCTTTTATTACTTAATGAGAGATTATTCTTCTAATTCACCACAGAAACGATAGCCTTCACCATGCACGGTAGCAATAATTTCTGGTGTATTAGGATGATCTTCAAAATGTTTCCGAATGCGGCGAATTGTTACATCCACAGTACGATCTTGTGGTTTTAATTCGCGTCCTGTCATTTTTAGCAATAATTCTTCGCGAGTTTGCAATTTTCCTGGATTTTCACAGAAATGCAACATGGCACGAAATTCACTACGCGGTAGCTTAAACTCAGTGCCTTCAGGTGTAATTAAATTATGACTATTTAAATCCAGTGTCCAACCATTAAAACGATAGTTCTCACGTTGTAAATGGGTCTCTTTGCCATTTAATGTCATCGTACGATGCAATAAATTTCTTGCACGAATGGTGAGTTCTCTTGGATTAAATGGCTTAGTGAGATAATCATCGGCCCCGATTTCTAAACCTAAAATTTTATCGACCTCATTATCTCGCCCTGTTAGGAAAATCAGAGGGATAGGTGTTTTTTCACGTAATTCACGGCCCAGTAATAAACCATTTTTACCGGGTAAATTGATATCTAATACGATGAGATTAACCGTTTCCGAGCTTAACTGACGATACATTTCGGCACCATCTTGTGCTTGTAATACCTCATAGCCCTCAGCTTCAAAAATTCCTTTTAACGTATTACGGGTTACCGCTTCATCTTCCACGATGAGAATTTTGGGGGTAGCCATTCGTTGCTCCTTGTTATTCTTTGTTATGGGCATATTCTATAATTGTAACATTGCTGTAACAACAGAAAAGTGTGGTCATTGTTTAAATTACATTTAATTTTATGATCTAAGTCATAAATTATTAACATTCTTTTGATCTATGCTAGAATTTTAGTAGGAACAATAGTTGGGACTTTATGATGAAGCGAATTCTTCTTTTTTTATTTTTTATTTTTACCGCTCTTTCCACTCAAGCCGGTCTTTTTGATAAGAAACCGGCTTTCTTACCTGTGGATGACGCTTTTCAATTTTCAGCTGCGAAAAGCGAGAATCAAGAAAATGTGATCGTCAATTGGTCGATAGCAGAAGGGTATTATCTCTATCAAGAAAAAATATCTGTGAAGCTCAACCAAGAGGAAACCTCATCATTTGATGTGCCGACATTTTCTATTTCACCTGAAGATTATAACGATCCTTATTTTGGCTTAATGAAGATTTTCAAAAAGCCCGTGCAAGCTATTTTTAAAGCAAGCCACCCGCCATTAAAAGCCGAAGATGTGGTTGAAATTGCTTACCAAGGTTGTACATCGGGCTTTTGTTATCCGCCTGAAGTGAAAGAAATCAAAGTGGCGGATTTGCCGATTGCACAGATCGCCAATACTGAAAAAACATCGGAAAAATCGACCTCACTTTCCGCACAACCTAAAGCAGAGCAAGATCGTTTAGCGGAAAGTTTATTTAATAGCAAATATGCTGTATTTGGCTTTTTCTTATTGGGCTTAGGTTTGGCCTTTACCCCTTGTGTGTTGCCAATGCTGCCGTTGCTTTCAGCGATAGTGATTGGTCAAAATCAACGCCCTAATATGTGGCGCGCTTTCGCATTAAGTTTTGTGTATGTGCAGGGAATGGCGCTGACTTATACCTTATTAGGCTTAATTGTCGCTGCAATTGGTTTGCCATTCCAAGTGGCGTTGCAACATCCTTACGTGATGATTGGCTTATCAATCATCTTTGTCTTGTTAGCGTTATCGATGTTCGGTGTATTCACTTTACAGCTTCCAAGCTCCTTACAAACAAAACTGTCTTTACTTAGCCAACAGCAAAAAGCTGGTGCCTTTGGTGGCGTGTTCTTAATGGGGATGATTGCAGGGCTTGTGGCTTCGCCTTGTACGTCAGCACCGCTTTCTGGCGCCTTGCTTTATGTGGCGCAGAGTGGTGATTTATTTACGGGTGCGCTCACGCTTTATTTGCTCGCGTTGGGTATGGGCGTACCGCTGATTTTAATCACTTTATTTGGGAATAAAATCTTGCCTAAATCAGGCATGTGGATGGAAACCGTTAAAAAGCTCTTTGGCTTTGTGATGCTCGCGTTACCAGTATTCTTAATTTCTCGTATTTTGCCGGATGAATGGACACCAAGATTATGGGCGATGCTCGGTACCGCATTTTTCATCTGGTTTGCTTTCCAAATGCCGAAAAATGGCACAGGTTGGGTATTCCGAATTCTCTTTTTAGTGGCAGCAATGATTAGTGTTAAACCGCTTCAAGCTTGGGTTTGGGGTGAAAACTCAATACCAAGTGCGCTCGAAAATAAAGCGGTTTCTCATGTTGAATTTAAGAAAGTGAAAAGCGAAGCTGAATTACAACAAGCACTGTCAGAAAATAACAAATCGCTTGTAATGCTCGATCTTTATGCGGATTGGTGTGTCGCTTGTAAAGAGTTTGAAAAAGAAACATTCAGTGATCCAAGTGTACAAAAAGCCTTTGGTGACATGCTGCTCCTTCAGGTTGATATGACAAAAAACTCCGAAGAAAACCGCGCTTTAATGGCAAAATATAAAGTGTTAGGTTTACCGACTATTTTGTTCTTTAACCGAGATGGAAAAGAAATTGAGGGGAGTCGTGTTAACGGATTCATGCCACCAGTTGAGTTTTTACAATGGATTGAGAAAATCAGTAAAGCATAAAATTATTTCCTAATAGTAAAAAGTCCTTTTCGATTTGAGGTATTGTTTGGCTTTGAGTTAATCATTAATATACACCCCGTTCTCAAATCACTTTTTATTTTTATTAGGAAAACTTTATGAAAAACTTAGAAAAATACTCTCCGTATGTTTTAGCTTTATTACGTATCGTCGCCGCGTATATGTTTATCTTACACGGCACAGCGAAATTCTGGGAATTCCCAATTTCAATGACGGGCGGTAACGGCGCAGTGGGCGATCCACTGATGATTGTCGGTGGGGTAATTGAGATTGTCGGCTCAATCCTATTAATTTTAGGTTTATTTGTTCGCCCAGCGGCATTTATTCTTTCAGGTCAAATGGCTTATGCGTATTTCTTTATGCACGCTGCAGGTAAAGGGAATTTATTTTTCCCAATCGCGAACGGTGGTGAACTTGCTTTACTTTACTCTCTCGTGTTCTTCTATTTTGTGTTTGCTGGTGCTGGTGCATTTTCTCTAGACAATCGCAAACGTTAATCAATTATCTCATTCATTTATTGCTCGCATTTCGCGGGCTTTTTTATTTTTAAAATCGTTTAAATAAATCACCGCACTTTTAAGTGCGCTTACCAGAAAAATTTTTTCTACATAAACGCAAACGTTTGCGCTATAATTCCCCCCGCTTATTTTTAACCATTTAATGAAAGGAAAATGTAATGACAGATCGTCCAATTCGTCAGGCTTTACTGAGTGTTTCTGATAAAACCGGTATCGTAGAATTTGCTCAAGGCTTAGTACAGCGTGGTGTAAAACTACTTTCCACAGGCGGTACCGCAAAATTATTGGAGCAACATGGTTTACCGGTGACAGAAGTGTCTGATTATACGGGATTCCCAGAAATGATGGACGGTCGTGTGAAAACCTTACATCCAAAAGTACATGGCGGTATTCTTGGTCGTCGTGGTACAGATGACGCTATCATGCAGCAACATGGCATAGAAGGCATTGATATGGTCGTTGTGAATTTATATCCATTTGCCGCAACAGTAGCGAAGCCAAATTGTACGTTAGAAGACGCAGTAGAAAATATCGATATTGGTGGACCAACCATGGTGCGTTCTGCAGCGAAAAACCATAAAGATGTGGCGATCGTGGTGAATAATCATGATTTTAACAATATTCTTGCTGAAATGGATAAACACCACAACAGCCTAACACTTGAAACTCGTTTTGACCTTGCGATTAAAGCATTTGAACATACCGCTCAATATGATTCTATGATTGCCAACTATTTTGGACAAATGGTGAAACCATATCATGTAGCAGAGGAAGAAGACGCGAATGCGAAGTGCGGTCAATTCCCACGTACTTTAAACCTTAACTTCGTTCGTAAACAAACTATGCGTTACGGCGAGAACTCCCATCAAAATGCGGCTTTCTACGTTGATTTAAATGTGAAAGAAGCGAGCGTAGCCACCGCTCATCAATTACAAGGTAAAGCCTTGTCTTACAATAATATTGCTGACACTGATGCAGCACTTGAATGCGTGAAAGAATTTGATGAGCCGGCTTGCGTGATCGTTAAACATGCGAATCCATGCGGTGTGGCTTTAGGCAAAGATATTTTAGAAGCTTATAACCGTGCTTACCAAACCGATCCAACTTCTGCATTTGGCGGCATTATTGCTTTCAACCGTGAATTAGACGAAAAAACAGCGACTGAAATCGTGGAGCGCCAATTTGTTGAAGTGATTATTGCGCCGAAAGTATCAGCTGAAGCGCAAGAAGTGGTGAAACGTAAGAAAAATGTTCGTTTACTTGAATGTGGTGAATGGACTTCACGTTCTGAACGTCTAGATTTTAAACGTGTAAACGGCGGCTTATTAGTACAAGATGCGGATTTAGGCATGGTTGGTGTGGATGATTTAAAAGTGGTAAGTAAACGTCAGCCAACTGAACAAGAACTAAAAGACTTATTGTTCTGCTGGAAAGTGGCGAAATTTGTGAAATCAAATGCCATTGTTTATGCTAAAGATAATCAAACTATTGGCATCGGTGCTGGCCAAATGAGCCGTGTATATTCTGCGAAGATTGCAGGGATTAAGGCACAGGATGAAGGTTTAACTGTAGCCGGTTGTGTGATGGCATCTGATGCATTCTTCCCATTCCGTGACGGTATTGATGCAGCGGCGAAAGTGGGAATTCAATGTGTTATCCATCCAGGTGGTTCAATGCGCGATCAAGAAGTCATCGATGCAGCGGATGAACATAATATGGTGATGGTATTAACTGGAATGAGACATTTCCGTCATTAATCTAAACGCCCTTTTCCCCTTTCAGATTAAAGAGAGGGGATATTTAGCAATAAATTACTTGGAACAGAACAAATGAATATTCTCATCATCGGAAATGGCGGTCGTGAACACGCCTTGGCTTGGAAAGCTGCACAATCTCCATTAGCGGACAAAGTTTTCGTCGCACCGGGCAACGCGGGTACTGCATTAGAACAAAAAGTGGAAAACGTGAATATTTCTGCGACAGATATCCCTGCCTTAGTGAAATTTGCTCAAGATAAACAAATTGGATTAACCATTGTTGGCCCTGAAGCACCGCTAGTAATTGGTGTGGTTGATGCATTTCGTGCGGCTGGATTAAAAATTTTTGGCCCAACTCAAGCGGCTGCACAATTGGAAGGTTCAAAAGCATTTACCAAAGATTTCCTCGCGCGCCATAAAATCCCAACGGCAGAATATCAAAACTTCACCGAAGTAGAACCTGCATTGGCGTACTTGTGTGAGAAAGGTGCGCCAATTGTTGTAAAAGCAGATGGTCTGGCTGCGGGCAAAGGCGTAATCGTTGCAATGACATTGCAAGAAGCGGAAGACGCTGTGCGTGATATGCTTTCTGGCAATGCCTTTGGCGAAGCGGGTAGCCGAGTGGTGATTGAAGAGTTTTTAGATGGCGAAGAAGCCAGCTTTATCGTCATGGTGGACGGTAAAAACGTCGAACCTATGGCTACCAGCCAAGATCATAAACGCGTGGGCGAAAACGACACCGGTTTGAATACCGGCGGTATGGGGGCGTATTCACCAGCCCCAGTGGTTACCCCAGAAATTCATGATCGCATTATGCGTGAAGTGATTTATCCAACGGTTAATGGTATGGCGACAGAAGGCAATGTTTACACCGGTTTCTTGTATGCGGGATTAATGATCATGCCAAATGGTCAGCCGAAAGTAATTGAATTTAACTGCCGTTTTGGCGATCCTGAAACACAGCCAATTATGCTACGCCTCGAATCAGATCTCGTTGAGCTTTGTCTTAAAGCTTGCGAGGGAAAATTGGATGAAGTGAAATCCCAATGGAATCCAAAAGCGTCCTTAGGTATTGTGTTAGCCGCAGAAGGGTATCCAGGCGATTATCGTAAAGGCGATGTGATTAGCGGTTTACCACAAAGCGCGGTCGAAAATGAGAAAGTTTTCTTAGCGGGCGTCGCAGAAAAAGAAGGCAAATTAGTTACGAATGGCGGTCGCGTACTTTGTGTTACTGCATTAGGCGAAAGCGTATTTAAAGCGCAACAAAAAGCCTTAAAACTCGCGGAGCAAATTCAATGGACTGGACGTTTTTATCGTCGAGATATTGGCTATCGTGCAGTTGAACGTGAGCAGCAAAAATAACTACATTTAATGTTAAGGGATCGAATGGATTATAAAAATAAGGAATTATGTCGTCTTCGCACAATCAGTTTTTTTCTAACGTTACATAAAGATAAAACGCAATGGGAAGACGCCCTTTATTCGGTAAAACGTGATGTGGATTTGTTATTGCCAGCTGTGCAGAAAGCCGGTTATACCTTGCAATCGATTCGAGTCATTACCAATCCTTTTGGTGAATATTTGGATTTAACCAATTTGCAAACAGCAAAAGCAGATTTGCAGTATTTAACAGAGTTACTGAATAAGTTTAATGAAAGTGGCATACGTCTTCGATTTGCGATAGGTGCGGCGAGAAATAAAGAGGAAATCGCGTTATTGCCAGAGTTAATCGCAGCTTATGGCGACTTGTGTAATGCTTGTGTTAATGTGCCATTAGATGAAAATGGCGTGTTAGATAATGAACTTATCGAGCAATCTGTTTATGCCGTACAACGAATTGCCAATATTACCCCACGTGGCGAAGGTAATTTTAACTTTACGGTGAATTTTAATTGCAATCCATTTATTCCTTATTTCCCTGCCGGTTATCATTTAAGTCATTTACCAAACAGTTTTGTCATTGGATTAGAAACACCTGATTTATTAGTCGAAGTATTAAAATCTGTACCAAAATCGTCTCATAATCAATTTTATGCGGATTGTTATCAGGCTATGTCGCAAGCGCTGCAATATCATGTAGATCAAGTATTAGAGATGTTAAGTGCGGTCAAATTATCGGGTGAATTTGAATTTGCAGGGATTGATAGTTCGGCGGCACCATCAAAAAATTGTTCATCCATGACAAAAATTTATGAATTAATGGGATTACCTTATTTTGGTGCAGCTGGTTCAGTAGAGGTTTCTGCCTTACTGACAAAAGTGTTTAAATCAATCCAAGGTGTGCCATTGGTTGGGTTTTCAGGATTAATGTTGGCGGTGACAGAAGATTTAGGTTTAGCCGAAGGGACACAAAAACACTATTTTGATATTCGTGCTTTACTGACGTATAGCGCTGTATGTGGTATCGGTTTAGATACGGTTCCAGTGGCGGGAAATGTTAAGGCAGAAAGCATAGCAGCTATTATGCGCGACACTGGAACGATGGCATTTCGCTTAAATAAACCACTAACTGTGCGTTTATTCCCCATTCCGAATAAGGTTGCAGGTGAAATATCAGAATTTGAGAGTGATGATTTATGTAACTGCCGCCTTTTACCTATTCCGGATTAAATAAAAATTTCCCTACTTTGTTGTGATGAATGTTATCCCTACTGACAATAAAAGGAGTATCTTATGAGAAAGTTAATATTGGGTAGTTTTGTAGCAGTATTATTAACAGGTTGTGCTGGGGCTTCAAATGTTTCACAAAGCTCAACGTTAGATGGCGAATGGATTTGTCATACTATCCCGACGAAAGATAAACAAACTTATGATCGTTTAGATCATTTTGTCTTGAAATCTGATGGAACAGGTATGTTGCGAGGTATTTCGAGTATAGAATTAGATAAAGAAAACACAATTCGTTATTTAACCAAAGGCAAGGTGAAATGGGTTGCCCAAAATAATGTCTTGAGTTTTGATTTTATCAATCGTTCTATGGTGCCGGCTCATAGTAAAAATGTGGCTAAAGTCATCAAGCAAAATAAAGTTCTACAAAAACAAGAAAAAGAAGAGTTGGCTGCATTTTATAGTAAATCTGCCAATCATACAGATATGCCAATTGAGCTGAAACAAAATGGCAATCAATTTATTCTCGATAAGGATTATGCGACCTGCCGACGAGTAACAGAGAATGACAAGGACATTCAGTTATTGAATAAGTGGTTTGTAAAGAAATAGGGTCGATTAAGAAAAACAAATACGATTTCAACCGCACTTTATTTTTAGGTGCGGGGATCTGATTAATAAAAGGAGAGTTATGATGAGAAAATTAGTATTAAGTAGTCTTGTCGCAGTATTGTTATCAGGATGTGCAACGGCACATCAACAAACAGAACAGGAAAAAGCTTTAGTCGGCGATTGGATTTGCCATGTAAAACCTGCAGCTAAGTCCCCTTTACCTGTTGAGCATTTTGATTATGTCACCTATCACGCAGATCAAACTGTGCTTCTACGTGGTATTTCACAGATTGATACAAAAGAAGGCTGGATGCGTTATTTATTGCAAGCTAAAGCCAAATGGCAGGCGAATGATGGCAAGTTAAGTTATGACTTTACGGATCGTCTATTTAAAACAGCCCATTCACCACAAGTTGCGAAAATTATTGAACAATCTCCAGAATTTAAAGAATATGATAAGGAATTTGTTTCACCTTGTAATAACTGCGGTAATCATTTAGATATGAAAATTAAAATGAAAAGCCCAACCAATATGACCAATTTTAATACTTATACAAAAGAAACCAGCCAATGCCGTAAACTGGGAGCTGGCGAGAAAACAAAAGAAGTTAAACTAATTGAGAAGTTAGTGAAAGAAAAAGGCTCGATTTAGATAAATGAATGTTTTTCATTGTAATAATGAAAAATATGATCGAAATTTTTGATTAAGTTTTTACTTGGAAACAGGTAAACTATACACAAATAATTCAAACAACGAGGAAAACACAATGTTTAAAAAAAGTATGAACATCGCTGATTACGATCCGGTTCTATGGCAAGCCATTCAGGGCGAAAATCGTCGTCAAGAAGAGCATATCGAGCTTATCGCATCTGAAAACTATGCGAGCCCACGCGTAATGGAAGCGCAAGGTTCACAGTTTACTAACAAGTATGCTGAAGGCTACCCAGGTAAACGTTACTACGGCGGTTGTGAGTACGCAGACATTGTCGAGCAGTTAGCGATTGATCGTGCTAAAGAGTTGTTTGGTGCGGATTATGTAAACGTACAACCACATTCTGGTTCACAAGCTAATGCGGCGGTATATGGCGCATTAATCAATGCGGGTGATACCATTTTAGGGATGGATTTAGCACACGGTGGTCACTTAACCCACGGGGCGAAAGTGAGCTTCTCTGGTAAAATCTATAATTCTGTACTTTATGGTATCACTGCTGATGGTTTAATCGACTATGAAGATGTGCGTCAAAAAGCATTAGAGCACAAACCAAAAATGATTGTGGCGGGTTTCTCTGCTTATTCTCAAGTAGTAGATTGGAAAAAAATGCGTGAAATCGCCGATGAAGTGGGCGCGTATTTATTTGTGGATATGGCGCACGTTGCAGGTTTAATCGCAGCAGGTTTATATCCAAACCCATTACCATACGCACATGTTGTCACAACAACTACCCATAAAACCTTAGGTGGTCCACGTGGTGGTTTAATCCTTTCTTCTTACGGTGATGAAGAACTTTATAAACGCTTACAATCTTCTGTTTTCCCAGCAAACCAAGGTGGCCCATTGGTTCACATTATTGCAGCGAAAGCCGTATGTTTCAAAGAAGCATTAGAGCCAGCTTATAAAGAATACCAAGCGAATGTGATTAAAAATGCGAAAGCAATGGTAGAAGTGTTTAAACAACGCGGTTATGACGTGGTTTCAAATGGCACAGAAAACCATTTATTCTTAGTGAGTTTCATTAAACAAGGCTTAACCGGTAAAGCAGCGGATGCTGCGTTAGGTAAGGCGAATATTACGGTGAATAAAAACTCTGTACCAAATGATCCACAAAAACCATTTGTGACCTCTGGTATTCGTGTTGGTACACCAGCGGTGACTCGTCGTGGCTTTAACGAACAAGACTGCCGTGAGTTAGCCGGCTGGATGTGTGATGTATTAGATGCATTAGGCAAAGAAAACGAAGAACAAGTGATTGCAGCAACCAAAGAAAAAGTATTGGCAATCTGCAAACGTCTTCCAGTTTACGCATAATGCTGATTCAGCTTTTATTTGTGATGTTAGCGGCGGTAAATATCGCCGCTTATTTTTTAATGTGGAAAGATAAAGTCCGCGCGGTTCGTCACGGCTGGCGAATTTCTGAAAATACTTTCTTTCTATTAAGCCTGCTTGGTGGTTTTATTGGTGTTTATTGCGGGATGAAACGCTTTCGTCATAAAACCAAACACTTCAGTTTTAAATTTGTTGTTATTCTCAGTGCCTTTATTTGGTTGATCTTAATGCCTTATTGGTATTTCTTTCTTGAATAATGTTGAGTACAGAATGACTTTCAGTAATAAAAAAGCCTAGAGAATATCTCTAGGCTTTTTAGTATGCGATTAGACTACTTAAAAATGAGACGTCGATTTCGACTTTTCTTCACTTGTGAAAGTGTAATTAATCCCAACACAATGACATAGACAGCGAAAATAAATACCAACCATTGCACCATCGTGATGCCGAAAAGTGACCATTGGCTTTCATTACAGCTGCCTGTTGGATTGAACACTGCAGGTAGCCATTTATGGAATGGTAACGTTTCTGGAAAGTTTGGTATAAATTCACATTGTTTCCATGGCGCAGGGTTCATTTGTAAATCAAGGTGACGAATGGAGATCATTAATCCCTTGATTGCACTAAATAAACCTACAATAAGAGCAAGAATGCGGACAATAAGCGAGCTAGGGGCTAAGGCGCCGATAAAACCGGCTATAAATAACCCTACCATAGCTAAACGTTCATAAACACAAAGTACGCAAGGTTGCAAACCCATGCCGTATTGAAAGTAAAGTGCGGTCGATTCTAAGGCAAATGCAGTAAATGTCAAAAAGATCCACGCTGAACGTTTAAGGGATAATTGCTTAAAAAAGTCGAGCATTCTTTCTCCTTATGCTTCATTAAATTGGAAGAATTAAGCCAAGGTTTGCAAGCCAAATCGTCATTCCAGGTAGGATAAATTCGATTGCAAGGAAACCAACTAGCGTTAATACGATAGTGTAAGGCAATGCCATGTAGACCATTCTACCATAAGAAAGTTTAATTAACGGTGCAAGTGACGATGTTAATAAGAACAAGAATGCTGCTTGACCGTTTGGTGTCGCAACAGAAGGTAAGTTTGTCCCTGTATTGATTGCTACAGCAAGTAATTCAAATTGGTGCGGTGCAATTGCGCCTGTTGCAAGGGCATGTTTCGCTTCATTGATATAAACCGTTGCTACGAATACGTTATCAGAAATCGCAGAAAGTAAACCATTGAAACCGTAGAATAATGCTAACTGTGTTTTCTCTTCAGAACTTAATACGAAATGAATAATTGGCGCAAAGAGTTTTTGATCGATAATCACCGCAACGACAGAGAAAAATACGACTAATAATGCAGTGAAAGGTAAACTTTCTTGGAATGCTTTACCAATAGCGTGTTCATCAGTTACACCAGTAAAGGTTGTTGCAAGGATAATCACACTTAAACCAATCATGCCTACAGCTGCTAAGTGGAAGGCTAAACCTAAGATCAACCAAACCGCGATAACCGCTTGGACAGAAAGACGAATCTTATCTTGTTTAGACATTTTTTGTGCGTTTTCACGATCTAAATCTGCTAAGACTTGCCATACTTCTTCCGGTAGTTTCTCACCATAACCGAATAATTTAAATTTTTCGACTAAAATACAAGTGAGTAATCCGCAGATAAATACAGGGACTGTCACAGGAGCCATGCGGAAGAAAAATTCAATGAAATTCCATTTAGCTTGTTCTGCAATGATTAAGTTTTGTGGCTCACCCACCATGGTCATTACACCACCGAGTGCGGTACCGACACCAGCATGCATCATTAAGCTACGTAAGAAAGAGCGGAATTTTTCGAGAGTTTCATGATTTTTGATTTTGTTATCATCGGCAATATCAACCGCATCCTGTAGATTTTTCCCTGATGCCACTTTGTGATAAACCCCATAGAAACCCATGGCAACACTGATGATTACAGCCACAACAGTAAGCGCATCTAAGAATGCTGAAAGAAATGCTGCACTGAAACAGAATGCTAAAGAGAGAACGATTTTAGAACGGATACGCACTAATAATTTGGTGAAGACATAAAGCAAAAGTTGCTTCATAAAATAAATACCGGCGACCATGAAGATTAAAAGTAAAACCACTTCAAAGTTTGCCACGATCTCCGCTTTAACGTGTTCGGCATTCGTCATGCCAATGGCAATGGCTTCAAATGCTAACAAACCACCTGGTTGAAGAGGGTAGCATTTTAATGCCATGGCTAGGGTGAAAATAAACTCTGCAACGAGTAGCCAGCCTGCAAAAAATGGACTAACAAAAAAGAATAAAATCGGGTTAATTACCAAGAAGGCAATAATGGTTAATTTATACCAATCTGGACTCGCGCCCAGAAAGTTTTTCATGAATGCTTGTGTGTAAGTCATATCGAACTCCGTTTTTTTATAGTCTTGTCATTGTAATATATACTGCTTTAAAGGATAATAGACCAGTTAAAGATTTATTGAATAAATCACATTTTTTTGATCTTTTTAAGCTTTTTTTATATTTATTTTATATTTATGCAAACAGATAATACCCTTTTACGGGCACAAAGCCCAGCCGCTCTTGCCGAAGAATATATTGTTAGAAGTATTTGGGATAATGTATTTCCCGCCGGCACCAATCTTCCTTCTGAGCGTGATTTAGCTGATAAAATTGGTGTAACACGCACCACATTACGCGAAGTATTGCAGCGTTTGGCCCGTGATGGCTGGCTTACCATTCAACACGGCAAGCCGACAAAAGTCAATAATATTTGGGATACAGCTGGTCCAAGCATTATTGAAACCTTAATTACTTTAGATCGTCAAAGTGCGCCATTAATCATTGAAAATATGCTTTCATTGCGTAGTCGCATGTCTGAATCTTATATTTATGAAGCCGTAAAAAATTCGCCGAAAGCCTCGGTTGCTTTGTTTAAAGGGCTAGATTCATTAGAAAATACCGCAGAAAGCTATATGGAATTTGACTATGCCTTATTCCGTCAGTTTACAGTAATGGCTAATAAACCTTTCTATCGTTTGATTTTTAATAGCTTACGTGGGGTTTATCATAAAATTGGTTTATTGTTTTTCAGCGAAGAGAAACATCGTCAAGTCACGCGTGATTTCTATGTTGAATTGCGCGATATTTGTGAAAGTGGGCAATCTGATTTAGTGGTAGGTTGTATTCGTAAACACAAGCAAGTGACTTCTGCTTATTGGCGAACCATTTTAGAAAGTTTGCCAAAAGATTTAGCGACAGAATAAATATTAAAAGTGCGGTTGAAAATGACCGCACTTTTTCCTTATATCAAAGACTCAATATTATGCGTATTCCAAGAATTTATCACCCAGAATCCCTTAAAAATCAATTCACTTGCCAACTTTCAGAAGATGCGGCTAATCACGTAGGACGTGTACTTCGTATGACTGAAGGTGAACAAATTGAATTATTTGATGGAAGTAATCATATTTATCCAGCGAAAATTATTGAAGCGAGCAAAAAAGCCGTTAAGGTGGAAATTCTAGGCTGTGAATTGAGTGATAAAGAGTCGAATTTATCGATTCACTTAGGGCAGGTTATTTCTCGTGGCGATCGAATGGAATTTACCATTCAGAAATCCGTAGAGTTGGGCGTTAACGTGATTACACCATTGTGGTCAGAACGCTGCGGTGTGAAGCTAGACGGCGAACGTATGGATAAGAAACTCCAGCAATGGCAAAAAATAGCTATTGCGGCTTGTGAACAATGTGGCCGTAACGTTGTACCAGAAATTCGCCCATTAATGAAGTTGCAAGATTGGTGTGCAGAAAATGATGGTGCGCTGAAATTGAATTTGCATCCAAGAGCCCAATATTCTATTAAAACCTTGCCTTCCATTCCTAAAGAAGGGGTTCGTTTACTTATTGGTTCAGAAGGCGGTTTATCACCTCAAGAAATCGCACAAACTGAACAACAAGGATTTACTGAAATTTTATTAGGAAAGCGAGTATTACGCACAGAAACTGCCTCTTTGGCGGCAATTAGTGCGTTACAAATTTGTTTTGGAGATTTGGGATAATGATGGATTTACAAGGGCAATTTTTAATTGCGATGCCACAGTTGGAGGATTATTTCCAAAATACTGTAGTGTATATGTGTGAGCATAATGAGCAAGGTTCGATGGGCTTAGTGATTAATCAGCCCACCGATTTAAGCATTGCAGAGCTATATTCAAAAATGAATTTTATGATGAAAAATGACCGCACTTTTAGCAATGAACTAGTGCTTGCAGGGGGACCAGTACATTCTGAGCGTGGTTTTATTCTGCATAAGAAAACCGCGAAAGAATTTGAGCATAGTTATAAAATTACTGATGATATGTATCTCACCACGTCAGCAGATATTGTGGAAACATTTGGTTCTGCGGATGCGCCTGAGAAATATCTGGTTGCACTCGGTTGTGCCAGTTGGACAGCTGGACAGTTAGAACAAGAGATTGCGGATAATGCGTGGTTAGTGGCACCAGCTTCAGACACCATTTTGTTTGAAACGATTTATGAAGATCGTTATCCCGCAGCGAATCAATTATTAGGGATTCATCCTCATAATTTTGTCTTTTCACAAGTAGGGCATAGTTAATGGGCATCACGGCAATCGCGTTTGATTTTGGCACAAAAAGTATCGGTTGTGCGGTCGGGCAAAGTATCACGGGTACAGCGCAAGCCTTGCCCGCATTTAAAGCGCAAGATGGGATTCCAAACTGGGATGCCATTGAAAAATGTTTAAAGGATTGGAAGCCTGATGTTATTGTGGTGGGATTGCCTTTAAATATGGATGGTACCGAGCAAGATTTAACACTTCGTGCGAAAAAATTTGCCAATCGCTTAAATGGTCGTTTCGGTATCAAAGTAGAATTGCAAGATGAGCGCTTAACGACGGTTTCTGCTAGAGATGAAATTTTCCAGCGTGGCGGTTATCGCGCTCTCAATAAAAGCAAAGTCGATGGGATCTCTGCTTGCTTGATTTTAGAAAGTTGGTTCGAAAGTTATTCAGAATAAGCCAAAAATAAACCGCACTTTAATGTGCGGTTTGTTGTATTGATGAGTTTATTTTTTTATCCAAATCAGACTCGCCATTCGGCCTGTTTTGCCATCTCGACGATAGGAAAAAAAGGTCTCTTTTTCTGTGAATGTGCAATGTTCACCGCCGTAAATTTGGGTAATCCCTAATTTATTGAGGCGTTGTGTGGCGATTTGATAAAGATTGCCAAGGTATTTTCCTGCTTCATTCGGATCGGGTCGAAAAGCCGTTTCTGCAATCGGGTCAAAAGCCATAAATTGCTCAATCACTTCTTTGCCAACTTGGAATGCATTAGGGCCGATAGCAGGTCCAAACCATGCGATAATCTCTTCGGGAGCTGATTGGAAACATTTCACGGTTTCTTCTAATACACCATCACAGAGTCCTCGCCAGCCCGCATGGGCAGCGGCCACTTCAGTCCCTTGCTTATTAGTGAATAAAACCGGCAGGCAATCTGCTGTCATCACCAAACATACTTGGTTTAGTTGGTTGGTGTAAACTGCATCAGCTTCAAAATTATTTCCCTCATAAGGTACTGTAATCACACGAGTGCTGTGCGTTTGAGTTAAAAACAACGGGAAATGTGGCAGATTAAATTTTTCAACCAATAAAGTGCGGTTAGTTTTGACCGCACTTTTATCATCTTCGACATGATCGCCTAAATTGAAACTCTCGAAAGGCGGCAGGCTTACACCACCTTCTCTTGTGGTTGTAAAAGCTTGGATATGTGGTGGAACATTCCAGTTTGGAACAATGGTTTTCATCTTAATAATCCAACTCGTCTTTGTGTTCGAGGTAATCCGCTTTTAAGGCATGAAGTAATTCAACAAAGTCATCCGGTAATGGCGCATACCATTCCATCATTTCACCTGTAATCGGGTGAGCTAAACGCAACATAACCGCATGTAAGGCTTGGCGTTTAAAATTGCGTAGTACTTCAGTGAAGGCTTCACTTGCGTTTTTAGGTGGACGAGGACGACCACCATAAGTTTGATCACCCAATAGTGGATGCGCAATATGTGCCATGTGCACACGAATTTGGTGAGTACGACCGGTTTCTAAACGTAAGCGTAAACGCGTGTAATTACGGAAATTTTCCATAATGCGATAGTGCGTCACAGCTGGTTTACCCATTGGGTGAACCGCCATCAATGTGCGTTTTGTAGCATGACGAGCCATTGGCTGATCTACTGTGCCGCCTTTGGTCATAATGCCACTTGCAACGGCTTCGTATTCACGAGTAATTTTGCGTTTTTGTAAGTCACGCACGAGCTTAGTTTGTGCAGGGATCGTTTTAGCAACAACCATGAGACCCGTTGTGTCTTTATCTAAACGATGCACAATTCCTGCGCGCGGTACTTCGGCAATAGGTGGATAGTGATAGAGTAGCGCGTTAAGTACCGTGCCATCCGGATTGCCTGCACCAGGGTGGACGACGAGATCTTTAGGTTTGTTAATCACGATAATATCGTCATCTTCATAAACGATATTGAGTGGAATATTTTGTGGCTCAAAACGGTTTTCATCTTCCACTTCTACCGAAATCTCAATTTGCTCTCCGCCATAAACTTTTGCACGTGGAATATCGGCAATTTCACCGTTCATTTTTACCTGTTTTGCTTCAATCCAGGTTTTTAAACGGGAACGGGAATATTCAGGGAACAACTCTGCGAGGGTTTGGTCTAAACGCTGTCCCATTTGTTCGGGCTGAATTTCAGCCGTTAAGGTCATTTGTGGCATAAAAAATCCATCTAAAAATTTAAAAAGTTGGCTTATTGTGTAATGTTCTATACAATATTCGTTAATTGTAACTTATTTATTGATTTTCGTAAAAATTAAGGAAAAAAGAATGCGTAAAATAAAATCTCTTGCACTTATTGCATTGACCTCATTCGCGATTGCAGCTTGTAGCAGTGGTAATAAAGAAGTAGAGCAAGCTTCTGTTGATGATCTTTATGCAAAAGGGGCAGCTGCATTGCAAGAAGGAAGCTATTCTGACTCGATTCGTTATTTAAAAGCAGCAACAGAGCGTTTCCCTGGTAGTACTTACCAAGAGCAAGCAATGCTTGATTTAATTTATGCAAACTATAAAACACAAGATTACACCGCAACGTTGGTAACCGTAGATAACTACTTACACCAATTCCCACAAAGTCCAAACCGTGACTATGCAGTGTATATGGCGGGTTTAACTAACTTGGCAACGGCTGATAACATGATTCAAGACTTCTTTGGTATCGATCGTGCAACGCGTGAAACAACTTCAATGAAAACGGCGTTTTCAAACTTCCAAAGCTTAGTGCGTGCGTTCCCAAATAGCCCATATTCACAAGATGCAGTAGCACGTATGGCATACATCAAAGATTCATTAGCTCGTCATGAATTAGAAATTGCAAAATTCTATGCAAAACGTGATGCATGGGTAGCTGTAGCAAACCGTGTAGTGGGTATGTTACAACAATATCCAGATGCCAAAGCGACTTACGAAGGTTTATTCTTAATGAAAGAAGCCTATGACAAAATGGGTTTACAACAATTAGCGAGTCAAACTCAACAAGTCATCGATGCGAATAAAGATAAACAATTTGCGGACGTGAAAAAACCGGAAGAGTCTGATTTAATTCAACCGGTTAAAAAATAATCCCGTCCCTTGTGGGACGTGCTTGAATAAGCAAAATTATTCAAATAAAGGCTAGTCAAACCAATCAAATTGAGCTAGTATAAATTTAAAAGATTTCCTGGGGTGTTCGTGGATGGGTTATGTCCCTGAGCCGATACTTAGAACTTTATAAATCGGTTTCCCGCCATTGGTGTGTAGGCTTGACCTTTGACTTTGTCATTGGACTAAAGAAACCTAAAAATGGCCTTACCGGTTTCCTTGGACCGTCGGGTTCAAGGACTACTACTCGTAGCGGCACTCTGGGACCTTTCTCTTAAATCCATTCTTTCCAATCGAATGAAATCAACACAGCAAACGCTTCGCAATCAGCTTCGTCAGCAAATTCGTAAAACACGAGCAAATTTGACCGCACTTCAGCAGCAACAGGCGGAAGATTCCATTACTCAACAAGCTCTTGCATTAATTGAAGAACGAAATGCGCAGCATATTGCCTTGTATGTTTCCTTTGATGGAGAAATCTCCACGGATAAGCTTATCAAAATCCTTTGGGCGCAAGGTAAACAGGTTTATTTGCCTGTCTTGCATCCTTTCAATCCTAACCATCTTTTGTTTTTACGTTATTTGCCAGATACACCGATGCTGAAAAATAAATTTGGCATTTGGGAGCCCAAACTCAATGTGCAAAACGTATTGCCTTTGGATGAATTAGATATTCTTTTTACACCACTCGTCGCGTTTGATAAACAAGGGAATCGTCTAGGCATGGGCGGTGGTTTTTATGATCGTACCTTACAAAATTGGCAAAATACTTCTTTTATCCCTGTGGGATTAGCCCATCAATGTCAGCAAGTCGAACAGCTTCCAACAGAAGCGTGGGACGTGCCACTTCATCAAATCTTAGTTGCTTAAACCTATCAAGAAGTAAAATTTGATAGAAAAAATTAAAAATTGTCGATTTTTTCTCTTGAAATACCAAAAAAGGGTCTTATTTAATTACTCATAAAGGGGATGACCCCAAGTATTTTATGCAGGAGAAGATAAGATATGAATATTGAAAAATTTACCACTAAATTCCAACAAGCACTCAGTGAAGCACAGTCATTAGCGCTTGGTAAAGATAATCAGTTTATCGAACCAGTGCATTTATTGGCCGCACTTTTAAATCAACAAGACGGTTCAATTGCACCGATTTTGACAGCAAGTGGCGTGAATGTCGCGTTATTACGTAATGAATTAAACGCAGAATTGAATAAATTGCCACAAGTGTCAGGTAATGGCGGAGACGTGCAAATTTCTCGTCAATTACTCAACTTATTGAATTTATGTGACAAATTAGCACAACAAAAACAAGATAAATTTATTTCCAGTGAATTGTTCTTATTAGCGGCTCTTGAAGAGCGCGGTGCATTAAATGACATTTTGAAAAAATGTGGTGCGAAAAAAGAACAAATTTTACAAGCGATTCAACATATTCGCGGAGGACAAAGCGTGAACGATCAAAATGCAGAAGAAAGCAGACAAGCTCTTGAAAAATATACGATTGATTTAACAGCTCGTGCTGAAAGTGGCAAACTCGACCCGGTTATTGGTCGTGATGAAGAAATTCGTCGAGCCATTCAAGTATTGCAACGTCGTACCAAAAACAACCCAGTATTAATCGGTGAGCCTGGTGTAGGTAAAACCGCTATTGTAGAAGGTTTGGCACAACGTATTGTCAATGGTGAAGTACCGGAGGGCTTGAAAAACAAACGTGTCCTTTCTTTAGATATGGGTGCCTTGATTGCAGGTGCTAAATATCGTGGTGAATTTGAAGAACGTTTAAAAGCGGTATTAAATGAACTTGCAAAAGAAGAAGGTCGCGTGATCCTCTTTATTGATGAAATCCATACCATGGTTGGTGCAGGTAAAACTGACGGTGCGATGGATGCAGGTAACTTATTAAAACCAAGTTTAGCACGTGGTGAATTACACTGTGTGGGTGCAACAACGTTAGACGAATATCGTCAATATATCGAGAAAGATGCGGCGCTTGAACGTCGTTTCCAAAAAGTCTTTGTGGACGAGCCAAGTGTAGAAGATACCATTGCGATCTTACGTGGTTTGAAAGAGCGTTATGAGATCCATCACCATGTAGATATTACTGACCCAGCAATCGTAGCAGCGGCAACACTTTCGCATCGTTATATTTCCGATCGTCAATTGCCGGATAAAGCCATCGACTTAATCGATGAGGCGGCTTCTAGTATCCGTATGGAAATTGACTCTAAACCTGAGCCTCTCGATCGTCTTGAACGCCGTATCATCCAATTAAAATTGGAACAACAGGCGTTACAAAAAGAAGAAGACGAAGCAAGCCGTAAACGTTTAGAAATGTTAGAAAAAGAACTTTCTGACAAAGAACGTGAATATGCTGAGCTTGAAGAAGTATGGAAGTCAGAAAAAGCAGCACTTTCAGGTTCTCAACACATCAAACAAGCGTTAGATGCGGCGAAAACTGAAATGGAACAAGCGCGTCGTGCTGGCGATTTAAGCAAAATGTCTGAGCTTCAATACGGTCGTATTCCAGAATTGGAAAAACAACTTGCTGCCGCTGAAACCGGTGAAGGCAAAGAAATGAGCCTATTACGCTATCGTGTGACAGATGAAGAAATTGCGGAAGTGCTTTCTAAAGCAACAGGTATTCCTGTTTCTAAAATGATGGAAGGTGAGAAAGAAAAACTCTTACGCATGGAAGAAGAATTGCACAAACGTGTGATCGGTCAAGAAGAAGCAGTTGATGCCGTCGCGAACGCAATTCGTCGTAGCCGTGCAGGGCTTTCAGATCCTAACCGCCCAATTGGTTCTTTCTTATTCTTAGGTCCAACTGGTGTAGGTAAAACTGAGCTTTGCAAAACATTGGCGAAATTCCTCTTTGACAGCGAAGATGCGATGGTGCGTATTGATATGTCAGAGTTTATGGAAAAACACAGCGTATCTCGTTTAGTGGGTGCGCCTCCAGGCTACGTAGGCTATGAAGAAGGTGGTTACTTAACTGAAGCGGTACGTCGTCGTCCATATTCTGTAATTTTGCTCGATGAAGTGGAAAAAGCCCATGCGGATGTATTCAACATCTTATTACAAGTGTTGGATGATGGCCGTTTAACTGATGGTCAAGGCCGTACTGTGGACTTCCGTAACACAGTCGTGATTATGACCTCTAACTTGGGTTCTGATTTGATCCAAGGTAGCAAAGACGAAAGCTATGGAGAAATGAAAGCCTTAGTGATGTCAGTGGTGAGCCAACATTTCCGTCCGGAATTCATCAACCGTATTGACGAAACTGTGGTATTCCACCCACTTGGCAAAGAAAATATCCGTGCGATTGCAAGCATCCAATTAGAACGTTTAGCAAAACGTATGGAAACCCGTGGTTACGAATTAGTGTTTACCGAAGCGTTATTAGATTTCATTGGTGAAGTGGGTTACGACCCAATTTATGGGGCGCGTCCATTAAAACGTGCAATCCAACAAGAGATCGAAAACAGCTTGGCACAACAAGTTCTATCTGGTCAATTATTACCAGGTAAAGTGGTAACCGTTGATTATACTGACGGCAAAGTTCAAGCCAGACAATAAGCTATAAAATGAAAAGCCATTTAGTGAAAGCTAAATGGCTTTTTTATGCTTTGGTAAAAGATAAAATAGGGTAGAATGACGCTATTTATTGCGTATAAAAATGAGGATAAAAATGACCGCACTTTTAAAAATAGGTTTAGTTTCAGTATCAGATCGTGCATCAAGTGGTGTGTATCAAGATCAAGGGATTCCAGAGTTACAACAATGGTTAGAGCAAGCATTGGTGGATCCTTTTGAAGTGGAAACGCGATTAATTCCAGATGAGCAACCATTAATCGAACAAACGCTGAAAGAATTGGTGGATGAGCACCATTGTCATTTAGTGCTCACAACGGGCGGTACAGGACCGGCAAAACGTGATGTGACACCTGATGCCACGTTAGCAGTAGCCGATCGTGAAATGCCAGGATTTGGTGAGCAAATGCGTCAAGTGAGTTTGCATTTTGTGCCGACAGCGATTTTATCTCGTCAAGTTGGCGTTATTCGTAAAAATAGCCTAATCTTGAATTTACCGGGTCAGCCAAAAGCCATCAAAGAAACCTTAGAAGGCGTGAAAGATGAGCAAGGCAAAGTCTTAGTGAAAGGGATTTTTAGTGCAGTGCCTTACTGTTTGCAATTAATTGATGGTATTTATATTGATACCAAACCTGAAGTGATTACAAGCTTCCGCCCGAAAGCCGCACGACGCGAAAATTTGGAGAAATAAGATGAAAAAAATCGAAGCCATTATTAAGCCATTTAAATTAGATGATGTGCGTGAAAATTTATCTGATATCGGCATTAGCGGAATGACCGTGACTGAAGTCCGTGGTTTTGGCCGTCAAAAAGGGCATACTGAGCTTTATCGCGGTGCAGAATATATGGTGGATTTTCTGCCTAAAGTGAAAATGGAAATTGTCGTGCCAGATGATTTGCTTGAGCAATGCCTTGAAACCATTGTTGAAACTTGCCAAACGGGCAAAATCGGTGATGGAAAGATCTTTGTTTATGATGTAGAACGCGTGATTCGTGTTCGTACAGGCGAAGAAAATGAGGAAGCCATTTAGTGGAAAAAAACTTAAATTTTAACCGCACTGTAGTCGCTATGGCGGCTTTAGTGATAGTGTTTGCGGGAATTAAACTGGCAGCAGAGATTGTCGTGCCTTTTTTATTGGCATTATTTATCGCCATTATTTGTTCGCCAGTGATTAAAGCGATGACACAACGCAAAGTGCCGCATGGTATTGCTATTGCCTTGTTATTTATCTTAATTTTAATCGTATTCTTTTTCCTGGCGGGATTAATTAATAGCAGTGTGCAAGAATTTACACGCTCGATTCCGCAATATAAAGTGCTGCTTTCGGAGCGTATAAATGACATCATGGCGTTAGCTCAAAAACTGAAATTGCCGATTGTAATTTCTCGCGAAGCCATTATGGAGCATTTTGATCCAAGTGTGATCATGAACTTTGTGAGCCGTTTGTTATTAAACTTTTCTGGTGTGGTGACGAATGTTTTTGTGTTGATCTTAGCGGTGATTTTTATGCTGCTTGAAGCACCAACCATGAAGCATAAACTTGCTTTAGTTTTAAGTGATAATGAACATGATGTTGTCGCGGAAGAACATCACATCGATCGTATTTTAGACGGTGTGATTAGTTATCTTGGTGTGAAAACGGTGATTAGTCTGCTTACCGGCGTCTCGACGTGGATTTTGTTGGATGTCATGGATGTCCAATATGCCATTTTATGGGCGACGTTAAGTTTCCTATTAAATTACATTCCGAATATTGGTTCGATTATTGCCGCAGTGCCTATTATTGTTCAAGCGTTATTACTGAATGGATTTGGTGTAGGTATGGGCGTGACAGCTGGTATTATTGCATCCAATATTGTGATTGGTAATATTATTGAACCGAAAATGATGGGGAAAACCTTAGGACTTTCTACCTTGGTCGTATTCTTTTCGTTGCTTTTCTGGGGATGGTTGCTCGGTACAGTCGGTATGTTACTTTCAGTGCCGCTAACAATGGCGTTTAAAATTACCTTAGAAAGCTCTGAATCAACGAAGAAATATGCGGCTTTATTAGGTGATGTAAACGACTAAAGTGCGGTCATAAAATGTCATAATTTTAGCAATAAAAAAGCCACCGTTATGGTGGCTTTCTTTTTATCTGATGTTTAATAGATTAAGGTAAATCATCTACTTCTTTATCCACTTTTGGTGGAATCATATGTTCACGGCGTAGGCCGATATCATAAGCAATCGCAATCGCGATAAAGATTGATGAATAAGTACCAAAACCGATACCAATTAATAACGCTAATGAGAAGTTATGAATTGATGGACCACCAAAGAAGAACAAGGCAATCACAACAAGAAGCGTTGTGAGAGATGTCATGATGGTTCTCGATAAGGTTTGCGTTAAGGAAATATCAATAATATCGATGGTTTCTACACGGCGAATTTTACGGAAGTTTTCACGAACACGGTCGAATACCACGATACTATCGTTGATAGAATAACCTACAACGGAAAGAATCGCCGCCACGAAGGTTAAATCCATTTCGACTTGTAATGCAGAGAATACACCGAGTGTAATCACCACGTCATGCGCAAGTGAGGCAATACCACCAAAACCTAAACGCCATTCAAAACGTGAGCCCACGTAAATTAACATCATTGCTAGGGTTGCAAGGGTCGCATAAACCGCACCTTGAGCCAGTTCTTCACCAACGTTTGGACCGACGAATTCGATACTGTTAATATGAATATTAGGGTCAATTGTTTGGAGCATGCTTTTAACGTGATCACCAATAGCAGAATCGTTATTGTCAGCCGGTAAGCGAATCATCACGTCTTGTACAGAACCCGTTGTTTGTACAATCGGGCTTGCAATCCCATTTTGATTTAATGTGCCACGGATTTTTTCTAAATCAGCCGGTTGTGAGAAGTGAGTATCAAATACCACACCACCGGTAAAATCCAAGCCCCAGTTGAAGCCTTTTGTCACAATGAAGAAGAGGGAAATCGCCATTAAAATTGCGGAAAATGCATACCCTACAAATCTCACTTTCATAAATTCAGTGAGAGGGAATGGCAATTTAATCCCATTCACTTCACGGATAAAATGTCCGTTTTTATCTTTTGCAAATAATCTCATCTTATCCTACCTAAATTGATAATTTTTCAAGACGTTTACCACCGTATAGGAAGTTCACGATAGCACGTGTTCCAGTAATCGCTGTAAACATTGAAATTGCCACACCTAATGCAAGGGTTACCGCGAAGCCTTGAATAGGGCCGGTACCCACAGCATAAAGAATGATTGCCGTTAAAATTGTGGTTAAGTTCGCATCGAAGATAGAGGTGAATGCACCGTTATAACCTTCGTTAATGGCTTGCTGGATTGGACGACCATTACGAATCTCTTCTTTGATACGTTCAAAAATAAGTACGTTGGCATCCACCGACATCCCCAGGGTTAATACGATACCCGCAATCCCCGGCATGGTGAGTGTTGCACCAGGTAGGATAGACATCAAACCGACTAATAAAACGATATTAATCACCAAGGCAAAGCTTGCGATAATACCAAAGACTTTATAGTAAACTAGCATGAAGACAATGACTGCAATTAAGCCCCAGAAGCTTGCATCAATACCTTGTTCTACGTTTTGTGCACCAAGAGAAGGACCGATTGTACGCTCTTCTACAATTTGCACTGGAGCAATTAATGCACCTGATTTTAATAACATAGAAAGGTTTTGTGCTTCTGCAGAACTGCTTACACCCGTAATTTGGAAGTTAGAACTAAAGCGCCCTTGAATGGTTGCGACGTTAATGACTTCTTCATTTTTCTCTAAAATGGTTTTGCCATTTTCGTCTTTTTTACCGTTGTCTTTGTATTCTACATACAAGGTTGCCATTGGTTTTTTGTAGTATTTCTTAGTGGTTTGCGACATGATTTCGCCGCCTTCACTATCCAAGGTTACACTTACTTGTGGCGTACTGGTGTTTTGGTCTAAACCCGAGCTTGAGTTGATGATGTGTTCACCACCCAATACCGCACGTTTGTAAAGTGCAACAGGTCTACCTTGACGGTCATATTTGATCTCTGTGTCAGAAGGTAACATACCACGTGCAGCCGATTCAGGGTTCACTAATGAATTCACAATGCGGAATTCAAGTGTTGCGGTTGCCCCTAAGATTTCTTTTGCGCGCGCAGTATCTTGAACACCCGGTAATTCGATAACGATACGTTCTGCACCTTGACGTTGGATAACCGCTTCAGCTACGCCTAATTCAGCGACACGTTTACGTAAAATCGTTAAGTTTTGCTCGATGGCTAAGTTACGTGATTCTGTTAATGCCGCTTCTGAAAGGGCAAGGTTTAAGGTGTTGTCACCAATGTCAGACACGTCTAATGTTGGGTGTAACTGACGAATAATACGCGCTGCTTTTGACATTTGGTCTGCGTTTTCTAATGTGACCGTTGTACCAAATTTGTCGCCATTTTTAATCGCCGTAAACTGAATTTTTTCTTTACGTAATTCGTTGCGTAATGTGTCTTGTAACTGTTCTTGACGTTTAGCAAGCGCAGAATTCATGTCCACTTCCATTAAGAAGCGTACACCACCACGTAAGTCCAAACCCCATTTCATCGGGTTAGCCCCAATGCTGCTTAACCAAGCCGGTGTTGCGGGTGCAAGGTTTAATGCCGTGGTGTAGTTGTTGCCTAGTTTTTCTGCAATTTTATCTTTGGCAAGAAGTTGGTCATCTGTGTTGGTGAAACGGGCTAGAATAGAGCCATTTTCAAGAACGATAGATTTCGTTGGAAGGTTATTTTCTTTCAGTACATTTTGTACTTCAGTTAATGCGGTGGTGTCTGCTTGTTGTCCGCGAGTACCGGAAATTTGCACCGCTGGATCTTCACCATAGATATTTGGAAGAGAGTATAAAGCACCAATGGCGACCACAAGGATCACCATTAGATTCTTCCATAATGGGTAACGATTTAACATAGTTTTCCCTTTAGGAATTTAGATTAGAGAGATTTTACAGAACCTTTCGGTAATACTGAAACGATATAGTTACGGTTAATCGTGATTTCAGTGGTATCGTTTAAAGCGATAACAATTTCAGCACCTTCGGTTACTTTGGTGATTTTACCAATCAAACCACCAGCGGTTAATACTTCAGTGCCTTTCGCTAATTCAGACATTAATTTTTTGTGTTCTTTATTACGTTTCGCTTGTGGACGGTAAATCATAAAATAAAAAATTAAACCGAAGATCACGAAAATAAATAACGTGGACATTGGGCTTTGTGCTTCCATTGTGTTTTCCTTATAAATGAAAAGTTAAAAGTGTGCGTAAAATACCATAAAACGGCATTCAGTAAAAGCCGATGAAGGCAATAACAACGAGAATTTTAGGATTAATTGATTTTTTTCAAGCAAACTTCGAAGATTTGCTCGGAAAGCCAATGTTGATCCACTAATTCACATTGATTTTCTTCACAAAAAACAACAAAATTTTCTACCGCACTTTGACGATTTAATTGCAAAACTAATTCATCATTTGGCGCTAAATTTGCCAAAGCTTTCTTCGCCGTTAAAAGCGGAATCGGGCAGGAAAGTGCGGTCAAATTTAATTGATATTTCATGGTTTAAGCTTGGCGACGAGCAAACATAATTTTGCCCATAGCTGTGAGTTGTTCTGCGGATAAATATTGCTTACCAAGCTCAAATAGCGGCTCTTCAAGGGCAAGATGTCTATCATAACTTGCTACAAATAGCGTAATCAGCCTTTCATCTACATCAGTCCGTTTCTCTGCAATCAATTCTTCTAGTTGCTCAGAAAGTTTTGCCCAATTTTCATGCAAGGTAACGTGTTGTCGTTCTAATTCATCCACCGATTCTTTCGCTTGAGGCGCTTTTTCAATTAAAGCGGGGAAGAAGTCTTTTTCTTCATCATCATGATGAAGGGGCGCCGCATGATTAAAATACTGCAAAATGGTTTTCACATCATTTAATACGGCTTGATTCACGCCATTTTTTTCTAAGTAGCCAGGAAGAATGGTGAGTTGCTTACAAAAGCGTCTCACTTTGCTATGACAGGCATAAAGCATATCAATCGGCTCATTCCAAGTGGCAAATTGTTGAGGTTCAAGGATTTGCATAAGGTTTCCTTTGTTAAAAAGTGCGGTCATTTTTGACCGCACTTTGCATGTGTTATTCTGATAATTGTGTTTCAGAAGATTGAGTAGGATCTAACTGTAATGGTGGAACAGGTTTGCCCATACGAGCATAGAATTCCACCACAAAATCATCAAAACGATCGTCTTCGATAGCTTGACGAATTTCCGCCATTAAACGTTGATAATAGCGTAAATTGTGAATGGTATTTAAGCGCGCACCTAAAATTTCACCGCATTTATCTAAATGATATAAATAAGCTTTGGTGTAGTTTTTACAGGTGTAGCAATCACATTCTGGATCTAATGGACTTGTATCATCGCGGTATTTTGCATTACGGATTTTGACAATGCCGTCTGTCACGAATAAATGACCGTTACGAGCGTTACGGGTTGGCATTACACAGTCGAACATATCAATACCACGGCGCACACCTTCCACTAAATCTTCAGGTTTACCCACGCCCATTAAATAACGCGGTTTGTCTGCAGGGATTTGTGGGCAGATGTATTCTAAAATACGATGCATGTCTTCTTTTGGTTCGCCTACCGCTAAACCACCCACCGCATAACCGTCAAAGCCAATATTGACTAAGCCTTCTAGTGATACTTTGCGTAATTCTTCAAATACGCCACCTTGAATAATACCGAATAGTGCATTTTTATTGCCTAATTCATCAAAGCGATCGCGGCTGCGTTTTGCCCAACGAAGAGACATTTCCATGGATTTTTTTGCATAATCGAAAGTCGCAGGATAAGGCGTGCATTCATCGAAAATCATCACGATGTCAGAACCCAAATCATATTGAATTTCCATGGATTTTTCAGGCGAAAGGAAAATGCGCTCACCGTTAATTGGGTTTTGGAATTTTACGCCTTCTTCGGTGATTTTGCGTAATTTACCTAAACTAAATACTTGGAAACCGCCACTGTCAGTCAAAATCGGACGATGCCATTGCATAAAGTCATGTAAATCACCGTGTTTACGCATCACTTCCTGTCCAGGACGAAGCCATAGATGGAACGTGTTACCAAGCAAAATTTCTGCACCTGTCGCACGCACTTCTTCTGGTGTCATGCCTTTTACGGTGCCATAAGTACCCACTGGCATAAAAGCAGGGGTTTCTACGGTGAACGTGCCTTGTGGACGTTCAAACACCAAGCGACCACGACGTGCACTGCCGCTGGTTTTATCTAATTCATATTTCATTTTTTTCCTCAACGAATAAACAGTTCGAAGGTTGTTATTCAATAAAAAAGCCTGTTAGTACAGGCTTCTTGGTAGGTATTTTATGAGTTGGTTGAAAATAAGTCAAACCACTTATTCTAACCCTTTCACATTGGGGTTTTTAGTAATGAACATCGCATCGCCATAACTGAAAAAACGATAGCGATTTTCGACCGCACTTTTATAGGCATTCATGGTGTGGCTAAAGCCTGCGAAGGCAGACACCAACATAATCAATGTACTTTCTGGCAAGTGGAAGTTGGTAATCAACGCATCCACCACACGGAATGATTTGCCCGGGTAAATAAAAATGGACGTATCAGAAAAATAAGGTTCAATTAAATCTGGATTGCCATTTTCTTCTGCCGATAGGGCAGCGGTTTCAATAGAACGCACTGATGTTGTACCTACCGCAATCACACGTTTGCCCGCTTTTTTCGTTTCAATAATGGCATTGCAGACTTCTTGAGAAAGTTCCACATATTCCGCGTGCATGATGTGATCTTCAATATTTTCAACACGTACGGGTTGGAATGTGCCTGCGCCCACGTGCAAAGTCACAAATTCAAAATTAACGCCTTTTTCGTGTAATTTTTGTAAAAGCGCATCATCAAAATGCAAGCCAGCCGTTGGCGCAGCCACTGCACCTGGCACTTTGTTATACACGGTTTGATAGCATTCTTGATCCGCTTCTTCATCTGGGCGATCAATATAAGGCGGCAAAGGCATATGACCGATTTCTTGCAACACATCAAGTACATTGCGGTTTTTATCCGCTAATTCCACTTCAAAAAGTGCATCTTGACGACCAATCATAATGGCTTTTACGCCATTATTTTCACCGAGTTTATCTTCACCTAAAAATAATTCAGCACCTTCTTTCGGAGCTTTTGACGAACGAATATGCGCTAAGAAATGATGTTCACTTAAAACACGTTCCACCAACACTTCAATTTTTCCACCACTGGCTTTACGACCAAACATACGAGCAGGGATCACGCGCGTATTGTTAAAAATCAACAAATCCCCTTCATCGATTAAATCTAATACATCAGTAAAAGTGCGGTGAGATATATCCCCATTTTCACCATTGAGTTGTAGCAAACGGCAAGAAGAGCGATCTTCTTTAGGATAACGAGCAATGAGCTCATCAGGTAAGTCAAAATGAAAGTCAGAAACACGCATAATTGTAAATCATGAAAGCTAAAAATGGGGCATAGTCTAGAGCTATTCGGAGGAAAGAACAAGAAAAAAAGCCCTTTCAAAAAGGTGAAAGGGCAAAATATTTGGAGTCATACTATGAGTTGTTGAATTAACAAATCAGGTATGGGATGTATTATAGTGCATTCATTAACAAATGCAACAATTTTTTAACAAATTAATTGTGTGGATTGCGCGTGTTGGTGTTGACCAAGTTACGCATCAACAATGCATAATCAAGTTGGATGTCTTGTGGCACATCTAAAAAGACAAAGTGACCATCGCCGAGTGCGGCTTCCACATTTTCGTTTTTGCGATTGAGCATTTTTTCAATCTTAAAGACGATGTTGCCTTGTGGCGTCATCATTTCCACTTCATCACCAAGTAAGAATTTGTTTTTGACCGCTACTTCAGCCATGCCTTGTTCATTACGTTTACCGGTAAATTCACCGACAAATTGTTGGCGTTCAGAGATAGAGTAGCCATATTCGTAATTTTGGTATTCATCGTGCGTATGGCGACGTAAGAACCCTTCGGTATAACCACGATGGGCAAGGGATTCCAACGTATCCATTAAGCTTTCATCAAATGGTTTGCCTGCAGCCGCATCATCAATAGCTTTGCGGTAAACTTGTGCGGTTCTTGCGCAGTAATAGAATGATTTAGTACGGCCTTCGATTTTTAAAGAATGCACACCAAGTGCGGTCAATTTTTCCACGTGTTGTACTGCACGCAGATCTTTTGAGTTCATAAAGTAGGTGCCGTGCTCATCTTCAAATGCCGTCATTTGCTCATCGGGTTTTTGTGATTCAGTATAAAGGAAGACTTTATCCGTTACCGCACCTTCGCCCAAGGTTGGCGCCACATTTTTCACTTCAATTTGTTGAGCAGGATCGATTTTTGGCACGATGTTACCTACTTCATCCATCGTACCTTCTTCCAGTTTGTATTCCCAACGGCAAGCATTCGTGCAAGTGCCTTGGTTAGGGTCGCGTTTGTTGATATAGCCAGAAAGCAAGCAACGGCCAGAATATGCCATACATAACGCACCGTGTACGAAGATTTCGAGTTCGATATCGGGCACATGTTGGCGAATTTCAGCAATTTCTTCAATGGACAATTCGCGCGATAAAATCACACGAGTTAATCCCATTTGTTTCCAGAATTTTACCGTTGCCCAGTTTACCGCATTCGCTTGTACAGAAAGGTGAATATCAATATCCGGGAAGTTTTCACGCACCAACATGATTAAGCCTGGGTCAGACATAATTAAGGCATCAGGACTCATGTCGATCACAGGTTGTAAATCTTTGATAAAGGTTTTGAGTTTGGAGTTATGCGGTGCAATGTTTACGACCACATAGAATTTTTTGCCAAGCGCATGGGCTTCATCGATCCCGATTTTTAAATTGGCGTGATTAAATTCATTGTTACGTACACGTAAGCTATAACGTGGTTGGCCTGCATAAACGGCATCTGCGCCATACGCGAAGGCGTAGCGCATGTTTTTGAGGGAGCCCGCAGGGGAGAGTAATTCAGGTTTAAATGGGGTTGTCATAATATTCTCTTGTCTGATTTCAGGTCAGTAGCTTGCTTTTGGCAAGCCGTATTAAAGGCCTGTATTTTAGGCGGATTTAGGGATTTGTAAAGTAAAAGTGCGGTTGGTTTTTCGATTGTTTTTTGAGGCTAGAAATAAAAAAGGCGAACTATTGTTCGCCTTATCAAGATTGTATTTAATTAAATCGCCCAGCCGCCAGCATAGAATGCCACAAGTACAACAGCGATGATAATTGTGCCGATGTTGAGTTTTTTCACATCGCCACTCACGATACGACCAATCACTAATGCCGCAAAGCCAAGCATAATACCCGTTACGATGTTTGCGGTGAGCACGATGAATACCGCACAAACTAAGCCGCTCATTGCGCCTACGAAATCGTCGAAGTCTAATTTACTTACATTACTTAACATTAATAGGCCCACATACATTAACGCCGGTGCAGTTGCATAACCTGGCACTAAGAATGCAAGTGGTTGGAAGAATAACATTAATAAGAATAATACGCCGACGACGATAGCGGTGATACCGGTTTTACCGCCAGCGGCTGTACCTGCTGCAGATTCGATATAAACGGCGGCTGGCGCAGTACCGAATAAACCCGAGAATAAGCTACTTACAGAGTCAGAGGTTAAGGCTTTGCCACCGTTGATGATTTGTCCGTCTTTGTCTAATAAGTCCGCTTGACCTGCAACGGCACGAATAGTACCAGTTGCATCAAATACGGCAGTCATCACTAAAGCAAAGACAATTGGTAAAATGGCTGGTTGTAATGCACCTTGCAAATCTAATTGTAAGAAAAGTGAGTTTTCACCAAAGGTTGGCATTTTGAAGATTTGGCCATTGAATGTTACATTTGGATCGAAGATTAAACCGACGATAGTAATCGCGATGATGACCCATAAAATCCCGCCTTTTACTTTCATTTTTTCTAAGCCAATAATGAATGCAAGACCGATTAAGGACATCATCACAGGGAACGAAGTGAAATCACCTAATTTAACTGGTAAACCCGCTTGGTTGCCGACCACTAAGCCTACACCGTTTGCGGCGATTAAAAGTAAGAATAAGCCGATCCCGATCCCTGCACCATGCGCGATGCTTGATGGCAGGTTACGTAAGATCCAAGAGCGAATACCTGTCGCAGAGATTAAGGTGAATACCAAACCCATAAGGAATACAGCACCTAATGCCACAGGAATAGAAACATGTTGACCAATGACTAAGCTAAATGCGGTGAAGGCAGTTAATGAAATGGCACAACCGATCGCCATTGGCGCATTTGCCCAAAAGCCGATTAAAATCGAACCAAGCCCCGCCACTAAACAGGTTGCGATAAACACTGATTCAGCCGGAAAGCCTGCATCACCAAGCATTTTAGGCACAACAATCACGGAATACACCATGGCTAAGAAGGTGGTTAAACCCGCAATGATTTCTTGACGAACCGTTGAACCGCGTTTGCTGAGTTCAAAGGTTTTTTCTAAACTTGACATAAAGTCCCCTAGGCTAATAATCAAAAAAAGACGTGCTATTTTATAGCAAATTATTTAAAAGTAAACGTTTGCGCAATCGTTTTTTTGTCGGTCTGGCGGGAAAGTGCGGTCAGTTTTGAGGATGTTTTTCGCATATTTTTTTATCGACTAAAAACTGCTATACTCTGAAAGTTTTTAACGTAATCAAAAAAAGGAAAAACAATGGCTGATTTTAATCAAATTTTAACGCCAGGCGATGTAGATGCTGGCATTATCAATGTGGTAAATGAAATTCCAGAAGGGAGCTGCCACAAAATCGAATGGAACCGTAAAGTTGCAGCGTTCCAATTAGACCGTGTTGAGCCTGCGATCTTCGCAAAACCAACTAACTATGGTTTCATTCCGCAAACTTTAGATGAAGATGGCGATGAGTTAGACGTTTTATTATTAACTCGTCAACCACTTGCAACGGGTGTATTCCTTGAAGCAAAAGTAATCGGTGTGATGAAATTCGTTGATGATGGCGAAGTGGACGATAAAATCGTTTGTGTGCCAGCAGATGACCGCGATACAGGCAATGCATACAACAGCCTTGCCGATGTACCAGCGCAATTAATCAAACAAATTGAATTCCACTTCAACAACTACAAAGCATTAAAAAAACCAGGTTCAACGAAAGTGACTCACTGGGGCGATGTAGAAGAAGCGAAAGAAGTGATTCGTGAATCAATCAAACGTTGGAATGAACGTTAATTCTTCATGTTAATGAATTTAAAAGGCATCAAGTTGATGCCTTTTTTATTTATCTACTAGTATTAAAAATGCGAATGTTGGAGTGGGTTCAGAGAATACTTATGTGATATTCTCTGTTGTGAAAATAAAAGCAAAGAATCATATCAATGTGCTAGTAAACCTTTTTTTATATACAAGGAATATTGAATAACCTGATTATAGATAAAGGTTTAAATTATTTGGAGAAGAAAAATGATTTATATGAATCCAAAAATGAGAGATTCTTTTAATGATGTTTGTAGTCATGAAAATTTATCTACAGAATTATCTTGCATATTAGATAAGGGGTTTGTTGAGATAAATAAATGTGTTTTTTTTAGTTGGTTATGGAGTGATGAGTATAGTAATGATATAACTATTGATAATATTAGAGAGCAATTTTTAGATTTCTCTGGGTATGAGTTTTCTATTAATAAAATATATATTGAAGATTATATCCATAAGAATGTTAAGAAAGAATCATTTTGTTTTGTTAATGCTTTCAAGGCTAAATGGAATAAAGTCTTTCCTAATAAGCCTTGTGTCTTGTTTTTGTGTTTTAAAAGTAATGAGTTTGGTTTTAGTTCTATATTCAGTTTTCATGTTAAAAGGATTGGTGAGTGCATTTTAGATATTTCTAGTATTGAGAAGTTTGAGGATGAAATATATGTGGAAATATTAAATTGAATTTTAATGATTGGATATTTAAGAAATATATCTCTTAGAATTGAGCATTGTAGGGCTAAGCTTTTAGATATTTGAAATGAATATAACTAAAAGTATCTAATACAAAGTGCAGTCAATTTTTAAAACTTCTCAAAAACTGACCGCACTTTTGTCTTATTGAATATCGTTAAAATGAGAAACGTAGTTCTGCATTAACATTATTCGCTTTCGTATCGTGGTTGTAAGCACCTTGATAGCCGACTTTCACACTCAGTACTGGTGTAAATTGAGCTTGTAATGCGACGCCTGTCGTAACGACATTTTTCAATTCTTTACCATAAAGATTCGCTACACCTTGATTATTGATAACTAAGCTGCCTTCAGCGGCTTTATCTTTATGGAAACGATGATAAGCCACATCACCTAATAAGTTTAATTGAACGCCACCGATTGCAAATGGAATGGATGGACGTAAACCTGCAGAGGTGACGATTAAATCACGATTGTTGTTTTTTAACTGCACTTCGCCTTTTGTCACACCTTTATTTTTGATGTGCATATAGCTTACGCCGGCATAAGGTTCAATCGCAAAATGTTCGCCTTTTAAGCCTGTGTAGGCAAGTTCAGCAAAGACATTTTGTGTTTGGCTATGGGTTTTCACACCTTGTGCAAATTCAGCGCGTTGTTCGTGTTTACCCCAGCTTTGAATAAAACCAATTTTCGGTGTTAATACGTTGAAACGATGTTCAGCCGTTAAGCCTAAATGTACGGCACGATCTTTTAAAGTGCGGTCAATTTTATGACTGTTTTGTGTTGAACCAACAAATACACCTACATGTTTGTTTGTATCAATGGTTGCATCAATACCCACAAGTTGATTGTACGCATGACTGCTTAAACTATCCGTGCTGAAGTGGGTGAAGGTGCCACTTGTCCAAATTTGTGTGTCGGTATTAAGTTGTGCTCTTACTGCACCAGGTTGGGCAAGTTGCTGACGAAGCAATAAGCCATTTAACACATTGTGTTGTTCAGCCGCGAGATCTTCATCATAGCTTAAACGAGCAAAAGCTTGGCGAGCATTCTCTTTTGTTCCCCAAATGAGGTTTTGATATGCCGCACTGCTTGTTGCTGCATCTAAGGCATTGGCGATAGCCACTTCATTTTCAGTGGTTGCTGCAGATGAAAGAGCTTTTTTCTGAACGGTTACTTTCAACGTATTCGCATTACTTTCATTTTTAACGGCAAAAAAATCATAAGTACGAGGTGTTTCAACTACCGCATTTTCAGCTCCCACAAATGAGCCAGTACCTTGCACAGATACCGCTTTTTGTGGATCTTGTTGTAATTGAGGTAGAATTTCTTCGTCAAATTTATTTGGCACTAAAACAGAACCGTCTGCAAAGGTTGCATTGACGTTAGCAATACCATTATTCAGTAAGAAACGACCACCTTTTTCCACTGTCGCAGTGACCGTTTTCGCGGTGCTGGTTAAGGTTTCAGTAACAAATCCATTCTCACTTGGTTTAGTGACTTCCGCTTTTGGTAACACTTCCAATGTTGCACCTTGTTTTACGATGACTTGTTGTGCCGAACCAAGGGATTGATTTAACCCTGAAAGCTGACCTTCATTCACAGTAATTTCACCAGTGAAGCTGTTATTACCGGTGAGGGTTAAGGTGCCAGAACCATTTTTAGTTAATGCACCGACATAGCCTTGTGCAGCACGTTCATTACGAGCAGCTTCACGCGCTAAACCTACTTGATATTCCGCTTTTTCTTCAGCTGTCGCGCCCGCACGATTTTGCATTAAAGCTTGTAATTCTGCTTTGCGCGTTGTCCAAGTTGCCGCTTCTGCTTGATCTTCGACTTGACGTGCTTTGATGGCTTTATCGCTAATATCATTTGACCAAACATCATTTTGATTGAGGTTGATTTTCATGTTTCCTAAGAATTGACCCGGACCAAACATGGCTTTGCCAAGATCTAAAATCCCCCAACCCCAAACGTTACTCGGTACACCTTGTTCAGTTTCCCAACGTTCTAATGGTTTACCTTCAAGCCCTTTACGAAGCGTGGTTTGTCTTGCAGTGGTCAGCATGACATCACGTGCCTGATCGGTTGTCATGTATGGATAGCGAGAAAAGATGACACCTAACGCACCACTTACGTGAGGTGCAGCCATTGAAGTACCACCAGCCGATTTGTAGATAGGATCGCCATAAGTGTTGTTGTCTTGTAATTGAATATAGGCGGAATAGATGTTGGCGGATGGTGCCGCAATCGTCCACCATTTTGAATGGCCGGCGAGGTTAAATTCTTGAATATCTGCACCTGCTTTTCCATCGCTCACATCGTCATTTGAGTCATTTGGATAGCCTTCACCTCCCACTTGCCCGGTGACGTTTACCCAGTATTTTTCTGCATCAGGTCTAAAATGTGGCAACATAGCACGCGTAAAGGACTCAGCCATCATACTACGGTTACCCGCGGTAAAGACTTGAATCACTTTTCTATTCTTAGCTACTTCATAAGCCGCATCAACAAAGTTTTTCTCACCACTTGTGACAAATTGATAATAAGCTTTTTCAGCTTCGCCTAAGTTACTTAAATAAATATGTGCCGCAGGACTGGAAATTGGCTCAGGTGCTTTTGGTACATCATAATATTGCACGCCATATTCAGGTACATCACGCCAATCGTATTTTGGTTTATAACCTAACGCACCAGCAAAGGATGAATTGACACGACGGTTTGAGCCCCAACTGTTATTAATCACTTTGGCGCCAGCATCTGCTAGGGCAGAGTAGCCTTGTAAGAAGAAACCATAGTCTTGATTTGGCCCATAGGTCATGTTGTCGTTACCACCGGTATTGGCAGAATACAGATTAGCGCCGAATGCTACACCATGCATTTCATTGCCGTCTCGGCTTGCCGCCATTGTGCCGCCAACGTGCGTGCCGTGTGAATCATTTGTGTATTTATGCCATGCCCCGTCAATATTGAAGGCTTCACCTTTAGTAAATATGCCATTATCTGTTTT
This sequence comes from Haemophilus parainfluenzae, assembly GCF_014931415.1. Lineage (NCBI taxonomy): Bacteria > Pseudomonadati > Pseudomonadota > Gammaproteobacteria > Pasteurellales > Pasteurellaceae > Parahaemophilus > Parahaemophilus parainfluenzae. The sequence goes on along the minus strand of NZ_CP063121.1, from coordinate 79,052 downwards.
ATCAAAATTACGTTTGCCGTTTTTTACGGGTTCATTTTTATTAATTGGACCATTTCCCACCGAGGCATCGGGATAACGCATGCCATCTTTACTGTAAGTCCCTTCTGTTTTTACAACGTGGATTCGACCATCTTGAAATTCAGGGTGGTTTAATAGTACACCCGAATCCATTACGCCAATTTTCACGCCAGAACCATTAAAGCCAAGGGCATAAGCCGTGGAGGCATTCATTGAGGTTAAACCCCAGTCTTTAAGGTATTCGGTGCTTTCCCAGCTTTTGGTATTACCGGCTTGGCCTTGTTCAGAATAAGCGGCAGCATTGGCGGCATACCAACCAACGAGTAATGCGAGTGCGGTTTTTTGAAGTGTTTGAGGTTTCATGTTGTCTTCCTTTATCTTTTTGATTTTCGCAGGCTATTATTCGCCTCATCGAGAGACGCTTCAATGACTCAAATCAAAATTCCAGAGAAAAATGTTTATTCTGTGACAACGATCACACCAAAGTGCGGTCAAAAGAGTGGATAAATTTATGTATCATAGAAATCAATGTTATAATTCACGAACAAAATGATTAAGGAGCAACCCATGGCGATTTTAGTAACAGGTGGCGCCGGCTATATCGGTTCACACACCGTAGTGGAATTATTAAATGCAAATAAAGAAGTGGTGGTATTGGATAATTTATGCAATTCCTCCCCAAAATCTTTAGAACGCGTAAAAGAAATCACGGGCAAAGACGTGAAATTTTATGAGGGCGATATTTTAGATCGTGCTTTATTACAAAAAATCTTTGCTGAAAACAGTATTCAATCGGTCATCCATTTTGCGGGTTTAAAAGCCGTGGGTGAAAGTGTTCAAAAACCCGCTGAATACTATATGAATAACGTATCAGGCACGATTGTTTTGATTCAAGAAATGAAAAAAGCAGGCGTGTGGAACTTTGTATTTAGTTCATCTGCAACAGTTTATGGCGATCCTGAAATTATTCCTATTACAGAAGATTGCAAAGTGGGCGGCACAACTAACCCTTACGGTACATCTAAATATATGGTGGAACAAATTCTGACTGATGTTGCGAAAGCTGAACCGCAATTTAGTATGACGATCTTACGTTATTTCAACCCAGTGGGCGCACACGCAAGTGGCTTGATTGGTGAAGATCCAAATGGTATTCCAAATAACCTATTACCTTATATCAGCCAAGTTGCGATCGGTAAATTACCGCAACTTTCCGTGTTTGGTAGCGATTATGATACTCATGACGGCACAGGTGTACGTGATTATATTCACGTGGTGGATTTAGCGATTGGTCACTTAAAAGCATTAAATCGTCATGAAAATGACGCAGGTTTACACATTTATAACTTAGGTACAGGTACCGGTTATTCTGTACTGGATATGGTGAAAGCGTTTGAGCAAGCGAACAATATTAAAATTCCATATCGTCTTGTGGCACGTCGTCCAGGTGATATTGCAACCTGCTATTCCGATCCAAGCCTTGCAGCGAAAGAGTTAAATTGGACAGCAGAACGAGGTCTTGAGCAAATGATGAAAGATACTTGGAATTGGCAAAAAAATAATCCGAAAGGATATCGAGATTAATCTCACTCTTGTTGGGCGGAGCATCATTCCGCCCTTAATATTTTAATCAGATAAAATACGCTCAAAAATAACCGCACTTTATGTCAGAACAATCCCTTTCTAGTCAAATATTTACCCGCAAAATGCTGATCTGTGTTTTCACTGGATTTAGTTCGGGTTTACCACTTTTCGTGTTATTGCAAATGTTGCCAGTGTGGCTGACCGATAAAGGACTTTCTGTTGAATTAATCGGTGCATTGACAGGGGTGATGGTGCCATATGGTTTGAAGTTTTTATGGGCGCCATTATTAGACCGCTATTTCCCGCATTTTTTAGGGCGTCGTCGTAGTTGGTTATTGATTTCTCAAGTGGTTTTGCTGATTTCCCTTTATGCGATAAGTCAGTTTGATCCCGTGGCAGAATTAAGTACGGTGGCTAAAATTGCCACATTCATTGCCTTTTTCTCAGCGACACAAGATATTGTGCTCGATGCTTACCGTCGTGAGATTTTAACGGATAATGAATTAGGATTGGGGAACACCATCCACATTAATGCTTATCGCGTTGCGGGCTTAATTCCTGGGGGACTCTCACTTTATTTAGCGACGATTTATCCATGGGAAACCGTCTTTTTATTGACCGCACTTTGTATGCTAGCGGGCATATTTATGACGCTCTTTTTGGCGAAAGAACCAAACATTGCGCAAGTCGATCGTGATCAACCTTTCTATATGGTGTTTTGGATACCTTTGAAAGAGTTCTTCCAACGCAAAGGTGTCGCCCAAGCGATCGGTTTTTTACTCTTTTTGTTCTTGTATAAATTTGGTGATTCATTTGCCACTACGTTACAAACGAAATTCGTCTATGACATGGGCTTTGAAAAAGAGCATATTGCGTTGGTGGTAAAAAGTACCTCACTTTGGGCAAGTATCTCTGCAGGTCTCGTGGGTGGCGTGATTATGTTACGCTTAGGCATTAATCGCGCATTATGGGTATTTGGTTTTATCCAATTAATCACTATTGGTGGATTTATTTGGTTAGCGGCATTTGGGCATTTTGACCAAATCGGTGCTGCTGAACTTTGGAAATTAGGTTTCGTGATTGCGGGGGAATATATCGGTGTCGGTCTGGGCACTGCTGCCTTTGTTGCTTTTATGGCTCGTGAAACCAATCCGCTTTATACAGCCACTCAGTTAGCCTTATTTACCAGCCTTTCTGCTTTACCGAGTAAAGGGCTTGGTATGTTATCGGGTTACTTAGTCAAAGCAGTAGGTTACTATCATTTTTTCTGGATTTGTTTATTCCTCGCTATCCCAGGAATGATTTGTTTATTCTGGGTGGCGCCATGGAATGAAAAAGGAAATGAAAAAGCTTAAAATAAAATAAAGTGCGGTCAAAATTAACAGCAAAATCATTTGACCAAACAAGGCTTTAACGGTATTTTAAACAGGTCTATTATTTATTGGAGATTCGTATGAAAATCATTCTTTTAGGTGCACCAGGTGCAGGAAAAGGCACACAAGCACAATTTATTATGAACAAGTTTGGTATCCCACAAATTTCAACAGGGGATATGTTCCGTGCAGCGATTAAAGCGGGGACAGAATTAGGCAAACAAGCAAAAGCATTAATGGATGAAGGAAAATTAGTACCGGATGAATTAACCGTTGCATTAGTAAAAGATCGTATTTCTCAACCAGATTGTGCAAATGGTTTCTTATTAGATGGTTTCCCACGTACGATTCCACAAGCGGATGCATTAAAAGATTCTGGCGTGAAAATTGATTACGTTTTAGAGTTTGATGTACCGGATGAAGTGATCGTTGAACGTATGAGTGGTCGTCGCGTACACCAAGCATCGGGCCGTTCTTATCATATCGTTTACAACCCACCAAAAGTGGAAGGTAAAGATGATGTAACGGGTGAAGATTTAATTATCCGTGCCGATGATAAACCAGAAACGGTGTTAGATCGTTTAGCGGTTTACCACAAACAAACCAGCCCATTAATTGATTATTACCAAGCTGAAGCGAAAGCAGGTAATACGCAATATTTCCGTTTAGATGGTACTCAAAAAGTGGAAGCTGTAAGCCAAGAATTAGATAAAATCTTAGGCTAAAATAGACTGGAAACTGACCGCACTTTGAAGAGAAAAGTGCGGTTAATTTTTCAAAAGGATTTTGAGATCGTAAATTGAGATCGTATTTGGGGACATTATGAGCAAGAAAAGAACAATAGCATTGACGATTTCGGCTATCGCAGTGGCACTTGGGATCGGCGCACAATTTTATACCAATCACAAAATCGATCAGGTATTAAAAAATTTCCCTTACTCTTTGGATAATCAAGCAACATTGAATGTGACGCAAACCGCGAAAAACTTTTTTATTCGCGAGTTAATCTTTAGTGTAAAAGATAGCGATGCAAAAAGCACAAATGTGATTTCAACTAAGCTCACCGCACTGCCTTTCTTCATTACAGCGGAGTCTCAGTTATCTGATCAATTAGTTCGTCAATTAAATAAAACATTAAATATCACGATTGATAAAAACACGATTAATAGTAAATTTTCGCCGGTAGGGGATTATTTACAGTCTGATATTTTGACGGAATTCCGTGATTTTGCGAATAAGTCCCAAAACCTTTCTATCGGTCTTCATTTCTTAAAAAATAAAGAAGTTGAGCTAAAAACAACTCTAAGTGGTTTTAATTACGATAAAGACACTAAACTGGAACAAATTGAGGGTGAAGCTCGCCTAGTGCCTGTCGGCGCAAATCAATACGATCTATCAAGTATTGACTTAACCGCGAAAAATGCCGAAGTGGCGTTGTTAAATGGCGAAAACACCCATGTTTATATGAAAAATGCGACGTACCACTTTGACGTGAAATCAGGTGAGGCAGATAAGCGTGATCTGAGTACGAAATTCAGTAGTGATATTTTACGTATTGCCAATAAAAGCCGTACGACAGAAGAAAGCCAAGCAACAGCTGGTGGTTTGAATTTATTGATTAAACAAAATGGCGTGCCAAGTGCAGTCAATTTTCATCATGAATTTAAAAAATTAAGTGATGGCTCACTAGACATTAAAGATGGCGTCAATTTGTTAACGAAAATTTTTACACAAAACGATCGTTTTGATGGTTCATTATCCGTGCTTTCTGTCAATGTGCCTAAAAATAATCAACCTTACTTTAACTTACAAAATGCCGGTCTTGAACTTAAGTTGACGAATACGGATTTAACCAAGGCTAATGTAGATTTTAAACTGAATGTTGATAGTGTGAAACAAACCCCTGCCGATGAAGCGCGTAAATGGGAAGCTAAAGGCGGTAAAGTTAATATTCAGTTAGATGATTACAACGTGGCAAACGAATTGGCGTTTGTACCATTTTTATTAGATGCTTTTGCTGAGAAAGAGGCACCCTCAAAAGATAATAAAGACTTCTTGAATGCCAAAGATAAATGGGTGAAAGAATTTAGTGGCAAAACCAATATTGAGGCAGCCTTAAAATCATTTAATATGGCTGATTTAGTGCTTGATGACGTATCAGCCAGTGATAAGACGGAAACACTAGACAATGATCAATATAATGAACATATCACATTGTCAGCGAATAAAGCCAGTTACCCAAGTGCAGGCTTCCAATTTGAAAAATTAGCGATTGATGCACCATTTAAAATTAATCATAGCAAAGCGCATTTATCAGCAAGATTTTGCTCAGCACCGTTTTATGGGGCCTTATGCAGCACGCATTTAACGTCAGCCACATTCGATAAATATATCAAAAATTCTTGGAAAGAGCTTGATTTAATCGTTGATAATGCAACATTGAATTTAAATCTAAATACTTATCCAGAGACCAATGCTTATCCTGTAAAATTGGAAGTGAGTGGTATTGTGCCTCAAGTGCCCGAAGATGATTCATCAGACATGATTCCAGATAATATTGAAGGCACATTTAATCTGACATTAAGTAAAATGTTGTTTGATGATCAAAATGAAAAAGCCTTAGCCATTAAGGAAAATTCATACTTTTGGCAATATTTAAGTAGCTTTGTGAAACATGATGGAAAACTTCACCGAGAATTTGTAGAAGAAGGTGATAATTACGTTTCTAGAGTGGAAAAAACGGAAAATGGTTACTTAATTAATGGGCGTACGCTTGAAGATCTTCGTCAAGAAAGCATGATGGAGACTGATGAGGGCGAAGAAGATAAGCCAGCTGCAACTGACTAGCTGAAAGGATAATATAAAAAATGACCGCACTTGAGATTCAAAGTGCGGTCATTTTTTTATCTGTTTTTGATTACTTCACTAATCCACCACTTGCTTGTAAATCAGCATGGTAGGAAGAGCGAACAAATGGACCACAAGCTGCGTGTTCAAAGCCCATTGCGTTGGCTTTATCACGGAACTCATCAAATTCGGCTGGTGGCACATAGCGAGCAACTGGTAAGTGATGGCGACTTGGTTGAAGGTATTGACCCAGTGTAAGCATGGTGACGCCATTTGCACGTAAGTCTTCCATCACTTCAAGAATTTCTTCATTAGTTTCACCTAATCCAACCATTAAGCCTGATTTCGTTGGGATATTTGGGAACATTTCTTTGAAATCATGAAGTAATTTTAAAGACCATTGATAATCGGCACCTGGACGAATTTCTTTATATAAACGTGGCACATTTTCCAAGTTGTGGTTGAATACATCCGGTGGATTGTCTTTTAATTTTTCTAAGGCTTGAGTAATACGTCCACGGAAATCCGGCACTAAAATCTCAATTTTAATGCCAGGGTTTAATGCACGCACTTCTTTGACACATTCAGCAAAATGACCCGCACCACGATCAGGTAAATCATCGCGGTCAACAGAGGTAATCACCACATATTTCAACTTCATATCTTGGATAGTTTCAGCTAATTTACGTGGTTCATCCGGATCGGGCGGTAAGGGTTTACCATGTGCAACGTCACAGAATGGGCAACGACGAGTACAAATCGCCCCTAAAATCATAAAGGTTGCCGTACCATGGTTAAAGCACTCGTGTAGATTTGGACAAGACGCTTCTTCGCAGACAGAATGTAGCCCATGACGACGCATCCCGTTTTTGATAGTCTCAATCTTTAATGAGCTAGATGGCAATTTGATTTTCATCCATTCCGGCTTTTTCAATAATTCTTGATTAGGATCGATGTTTTTAACAGGGATAATCGATGTTTTGGCGGCATCACGGTATTTCACACCGCGTTCCATTTTAAAAGGAGTTGACATTGTTCTTTCCTAAAGAAAAATGCCTGATTCAGGCATTTTTAAATGTGTTATAAAAGTGAATGTTATAAATTTGTAACATTATAGCCCAAAAGTTCGGCAAAGTGTTTAATTAATTTTGGGGAAACCTTGTCAAGTGTTGCCTCTTCTTTACCGATAAAATCAGTAAGCTGACACATTTCAAGCCCTGCATAGCCACAAGGATTAATGTAATGGAAAGGATTAAGATCCATATTGATATTAAACGCGAGGCCATGGAAAGAGCAGCCTTTTCGAATGCGTAAACCTAATGAACAGATTTTTTTGCCATCAATATACACGCCAGGTGCATCTGGTTTGGGATAACCTTCAATACCATAGTCTGCTAGGGTTTTTACAACGGATTGTTCAAGTGCGGTCACTAATTGGCGAACATTTAAATGTTCATGACGTTTAATATCAATGAGCACATACATGACCTGCTGACCAGGACCATGATAGGTAATTTGACCACCACGATCAGATTGAACAACAGGAATATTACTGCGTTGTAATAAGTGTTCCGGTTTGCCTGCTTGGCCTTGTGTGAAAACAGGATGATGCTCAACTAGCCAAATTTCATCGGTGGTTTCTGCATTTCGATTATCCGTGAATTCCTGCATTTTATGCCAGATTTCCTGATAATCTTGTAATCCTAATTGACGGACAATTAAATCAGTATTGTTCATCTTAGAGAACCATTTTGACGCCTTCAACTTTTGCAAGTTCTTTGTAAAGGGTTTCTACTTGCTCAAAGTTTTGCGCGACGATATCAATCGAAACTGAATTATACGTGCCTTTACTACTGCGTTTTTCCTTTGGAATATAATCACCCGGTAAATATTTTTGTATCACTGCTACGATGTCTTGCGCTAAACCTTCACGGTTAACACCTGCGACTTTAAATGTCATTGCAGCGGGGAATTCCATTACTTCTTTTAGTTTTTCATAATCGTTTTCGGTTGTCATGTTGTTTCCTTAATTTAAGAATAAGGTGCGTGAATCAGCTAAATTCACACACCTTACGAATTTATTGATGTGATATAAATGGGGAAGTGCGGTTAATTTTCAAGGTGTTTAGTCAAATAATCCTTTAACTGTTAACACTAACCAGTCCCAACCTTTACCTAAGAAGCCGCCTTCTTGTACATCTTCTAATGCTTGAAGATTTACGGTAGCGACATCTTTGCCGTTTAATTGATAAACGATTTTACCCACCACTTGACCTTTTGCTAAAGGAGCTTGTAAGTATTTGTTATCTAATTCATAACGTGCTTTTAAGTCAGTTTGTTTACCTTTTGGCACAGTGATAAAGCCATCTTCTAAGACACCAAGTTTAACGTCACCTTTATCACCGTAGTAAACAGATTGTTTTGAAATTTCTTCACCTGCTTTTTGAGTTTTTAAGGTTTCAAAGTTAGCAAAACCCCATTGTAAGAGTTTTTTACTTTCTACTTCACGGCCTTTATAGGTCGGTACACCCATTACAACAGAAATTAAACGCATATTGTTTGGACTTGTTGCTGATGCGACAAGGTTATAACCTGCTTGGCTTGTGTGTCCGGTTTTCATACCATCAACGTTAATGGTTTTATCCCATAATAAGCCATTACGGTTAGGTTGTTTGATTTTGTTGAAAGTAAAGTCTTTTTCTGAGTAGATTTTATATTCTTCCGGTAAATCACGAATAATATGCGCACCAATAATCGCCATATCACGTGCAGTTGAATATTGGTTTGGATCGTCTAAACCATGTGGTGTGGTGAAGTTAGTATTTTTTAAGCCAAATTGTTGAACGTATTTATTCATGGTATCAACGAAGTTAGCCACGGTACCCGAAATATGTTCAGCTACAGCAACACAGGCATCATTACCAGAAACAATGATAATCCCTTTGTTTAAATCTCCCACTGACACTTGTTGATTTAAATTTAAGAACATTTTTGATGAATCAGGGAAATTTCTACCCCAAGCGCTTTCGCTAATTGTCACCATATCTTCATTATGGATTTTACCTTGTTTTAATGCCGCACCAACTACGTAGCTAGTCATCATTTTTGTTAATGAGGCAGGGTATTGACGTTGGTCTGGGTTAAGTGATGCAAGTACCGCACCAGAATTGTAATCCATTAAAACATAAGTTTGCGCATTCACTTCCGGTACAGCGATACCGTATTGAATATCTTCAGCGGCAGCAAATGTTGACGCTGCTATTAATCCCGAGAAGAGTACAATTTTTTTCAATTTTGCAGATTGTTTTAACATAGCATTTCCTTTAATAGCTTATTGGTTTTTATAAGTATAAACGATTACGGGTTGCCCATTGATCGTTTTTTGTAATTTTGTTTTTAATTGATTAATATCCGCTTGATCCGCTAATGGGCCAAAATGGATTTCATAGTTTCGCCCATTTTGGTTAATTTCCGTTTTGATGTCATCTAACGCGAGTTTTGTGATGATGCTTTCTGCTTGGCTTTTTGACGACAGCGCGAGTAGTTTTAGCTTGAAAACAGTTTTTGCATCGTTTGTGCTGTCTAAGTTTTGATTTTTTTTTTCGCTATTTTTATTGACGACTAAACGCTCACTGGCTTCTTGTGTTTTAGCATGCTTGGCAAGCGTTTTTGCTCCCGCACCTGAAATTTGACCTTTGTGATCCACATGTAAAGCTTCAATTCTTACTTGCCCTGTACCACGAGCAATAAGGCCTAATTCTTTTGCGGCAGAATGAGATAAGTCAATGATACGTTTCTCACTAAACGGACCACGATCATTAATTCGCACAATCACCTTGCGATTGTTATGTAAGTTTGTAACAACCGCATAAGAATTCAAAGGTAAGGTTTTATGTGCGGCAGTGAAAAGTGCCGAATCATAGCGTTCACCATTAGCTGTTTTACGACCATTAAATTTATGGTGGTAATAACTTGCTGTCCCTTCTTTTGAATAGGACTTTGCCTCATCACCTTGTGTGGTGTATGTTTTACCATTCACTTCATAGCTTTGTGGCGCTTGAACGGTCGTAGTAATCGACAGCGAATCCCCTTGAATACCATACATTTTTTGCGTATCGGCAAAAGCAGAAAAACTTGAGCTGCTTATCAAGGTAAAAAGTGCGGTCGTTTTTAAGATGTTTTTTAATGTCATACTTATTACTTTCAAGATTATCGGTGCTCTTCATAAGAAAGCCAAAAGGGAAATTAGTTCCCTTTCATAAAGCGAGGTTTGTGAGTATGAATGGACATCACTAAACCAAAGCTTGCCATGATGGCGACATATGAGGTACCGCCGTAGCTAAAGAGTGGTAAAGGCACCCCTACAACAGGCAAAATGCCACTCACCATACCAATATTCACGAAGACATAAACGAAGAATATCAGTGTGGTTGCACCAGCAAGAATACGCCCGAAAGAGGTTTCTGCATTTACCGCAATTATTAAGCCACGGATAATAATAAACAAATAAATTGCCATCAGAATAAGAAAACCGACCATTCCATGTTCTTCACTCATCACGGCAAAAATAAAATCAGTGTGTGGTTCAGGCAAAAATTCTAATTGGGATTGTGTCCCTTGCATCCATCCCTTGCCAGATATACCGCCTGAACCGATGGCAATTTTGGATTGCAAAATATGGTAACCCGCCCCAAGTGGATCTTTCTCGGGGTCAAGTAAGGTTAATACACGCATGCGTTGGTAGTCATGCATTAAATACATCCACATGATAGGAATAAATGCCGCTAATCCAACTACAGCAGCAAGAATAAGCCACCAACTCATCCCTGCTAAGAATACCACGAATAAGCCCGATGCACTAACCAGAATTGATGTCCCTAAGTCTGGTTGAATAGCCACAAGTAAAGTTGGCACAATAATCATGGCGATAGCAATAAAGGTTTCGCTCATTTTCGGTGGTAGCGGACGGTTACCTAAATATACCGCGACCATTAATGGTACCGCGAGTTTGACAATTTCAGAAGGCTGAAAGCGAATAAACCCAAGATCTAACCAACGTTGCGCCCCTTTACTGGTTGTACCGATAGCATCAACCAAAATCAGCATGATAAAACCCACCAAATATAAGTAAGGGGCGAGTCGCTGATAAAATTTAGGGGGAAGTTGCGCCATAATCATCATCACGGCAAAACCTAATATGACCTGAATAATACGATTTTGGAACATGACTTCACTGGCACCTGATGCACTATAAAGCACAAGCATGCCATAAGCTGTAATAGCGGCTAATCCAATAAATAATAAAAAATCAATATGTAAGCGTTGCCATAATCGCAAGCATAAAGGCACTTTTTCTTCCATTATTCATTCTCACTTGGTTGAGATTCTAGTGCTGGCGCATCTAAATCAGTTTGGTCCGTCTTTTTCTCTTTTTCAGCATTTTCTTGACGTTCAATTTGTGGCAAGCGTTTATTCAAATAGAAATCCATAATTTGACGTGCAATTGGTGCTGCATTACTTGAACCACCACCCGCGTTTTCTAAAATAATCGTCACAACTAATTTCGGATCTTCATAAGGCGCATAAGCCGTGAACCAAGCATGGTCATGTAATTCTTTTTTCAATCCCGCTGCATTATATTTTTGGTTTTCCTTTAAGCTGAATACCTGTGCGGTACCGGATTTCCCTGCTACGTGGTAATTCGTGCCGATAAAGGCTTTTCGTCCAGTCCCTGCACCTGAATTCACCACATTGAACATGCCGCGTTTAGCCGCATCCCAATAAGCTTGTTTTGGATCGGTAATATCTTCATATAAAAGTGGGTCTTGATACGGCTCAATGGTGGCACCTTCAACAGATTTCATTAAATGTGGCGTATGAATTTTACCGTTATTGACCACAATAGAGGTTGCTTTTGCCACTTGTAATGGTGTTGCTGTCCAATAACCTTGACCAATCCCCACTGAGATTGTATCGCCTTGTACCCATGGTTTTTTATAACGTTTTTGTTTCCATTCTTTACTCGGCATATTGGCCGTAGCTTCTTCTTGAATTTCAATACCTGTCGGCATACCAAACCCAAAACGTTTCATCCACATGGAGAAACGATCAATACCTAAATTAAAGGCGGTTTGATAGAAGAAAGTATCCGATGATTCAGTAATGGCCTTGTTTAAATCCGTATAACCATGCCCTGTTTTTTTCCAATCTCGGAAGCGCTTTGTTGAGTTTGGCAATGTCCAGTAGCCTGGGTCAAAAATTGTGGTATTAGGCGTAATCACCCCTTCAGTTAATGCCGCAACAGCAACGAATGGTTTTACAGTAGAGGCAGGCGGGTACACACCTTGTGTCGCACGACTGTAAAGTGGTCGAGTTGGATCTTCGAGTAAACGTTTGTAATCACTAGAAGAAATGCCATCGACGAATAAATTATTGTCATAGCTTGGTGTTGAAACCATCGCTAATACGCTATTATCTTTCGGATCAAGCACAACAACAGCGCCTTTTTGACCTGAAAGGAGCGACATAATATAGCGTTGAAGAGTAAAATCGATAGTCAGATGAATACTTTTACCCGCGGTGGCGGGTTGTTCACGTAGTTTACGAATAACTTTACCACGGTTATTAATTTCAACCTCTTCGAAACCGGTTGTACCATGGAGTTGTTCTTCGTAATAACGTTCAATACCCAGTTTCCCCATGTCCGTAGAACCGGAATAGTTAGCAAATTTCTCTTCTTTTTTTAGGCGCTCAACATCTCGGTCATTAATGCGTCCAACATAACCCAAAATATGAGTCATGGCTTCGCCATACAGGTAATTTCGTTTGAAATAAGGACGTACATCAAGGCTTGGATATTTATACTGGTTTACTGCAAAACGGGCAATTTGCTCTTCCGTTAGGCTAGGCTTGAGTAAAATCGGCGTATAGCGTGTACCACGACGACGCTCTTTTTTGAAATGCTCAATGTCTTCATCAGTGAGTCCCACAACATAGCGCAATTCTTCAAAAGTGCGGTCTAAATTTTCCGTTTTTTCCGGCACGATATATAAACCGAAAAAGGTGAGGTTTTCTGCCAGTAATTCGCCGTAACGGTCGTAAATTAATCCGCGAGTAGGAGGAAGCGGAAGTAATTTAATGCGGTTACCATTTGAGCGAGTTTGGTACATGTCGTAATTCACCACTTGGAGATGGTAAATATTAGCAAATAGCACACCACTTAGGGCTAAAATACCGATGAATGCGACCAATGTTCGACGCGCAAACAAGTTCCGCTCCGCTTTTTTATCGCGGATCGGTTCATTAGTTGGTGCAGAAAAGAATTTTTTTAAATTCATCGGTAATGTAATACGTTATTCTCTGTGATAAGGGTGGTTTGTCGTCAGTGACCAAGCACGGTATAAACTTTCTGCCACGACAACTCGCACTAATGGATGGGGCAGTGTGAGTGGTGACAGTGACCAACTTTGTTCTGCTGCCGCTTTGCATTCAGGGGATAAACCTTCAGGCCCGCCAATGAGTAAGCACACATCACGACCATCATTTTTCCAACCCTCTAATTGCTCAGCAAGTTGTGGCGTTGTCCAAGGTTTGCCAGGGATATCTAATGTCACCACTTTGCCTTTTCCACAAGCGGCTAGCATCGCTTTGCCTTCTTGCTCTAAGATGCGTTTAATATCCGCATTTTTTCCACGCTTGCCTGCAGGGATTTCAATGAGTTCAAAAGGCATGTCTTTAGGAAAACGACGTTGGTATTCTTCAAATCCGGTGGTAACCCAAGCCGGCATTTTGGTGCCCACTGCAATTAATGTGATTTTCATCCTTTTCCCTTTTAAAACACCGTCAAAATTGACCGCACTTTATGCCCAAAGTTTTTCTAATTGATACATTTCACGTGCATCGCGCTGCATGATGTGTACGATGGTTTGACCAAGATCCACCACGATCCAATCTGCTGTATTACGACCTTCTTCACCAAAGGTTTCATAACCGGATTTTTTACATTCTGCGATAAGGTTATCGGCCATAGCAGACACTTGGCGGCTAGATGTACCGGTACAAATAATCATATTTTCAGTAATCGATGATTTGCCTTTTACATCAAAATGTACAATTTCGGTGCCTTTTAAATCATCGAGTTTATCAATTACAAATTCAACTAATGACATTTCTTTTCCTATTTAAATAAAGCGATGAATTCTATCATTGAATGAGGGAAAGGGGTAGGCTTGGGGCTGATTTTATTTGAATTGTTTTATGGCAGTCATAGTGCTTAGCATGAATATTGGGGCAGCTATTCTGCCCCAAGTTTGAAAGGGTATTAAACCCATAAAAGAATTGCTAACAATTGCGGTGAAATAATCCGCAAGAACATTGTGAGCGGATAGACTGTCGCATAGGAGAGTGCGGCAGCACCGCTTCCTTCTTTCAGTTCATTCGCGAAAGCAAGCGCTGGTGGATCCGTCATTGATCCCGCTAACAGGCCACAAAGAGAAAGATAATTTAATTTTACATATAAACGTGCAATGATACCTACAATCATTAATGGTACAAGAGTGATGAAAATACCGTAGCCCATCCATTCAAGACCAGAACCATTGGTGAGTGTGTCCACAAAGCTACCGCCAGATTTTAAACCGACTACAGCAAGGAAGAGCACTATACCAATTTCGCGCAATGCCAAGTTCGCACTAGGTGGCATAAACCAGTAGAGTTTTCCGATAGAGCCAATTCGAGCCAGGATCAATGCGACGACTAACGGTCCGCCTGCTAGCCCTAATTTTAATGCTACAGGGAAACCTGGAATATAGAAAGGAATGGAGCCGAGTAATACCCCTAAGCCAATCCCAATAAACACTGGTAACATTTGCACTTGTAGTAGTTTTTGTTTCGCATTCCCGATCACTGAAATGGCTTGGTTTAGAATGTCGGTTTTACCAACCATGTGCAATACGTCACCAAATTGAAGTGTTGTATGTGCAGTTGGTACCAGTTCCACGCCCGCACGATTTAAACGTGAAATGACGACACCGTATTTTTGATGAATGCCAAGATGACGAATTTGTTTTCCTAGAACCTTTTCATTTGTCACGACCACGCGTTCAGAACGAATTTCGCCACTCAAGCTGGCTACCGGGATATCAACCTCTTCTCCAATGATAAGGTGCATTTTTTTCAAGCCTTCAGGATTGCCGACCAAATGTAAAATATCCCCAAGTTGAACATCGGTATCCGCTTTCGGCACAATAACAAGCTCACCCCGTTTCAAACGAGAGCAGACAACATCTTCATCATCAAAACCTGGAATTTCAATCAAATGGATACCATTGAGATTAGTATTGGTGACTTTCAGAGACATGCTTTTGAGTGCTTCTTTGTCATGACCACTTTCTTTTTCAAAATTTGCTGCTTCTTCATCCACTTTAATTTTAAAGAAAAGACGAATAAGCCACATAGAAAGTAAAATGCCACAAATTCCAAAAGGATAAGCCATTGCATAGGCCATCCCCATGTTAGACGTCGTTTGCGACATGCCTAATTCAGAAAGAATTTGCTGACCCGCACCGAGAGATGGGGTATTGGTGACCGCACCGGAGTAAATACCAAGCGCGACATCAAGAGGAATATCCGCAAGCTTATAAATGAGAATTGTCACCACTGCACCAAGTGCAACGATTAAAATGCCTAATCCATTTAAGGTTAAGCCTGATTTTCGTAAGGAAGCAAAGAAGCCCGGCCCCACTTGAATACCAATCGTATAAACAAACAGAATTAAGCCGAACTCTTGCACGAAATGTAATGTATGGCTATCTAATTTTATGCCATATTGGGTGGTAAAATGGGCAACTAAAATTCCCCCAAATAGCACCCCCCCAATGCCCAGTCCTACACCTTTAATTTTAAAATGCCCGATCCATAGGCCAATCACGGCAACGAGGGCAAGCAAACTAATGGTAATCGCAGTTTCACTCATACCGACCTCTAATTTATTAAAAATTTAACTATTTCGGATTATATCAATTAGATTTCTTACCCGCTTGTGACAAAGTCAAAAAATGTTATCTCCATCACATTTTTTCTTGCTTAAAAATAAACACTGCCTAAAATGACCGCACTTTTTTGATTTTATAGGTTGATTATGGATTACGCTCAAGAGGCCATTAATTCGCTTTTATGGATAGTAAAAACACTAGCGATGACGGCTGTCGTGTTTAGCTTTGGTATTTTCTTATTAGTCCGTTTTACCCACTGGGGTAAACAATTTTGGCAATTTGCGGGTGGGTATCTTTCACCACGTCGAAGTATTAAACCTTTGCTATTTTTCTTATTAATTGTAGCGATGACATTAGTCAGTGTGCGTATTAGCTTGGTCCATTCTGAGTGGTATAACAATATGTACACATCCTTGCAGGAATTTAATGAACCTGTGTTTTGGGATCAAATGGTGCTGTTTTGTGTGATTGCGACAAGTTCAGTCATTGCCGCATTGCTTAGCTATTATTTAGAGCAACGTTTTTCTATTGATTGGATCGAATGGTTGAATGGTCAGTTAGTAGATAAATGGATGAATAATCGCGCGTACTATAAAACGCAGTATGTTTCCGCTAACTTAGATAACCCCGATCAACGTATTCAACAAGATGTGCAATCCTATGTGCGAACCACGCTCTCTTTAAGTACCGGGGTAATTGATGCTGTCACCTCCATGATTTCTTATACAATCTTATTGTGGGGATTAGCGGGACCAATGATGGTATTTGGTACTGAAATTCCACGCATGATGGTGTTCTTGGTATTTGCTTATGTGATTATCACTACCGCGATTGCATTCCGTTTAGGGCGTCCATTAATTATGTTGAATTTCGTCAACGAACGCTTAAACGCTAACTATCGTTATGCTTTAATTCGTATCAAAGAATATGCGGAAAGTGTGGCATTTTATGCGGGTGAGAAAGTTGAGAGTAGCCAACTTTATAAACAATTTGGCGCAGTGATCAATAACATGTGGGATATTGTTTATCGAACCTTAAAATTCTCTGGTTTTAACCTAGTAGTAAGCCAAGTTTCCGTGGTGTTCCCTTTGTTAATTCAAGTGGGGCGTTATTTTGAGAAGCAAATTAAACTCGGCGATCTGATGCAAACGCTACAAGTATTTGGTAAGTTGCATTCAAATCTTTCCTTCTTCCGTAATTCTTACGATGGTTTTGCCGGATACAAAGCCACATTAGATCGTTTAACTGGCTTTAGTTATGCGATTGATATGGCGAATCGTCAATCTACTTCCCATTTACACGAACATGAAACTGACGTGATCTTTAAGAATTTAACTGTCAGTAATCCATTTGGAAAAACCTTAATTGAGAATTTAAATTTGACGTTGCCACAAGGTTCAACTCTATTAATTCAAGGTAATTCAGGCGTGGGTAAAACCACGTTGTTGAGAACTGTGGCAGGGCTTTGGGCTTATTCTGAAGGGGATGTGTATTGTCCTACTCATCAGCTTTTCTTATCGCAAAAGCCTTATTTACCACAAGGTAGTTTGTTAACGGCACTGGCTTATCCGAATGAAGAAAAGGCCTTTAATCGTGATGAGATGATTGAGGTATTAAAACAAGTGTCTTTAGGGCATTTACAAGATCGTTTAGATCAAGAACAAGATTGGAGACGTATTCTTTCGCTAGGTGAGCAACAGCGTTTGGCTTTTGCTCGTTTGCTACTACATAAGCCGAAAGTCGCATTCCTGGACGAAGCCACGGCGAGTATGGATGAAGGCTTAGAAGATACGATGTATCGTCTGTTAAAAGAACGCTTACCTCATACAACGGTTATTAGCGTGGGGCATCGTTCAACCTTGCAGGCTTTCCATCAGCAACAATTGATGATTTTAGGTAACGGTAAGTGGCAATTCACTGATCGAAATCAGGCATAAAATACCACTAAAATTGACCGCACTTACCTTGTTAGAAAAAATAGCGAGGTAAGTGTAGCGGATCAAAGCAAAAAATCCTGTTATCAAGCTCGATTTTTTGGTACATTTAGCACAATTTTTTTCTATGCTCAGAAATGAGTAATTTTTCACCAAACTAATGACGGAATTCTTATGTTATTCAAAAAAATTCGTGGTTTATTTTCAAATGATCTTTCTATCGATCTAGGTACAGCAAATACATTAATTTACGTGAAAGGCCAAGGTATTGTACTTGATGAGCCTTCAGTAGTGGCAATTCGTCAAGACCGTATGGGTGCATATAAAAGCATTGCGGCAGTAGGTAAAGAAGCAAAACAAATGCTTGGTCGTACACCAAAAAGCATTGTCGCAATTCGTCCGATGAAAGATGGTGTAATCGCTGATTTCTCTGTAACTGAAAAAATGTTGCAATACTTTATTAAACAAGTACATAGCGGTAACTTCATGCGTCCTAGCCCGCGTGTGCTCGTTTGTGTACCGGCTGGTGCAACTCAAGTTGAACGTCGTGCTATTAAAGAATCAGCATTAGGGGCAGGTGCGCGTGAAGTCTATTTAATTGAAGAGCCAATGGCGGCAGCAATTGGTGCAAACTTGCCGGTTTCTACAGCGATCGGTTCAATGGTCATTGATATCGGCGGTGGTACCACTGAAGTGGCAGTGATTTCTTTAAACGGTATTGTGTACTCCTCTTCGGTACGTATCGGTGGTGACCGTTTTGATGAAGCAATCATTTCTTATGTTCGTCGTACTTTTGGTTCTGTGATCGGTGAACCAACTGCAGAGCGTATCAAGCACGAAATTGGTTCAGCTTACATTCAAGAAGGTGATGAAATTTTAGAAATGGAAGTGCACGGTCATAACCTTGCTGAAGGTGCGCCTCGCTCATTCAAATTAACCTCTCGTGATGTACAAGAAGCTCTTCAACAACCATTAAATGGTATTGTTGCAGCAGTACGCACAGCACTTGAAGAATGCCAACCAGAACACGCAGCAGATATTTTTGAACGCGGTATGGTGTTAACGGGTGGTGGTGCCTTATTACGCAACATTGATGTGTTGTTATCAAAAGAATGTGGTGTACCGGCAATCATCGCAGAAGAACCATTAACTTGCGTAGCTCGTGGCGGCGGTGAAGCAATCGAAATGATCGATATGCACGGCGGCGATATTTTTAGCGACGAAATTTAATCTCTAAAAGTGCGGTCAGAAAAATCGGCGTTTTTAATTCGTCTGATTTTTTGACCGCACTTTTCCTTTCAACCCTAGGACAGTGAATGAAACCCATTTTTGGTAAAGCACCACCATTAGGTATCCGACTCGCATTAGCGGTGATTGCTTCGATGACGCTCATTTTAGTTGATGGACAAACTTCATCAATGACGAAGGCGCGTAGTGTCATGGAAACTGCCGTTGGCGGATTGTATTACCTTGCGAATGGGCCAAGAACAGTTCTAGATGGTGTATCAAGCAACTTGGTTGATACCAATAAACTGCTTATTGAAAATAAAGTATTGCGTGAGCAATTGCGTGAGAAAAATGCTGATCTTTTATTATTGGATCAACTCAAAGTAGAAAACCAACGTCTTCGTTTACTGCTTAATTCGCCTTTACGCACAGATGAATACAAAAAAATTGCCGAAGTGCTCACCGCTGAAACCGATGTCTATCGTCAGCAAGTGGTGATTAATCAAGGTGAACGTGATGGCGCTTATGTCGGTCAGCCCGTGATTGATGAAAAAGGAATGATTGGGCAGGTTATATCTGTCGGCGAGAACACCAGCCGAGTCTTGCTTTTAACGGATGTAACCCATTCTATACCAGTGCAAGTTTTACGTAATGATGTACGCGTGATCGCGAGTGGTACAGGACACTCTGATGAACTTACTTTAGATAATGTGCCTCGTTCCGTAGATATTGAAAAAGGCGATTTATTGGTGACTTCCGGTTTAGGCGGTCGCTTTGTAGAAGGTTATCCGGTGGCAGTCGTGCAAAGTGTCTCTCGTGATGGTTCTAATTATTTTGCAACGGTAAAAGCGAAACCTTTGGCTGAATTAGATCGTTTACGTTATTTGCTTTTACTTTGGCCGAGCAATCTTGATATGTCGAAAGTGAAATCCATGTCACCAGAAGAAGTGCGTCGTTTAGTACAGCAACGTTTAGAAAGCCAAGCCCATGAAGCGTCACATTCTGTGAGTAAAACCAAAATTACGGATGACCAAGCGGATAGCACTCAACCGCATACAGGAAAAGAAATCGTGGATCCTGAAATTCCGACCACAATGCCTCAACAAGAGGAACCGGTTTCTCCAGAGCAGCAAGAACATAGGGATGAAGATTAATGCAAGGGCGTTTTATTTTTCAATGGGCAACCATTTTATGCTTCTTTGTTGTTGCATTAGTGATGGAGTTAGCGCCATGGCCAGCAGGTTTCCAAGCTTTTAAACCTTCTTGGTTAGTTTTAGTTTTACTCTACTGGAGCCTTGCATTACCAGATAGAGTAAGCATTGGCTGGGCATTTTTACTTGGCGTTTTATGGGATATTGTACTGGGCTCTATTCTAGGCGTGCATGCATTAGTGCTTTCTGTTGCCTTCTATTTTGTTTCCAAATATTACTTAATGTTGCGCAACCTTTCCCTTTGGTTCCAAAGTTTATTAGTGCTTCTTTTCGTTTTTGCCATTCGAGTGGCAATTTTCTTGGTTGAATTCTCGTTACACGGAGCATTCTTTAACTGGCAGGAAATCTTTGGTGCCATTGCATCAGGCGTATTATGGCCGTGGGTATTCTTATTGATGCGCACAGCACGCCGACGAGTCGGATTGCATTAATCATAAAAAAAGCTGATGAAGATATTCATCAGCTTTTCTTTTTAGTTTTTACGACGATAGTTTGTTTTTCTTGTCGTAGTAGTATTTCTCGTTTGAGGCGTAGGATTGCGTTTTAAACGATAAGGTTTTGGAATATCAGTAATCAATGAATTCGGGTCATATTGGCTGACCGGAATAGAATGACTAATGTATTCTTCAATTGCCGGTAAATTCATCGCATATTCTTCACAAGCAAAGCTGATAGACACCCCACTTTCACCCGCTCGACCAGTACGGCCAATACGGTGAACGTAATCTTCTCGATCATCGGGTAAATCAAAGTTAAAGACGTGAGTCACATCTGAAATATGTAACCCACGCGCGGCAACATCGGTTGCAACGAGAATATCGAGTTCTCCATCAGTAAATTGTTTGAGCAATGAAAGACGTTTTTTCTGTGCCACATCACCCGTGAGTAATCCTACTCGATGACCATCTGCGGCTAAATAACCCCAAATTTCTTCACATTTATGTTTAGTATTCGCAAAAACAATACAACGCTCCGGCCATTCCTCTTCCATTAACGTGAGTAAGAGAGGGATTTTGTCTTCATTTGAGGGATAGAAAAGTTCCTCTTTAATTCGATGTCCCGTTTTTTGCTCTGGTTCAATTTCAATGTATTCTGGAGAATTCATATCTTCAAAGGCAAGTTCTCGTACTTTGTAAGAGAGCGTTGCAGAAAAGAGCATGGTGAGGCGTTCTTGTGGAGAAGGGCATTTGCGTAATAAATAGCGAATATCACGAATGAAACCTAAATCAAACATACGATCCGCTTCGTCCAATACTACGACTTGGATATCATCTAAACGGATAATCCCTTGTTTCACGTAGTCAATCACACGACCAGTGGTACCAATTAAAATATCCACACCGGCTTCAATCGCTTTGAGCTGTTTATCATAGCCATCGCCACCATAAGCAAGTGCGGTTCGTAATCCACTTGTTTTAGCTAATAACTCAGCATCATGATTAATTTGCACGGCCAGTTCACGGGTTGGTGCAAGAATTAATGCACGGGGTTGATTGGTGGCAAAATCAGGTTGATGTGTTAATAAGTGATGAAATGTTGCCGTTAAAAATGCCATTGTTTTACCAGTGCCGGTTTGCGCTTGGCCTGCAACATCTTTTCCTTGTAAGGTAATAGGTAACGATAACGCTTGAATAGGGGTGCAATATTCAAATCCCTTGTCTTGTAGGGCTTTTTGTACGATAGGATGTAATGGAAGATCAGCAAACCGCTGCTGACTTAAATAATTTTCTTGCATAATAAATAACAGGTTCTCAGAAATAAATGGGGCTAAGGATACCACGAAGTCGGAAAAATATCCTTAAAAATAAAATGCTTATTAATAGGTTTAAGCTTGAGGTTGAGTAGATTGGGTTCGTTCCCATTTTCTTGCAATATAGCTACAAGTTGGGTGCAATGTCAGCTTTTTAGCCTGGATAAAATGAATTAAGGCTTGATAGAGTTTGTCTGCCACACCTTGTCCACGAAGAGAATCATCAACAAACGTGTGATTAGCATTAATGGTATCGGGTGTTTCATAAAAATAGGCGAGTTTCGCGATTTTCTTGCCTTGCTCATCAAGTAAGAAAAACTCACCCTGTTTACCATTATCGTGATGCTGAAGACTCATTTGATACTCCATTCATCACTGAGATTGGGAGCCATGGCAAAATCAGCAGTATCACTTGGAATGGCTTTTTCTTCTGCAGCCCATTCGCCTAAATCAATGAGTTGGCAACGTTTGCTGCAAAAAGGGCGAAATTGACTTTCCTGTGTCCAAGGCACAGGCTTTTGACATGTCGGGCAAGGGACTTCAAAAATTTCATCAGACATTTTTATTTCTCGATTCACTTAAATAAAATTGGTGCAATTCTAGCACTTTTTGTTTTAAGTGCGGTAGGTTTTCTGGCAATTTTGCATCATTTGAAATGATATCATCTGCCCATTTTAATCGTTCTTCACGGCTGACTTGTGCATTCATAATAGCTTGAATTTGCTGAATATTATTATGATCTCTCGATGACGCTCGAGCCAGCTGAGTTTCAGGTTTAACATCGATAACAAGCACGCGATCGCAAAGTGTGGTGAGCTTGTTTTCAATAAGCAGTGGAACGACAAACAAGGTATAAGGAGCGGTCTGAGCATTTAACTGCGCTAACATTCTTTCGCGAATAGCAGGATGTAATAAATGATTGAGCCAGTTTTTTTCATTTTCGTCTGCAAATACTTTTTTTCGTAGCTCAGCTCGATTTAATTCTCCCTCTTCAGTCAGAATTGATTTTCCAAAGTGCTCAGCAATTTGAGCGAGCAGCGGTGAGCCTTTTTCAACCACTTCTCTTGCCACAATATCCGCATCAACAATGGGTACACCAAGTTCAACAAAGAGATTTGCAATCGTGCTTTTTCCGCTACCAATACCGCCAGTGAGTCCTACAATATAAGTCATGATGTTCCTTGCTACTTGATTTAAGAGGAGGATGTTTTACATCCACTTCTTAAACATAATATTTTTCAATGTTGCCAATATATTACATTTATAGGTTGATTGCACTGGTGATGATTAACGATAAGCAAAGAAAGGGCGCGAAAGGTAAAACAGGTTGACGAGAAATCCAATAACCTATGATGCCTAATAGACAGGCAATGAATAAAAAAAGTGGTAAGAGCTCGATGGTGAGATAAGCGCCGATTCCTAAAGCGAGCCAATAATCGCCACGGCCTAACGCTTCCTTCTTATAAAACCATTTAGACAAATGATAGATGATGTAAAAAATACTGAAAAAACTAACCGCACTTTCTAAACTTTGAGAAAGCGTCAGAATTGAAAATTCTTGATGTGCGCCGAATAAACCCAGGAAAAATAAAAACAGGCAAGGTGTAGGTGAAATCAGCTGATAATGCCAGTCTAGCCAACTGATAACAAAGATGAGACTAAGCGTAATCGCGAGCCATAAAGTAAATAATTCATCCTGAAGAAAATAACAGAGTACAGCAAAACAGAGTCCAAACCCTAAAAAATAAAGGAAAATATGACCGCACTTTTGAGATTGAATCACTGCTTTTTCGCTATAGAAAATAGGATTGTTTTCAGGATAAAGTTCGATATAGTTCTGATAAATTTCTTGTTGGAGATTGGGTATAAAACGATCAATATAAACCCAAGCAAGGATGCCCGCTAAACCACCCAATAAAAAAAAAGCTAATGTCATCATTGGATTACCGATCCCATATTAAAAATCGGCAGATACATGCCCATCATAATAATACCAATTAAACTACCAATGATGAGCATCATTAAAGGCTCTAAAAGTTGGGAAAGTAAATCAATTTGATGATTGAGTTTTTCTTGATAGTTATCAGCAATATGACGCAACATCAACGCAAGTTTTCCACTTTTCTCTCCAATCTGTAGCATTTGTTGTGCTTCCATTGGGAAAAGATGACTACTGACACTTTCTGAAAATGGATAACCTTGAGAAACCCACTGTAAAATTGACCGCACTTCTTGTTGTAGCAGAATATCGCCTTTTAAGGTACGTTGTGTTTGCCAGGTTTGTTGTTTGGGGAGAAAACTATTTAGCGCAGGCATTAATGCTACACCGGATTGAAGCATTAATTGTAAGTTATGACTAAAACTGATTAGACGAGAAAGGCAAATGATATTGCCCCAAATTGGCATGCGACTAATCAGCGCATTCTTTTTTTGATTTAGCCAAAGAGAATGTTTTAATGCCATCTTTAGCATAAAAAGAGCGAAAATGCAGACAATCATCAAGGCGATAAAATGATGTTGTAGGAATTGAGACATGGCTAATAATACGGCAGTCAATATAGGTAGCTCAGCTGAGTTTTCGCCATACATTTCAGCAAATTGTGGTACAACAAAGAGTAATAAAATCAACGTAAGTGAAAGCGAAATACCTAATACCATGGCAGGATAAAGCATAATTTTTTGCAATTTGCGTTGAAGCGTTAATGATTGTGTTCGACGTTCTGCAATTTTAGTGCATACCTCCGCCAGTTTTCCGGTCATTTCTCCCACTTGAATAAGTTGAATTTCTTGAAAATTTAAATACTTTCCTTGCATTTCCAAACTTTGTGAAAACGGAAGACCACTTTCAATTAACTCAATTAAGGCGCCAAGCCACTCATGCAATCCCAATTGCGAGCAGTTATCTTGCAAAATATGTAATGTATTCTTTAATGGAATGGCTGAACTGAGTAATGTAGCCAGTTGATTCAATAAAGCACTGATTTCTGCATTTTTCGGTTTCTGATTAAGTTGCCAATCTTGTTGTAAGCGAATGTGATTAAAACCTTTTGCGATTAACTGGAATTGTGCAGCTTGTTTAGATTGGGCAACAAGACTGCCTTTTTGCCATTGTTGTCGCTGATCATAGGCTTGAAAATAAAAGAGTTTTTGCTTTGCCATAGTGATACCTATTTTTTACCTAACACGCGTTGAATTTCGGCGAGATCGGTGATGCGATCTTTCACTTTTTCTAACGCACTTTGATAAAGTGATTCAAAATCAGTTTGGTAACGGTTGTTTTCGCATTGTAAAAATTGATATACCCCAATACGACCTTGATATCCCTGATGGCAATCGCAAGAATCACTAAAATGTTGGCCGCACTTTAAGCAACGTTTGCGTACCAATCGTTGTGCGATAACTAATAAGAGACTGTTTTCAATTTCATGTGATTGAATGCCTAATTGTTGTAAGCGTGAAATGGCTGAGATCGCATCGTTGGTATGTAAGGTAGAAAGTACTAGATGACCTGTTTGAGCCGCTCTTAATGCCATCAATGCACTTTCTTCGTCTCGAATTTCACCAAGCATAATAATGTCGGGATCTTGCCGTAAAAATGTACGAAGTAATCGGCTAAAATCTAAACCGATTTGTGGATTTACTTGAGTTTGAATGATGCCTTCTAATTCAATTTCAACGGGATCTTCTGCCGTCATAATATGTTTATCTGGCGTATTGAGCCATTGAAGTGCGGTATAAAGCGAGATGCTTTTTCCGCTTCCCGTGGGGCCGGTCACAAGGATTAAACCTTGAGGTTGGCTGAGGGCATGTTGAAATTGACTTTGTTGGTTTTGTGTCATGCCAAGTTCAGCAAAACTTAACTGAACAGGTTTATTTTGTTGTAATCGTAATACCGCTTTTTCTCCCCAATGTGTGGGCAAGGTAGAAAGGCGGAAATCTAAAATATCGGAGAACGTCGTTTTGAATTGAAAGCGGCCATCTTGTGGTAATCGAGTTTCACTAATATCCAGTTTGGCTAAGAGTTTAAGGCGAGAAATTACACGATTGGCGAGCGCTTTACTGATAATCGGCTGCGGTTGGAGCACTCCATCAATACGTAAACGAATTAAGAGCCCACTTGGCTGAGTTTCTAAATGAATATCGGAGGCATTTTTTTGTAGGGCTGTTTCAAAAATACCATTTAATAATTGAATAACGGGTTCGTCATCATTAGCTAAATTAGCTGAGTTTTCATCTTCAGAATGATGGTAAAACGTCGTTTGCTCTTCGATTTGATTGGTTTTAGGTGCAAGGGATTGTAAAAGTTGTTTGAGTTGGGGCGTGTCAAATAAAATCGGTTCAACTAATTTTCCGCTCAAAAAAGCAAAGGTTTCACAAGCTGCAAGATTATTGAGTGAGTCCACTGCAAGCCATAAATGGTGTTCGTCTTCTTTAAGAGGGAGCGCAAAGTAACGCAACAGCAAAGCTTGTTGCTGTTGGTTTTGTTGCCAATATTGTGGCGAGATCTGATAAATCTCGCCATTTTTTGCGATTGCTTGATAAGCCATGTTTCGCTATTTAGCCGAAGAACAGAAGCCTGCAGGGAATAAATCTGCATTGCTTGGGCAAGCAGTTGTCCAGGTGACACCTGATGAGGTTGAGCCTGTCGCCGTTAAAGAATAACTGATCCCATCTAATGAACCATTTCCTGTCACCGTAATCACACCCGATTTTGTGGTGATGGATTTGACATAGCCTTTTGCAGTAGTGATGTCTGCTGCAATGCCATTTGAGCCACCTGAACAGTTTGTTGGGGCATTGGTGCTATAGATACATAGTTCCACATCAGATTTATAAGGTGCAGAAGCTTGTAACAATTCGGAGATAGCCGCTTTTTTGGTATAATTTTGATAAGACGGAATGGCGATCGTCGCGAGAATAGCAATAATCGCAATCACGATCATCAATTCAATTAACGTAAAACCTTTATGTAAAGGTTTAGAAAAAGTCAGTTTCATTAAATTAAATTTCCTTTTGGTTGAATAAAAAAATGCCAGGATTGGCTGCAACATTGTGTAAAAGGGAAAAATGAAAGTGAAACTGACCGCACTTCTTTTGCGATCTCGATCGCAAAAATAAAATTTAATCGCAGAAAAATAGATGAATAAGATAAAAAATGGCTGGTTAAGCCAGGCAAGAAAAGTGATTTCACCACATTTTGATGAACGTCCTGATGTAGAGGATATTTCATTACTCGTCATTCATTACATCAGTTTGCCGCCAGAACAATTCGGTGGGGGATATGTAGATGATTTTTTCCAAGGTAAACTCGATCCAACCATCCATCCCTATTTTGAGGAAATTTATCAATTTCGCGTGTCTGCCCATTGTTTAATTGAACGGGATGGCAAGGTGACACAGTATGTTAGTTTCAATGATAGAGCATGGCATGCGGGGCTTTCTTGCTTTGAAGGACGCGATAAATGCAATGATTTTGCGATTGGGATTGAGCTAGAGGGCAGTAATGAACAACCTTTTACAGCGGAGCAATACCAAGTGCTTGCTGCATTAACACGAGATATTATGCAAGCTTACCCGAAAATAACGCTCGATCGTATCGTTGGGCATTGCGATATTTCGCCTGGTCGTAAGCTCGATCCTGGTCAATATTTTGAATGGGAACGCTATTTAGCGTTAGTCAAAAAAGACTTGGATGAAAAATAATCACTAAAATTTTTGATTGAATGTGAATAAGATAATTTCTGAGGAAAAGCGTTATCTTCATGAAATTAAAGATAAAATTTCTTCTCAAAAATCGATGGTAAAATGCTAAGAAGAGTTATGCAACAGTCACCATTTGCTCAATCACAATTTTATCCACAGAAATATTGAATAACTCACAGCTGTTATTTCTTCACCAAGCCAGAAATGTTTAAACTAAAAAATAGCTGAATTTTTGACCACACTTTGATGAGAAAAAGTGCGGTCATTTTTTTGGAAAATTTTTAATTAAAGGTTATGCAAAAATGAAAAAAATGAAGTGTGAAAAGCGGTTTTTAATTTTTATACACAGTTAAATTTAGACTATCCAAGTGTTACCCACAGAGTTATCCACAATAGGGTAAATATGCCCATTCGGTTGATAAAAAAGCGAATTTATGAAACAATCTGCAAATTATTTTTGTACAAAATTTAAGGTGAACGATAGTGATCGATTTTGATGGCTACCGTCCAAATGTAGGCATTGTCATTTGTAATCGCAAAGGGCAGGTGCTTTGGGCTAAACGATACGGGCAGAATTCGTGGCAATTCCCGCAAGGTGGAATTAACGATAATGAAAGTGCCGAACAAGCCATGTATCGTGAATTATATGAAGAGGTTGGTTTGCAACCCAAAGATGTGAAGGTGCTTTACGCGTCTAAACATTGGTTGCGTTATAAGCTGCCGAAAAGATTGCTGCGTTATGACAGCAAACCCGTGTGTATTGGGCAAAAACAACGTTGGTTTTTGTTGCAATTAGTGGGGGATGAAAAAAATATCAATATGAACACGACAAAATCACCGGAATTTGATGGTTGGCGTTGGGTAAGTTTTTGGTATCCCGTACGTCAGGTTGTGTCCTTTAAGAAAGATGTTTATCGCAAAGCGATGAAAGAGTTTGCCCAAGTGATGTTTGGCAATGAAAAAACATTGCTTGAAAATACGCAAGAGCATGAGACAAATAAACCTTATCATGCGCCGCGTAAAAATGGTTTTTCTAAATATCAAAAACGTTCATCTTATAAATCAAGGGGACAATAATGCTCACTTTTATTCTACTTTGTTTGCTTGTTGGGTCTATTGTTGGTTTTCTTGCCGGATTATTTGGCATTGGTGGTGGGTTAATTATCGTCCCTACCTTGGTTTATTTATTGCCGATGATAGGCGTGCCTGAACCCTTGCTGATGTCTACGGCATTGGGAACTTCATTTGCGACCATTGTGATTACCGGATTTTCTTCTGCACAGCGTCATCATAAACTAGGCAATATAGAGTGGAGTGCCGTTAAAGTATTGGCACCGATGGTCATGATTTCGGTCTTTATCTCTGGTTTGTTTATTGGCAAGCTTGATCGTGATGTATCAGCTAAAATCTTTGCCTGTTTAGTCGTGTATTTAGCGGCAAAAATGGTGATTTCTATTAAGAAAAGCACAGGGAAAACCAAACCTTTAACGACGCAAGCCTCTGTTATTGGGGGGATTTTAATTGGGATGGCATCAAGTGCTGCTGGAGTTGGCGGTGGTGGTTTTATCGTGCCATTTTTAAATTCCCGCGGGATTGATATGAAAAAAGCCATCGGTTCTTCTGCATTCTGTGGGGCACTTCTTGGTTTATCAGGTATGTTGAGTTTTATGGTGAGTGGCTGGGGCAATCCTGCCATGCCAGATTATTCCCTGGGTTATGTTTATTTGCCTGCCGTGCTTGGTATTACGGGCACTTCATTCTTCACTTCTAAACTAGGGGCAACAGCAACCTCCAAACTCCCTGTCCCAACCTTGAAAAAAGGCTTTGCTTTGCTATTAGTTGCGATCGCAGTTGATATGTTTATTAAATAAGGAATGTTATGAATTCAGAATTTTTGATGCTTCCGCATTTTGATCCGACTATTTTTACTTTTGGTAATAGCAATATAGGGCTGCGTTGGTATGGTTTAATGTATTTATTAGGCTTTATCTTTGCTCGTTGGCTAGCGGTTCGTCGTGCCAATCAACCAAATAGTGGTTGGACTGTGGATCAAGTGGATACGTTACTTTTTAATGGCTTTATGGGCGTGTTCTTAGGTGGTCGTATTGGGGATGTTTTCTTCTATAATTTTGATCATTTTGTGCAAGACCCGCTGTATTTATTTCGTGTTTGGGAAGGGGGAATGTCATTCCATGGTGGATTAATTGGGGTGATTATTTCAATGATTTGGACCTCTTATTCTCAAAAAAGAAGCTTCTGGCAGACGGCAGATTTTGTGGCACCCTTGATTCCATTTGGCTTAGGGATGGGACGAATTGGTAACTTCATCAATTTAGAACTTTGGGGACGAGAAACGGATGTCCCTTGGGCTATGATTTTCCCAAATGATCCATTGTTGTTGCCTCGCCATCCTTCACAGCTTTATGAGGCGTTCTTAGAAGGTTTCGTGCTGTTTATTATTCTGAATGTCTTTATTAAAAAGCCTCGTCCTGTAGGGTCGGTAGCTGGATTATTCCTGATTTGTTACGGGATTTTCCGTTTTATCGTTGAATATGTCCGTGAGCCTGAAGTGGAATCTTTCTTAGGCATCATGACTCGTGGACAAGCGCTTTGTTTGCCGATGATTATTGGTGGTGGGTTAATTATGGCATGGGCATACAATCGCTCTAAAAGTGCGGTTCATTAGTAAGGAGTTTTTTATGAAACAATATTTAGATCTTTGCCGACGAATTGTAAATGAGGGTGAGTGGGTTGCTAATGAGCGTACTGGTAAGCGTTGCCTTACAGTGATTAATGCGGATTTAGAATATGATGTTGCTAATAATCAATTCCCCTTAATTACCACGCGTAAAAGCTATTGGAAAGCGGCGATTGCGGAATTTTTAGGTTATATCCGTGGTTATGACAATGCGGCAGATTTCCGTAAGCTTGGCACCAAAACATGGGATGCCAATGCCAATGAAAATGCCGCTTGGCTTGCCAATCCACATCGTAAAGGCACCGATGATATGGGGCGCGTTTATGGTGTACAAGGCCGAGCATGGCGTAAACCGAATGGCGAAACCATCGATCAACTTCGTAAAATTGTGAACAATTTAAGTCGAGGTATTGATGATCGTGGTGAAATCCTGACTTTCTTTAATCCAGGCGAATTTGATTTGGGTTGTTTGCGTCCTTGTATGCACACTCACACATTTTCCTTAGTGGGCGATACACTGCACTTAACGAGCTATCAGCGTTCTTGTGATGTACCACTTGGCTTAAACTTCAATCAAATTCAAGTCTTTACTTTCCTTGCATTAATGGCGCAAATTACTGGTAATAAACCGGGCAAGGCATATCATAAAATTGTGAATGCACATATTTATGAAGACCAACTTGAGTTAATGCGTGATGTGCAATTAAAACGTGAACCATTCCCGTCACCACAATTAGAAATTAATCCTGATATTAAAACTCTTGAAGATCTTGAGACTTGGGTAACGATGGATGATTTCAAGGTGGTGGGTTATCAATCTCACGAACCAATCAAATATCCTTTCTCTGTTTAGGCATTCAAAGTGCGGTCAGATTTAGACGAGAAATTTATGCAACACGCTCTGATGCTTGCCGATCGTGCAGAAGCACTCGGCGAGATTCCTGTCGGGGCTGTGTTGGTGGACGATGAAGGAAATATTCTCGGTGAAGGCTGGAATTTATCTATCATTGAAAATGATCCGACCGCTCACGCTGAAATTGTCGCATTGCGTAATGCAGCACAACATATTCAAAATTATCGTCTGCTCAATACCACACTTTATGTCACCCTTGAGCCTTGTACTATGTGTGCGGGTGCGATTTTACATAGCCGAATTAAACGTTTAGTCTTCGGTGCATCAGATTATAAAACCGGGGCTGTAGGTTCTCGCTTTCATTTCTTTGATGATTATAAAATGAATCACACATTAGAAATTACCTCTGGCGTGTTGGCAGAAAAGTGCGGTCAGAAATTGAGTGATTTTTTTAAAAAAAGACGAGAGCAGAAAAAAGAAGAAAAGCGGGAAAAGAATCTCCCGCTTGATGTTGAGTCGTAATCTTAAACTTGCCAATCAATTTCACTTAAACCATTTTGTTTTAAATATTCGTTAGTTTTAGAAAAATGATGACATCCTAGAAAACCACGATGAGCAGAAAGTGGAGAAGGATGCGGGGCAGTTAAAACATAATGACGATTGCGATCAATAAATTGCCCTTTTTTCTGTGCATGACTTCCCCAAAGTAAAAATACTACTTTTTCACGATGTTCATTAAGTGCTGCAATCACTTGGTCTGTAAAAACTTCCCAACCAAATTTAGCGTGTGAATGTGCCATGCCACGTTCTACGGTCAGCACGGTATTCAGTAGCAGCACGCCTTGCTCCGCCCATTTCACTAAGTAGCCATGATTTGGCATGTGAAAACCTGGAATGTCGTTAACCAATTCTTTGTACATATTCAGTAGAGAAGGGGGAATTGCCACTTCAGGTTTCACCGAAAAAGCTAAACCGTGTGCTTGATTTGGACCATGGTAGGGATCCTGCCCTAAAATGACGACTTTTACTTTATCAAATGCCGTATACTTAAAGGCATTAAACACTTCGTCTTGCGGTGGGTAAATGGTTTTCCCCACGAGTCTCTCTTGATGAACTTGTTGTAGAATGTGTTTAAAGTAAGGTTTTTCTTTCTCTTGACCGATAACATCTGTCCAGGTTTTCATTCTGTATTTCCTTATTGGATAGGCTTAGAGACATTATAAATGAAATTGCTTAGAAAGGCTTTACTAAGAATAATGTTAATTTCTTGTTAAATCTTAAAGTATTGTGAGATCTTTTTACATCTAAAACCTTAATCTAGATCAATTTTCGAAAATTAGTCAGAGAAAAGAATCTGTTTTAGGTCAAAATTAATTGAATTCTTCAAATAGTTTGATAAAATTTGCACAGTTTAATAAATATACAACCGCCAAATTAGGAGGCACTTTATGATCAAAGGTATTCAAATTACTCAAGCAGCAAATGACAATCTTTTAAACTCATTCTGGTTATTAGACAGCGAAAAAAATGAAGCTCGTTGTTTATGTGCAAAAGCTGAATTCGCAGAAGACCAAGTAGTCGCAGTAAGTGAATTAGGCCAAATCGAATACCGTGAATTACCGGTAAACGTAGCACCAACTGTTAAAGTTGAAGGTGGTCAACACTTAAACGTAAACGTATTACGTCGTGAAACGTTAGAAGATGCAGTAAACAACCCGGATAAATACCCTCAATTAACTATCCGTGTTTCTGGTTACGCAGTACGTTTCAACTCTTTAACGCCAGAACAACAACGCGACGTTATTACTCGTACTTTCACTGAAAGCCTATAATTTCAGCTTGAATGAAAAAAGAAACCCCGAAGTAATTCGGGGTTTTGTTTTATCTAAAAGGTTTGAAAATTTGACCGCACTTTTCCCTTTCATCCCTAGCGATTTCTGCGCTTTTCAGGTACAATCCGCCAGTTAAATTTAATGATTTTTGAGAAAACTAATCTATTTATGAAGAATATTCGCAACTTTTCTATTATTGCCCATATTGACCACGGTAAATCGACCCTTTCTGACCGATTAATTCAGACCTGTGGGGGCCTTTCAGATCGTGAAATGGAAGCGCAAGTGTTGGATTCCATGGATCTTGAGCGTGAGCGCGGTATTACCATTAAAGCACAAAGTGTAACGTTAAATTATCAAGCGAAAGATGGTGAAACTTACCAATTAAACTTTATCGATACACCAGGACACGTAGACTTCTCTTATGAAGTGTCGCGTTCTCTTGCGGCTTGTGAAGGGGCATTGTTAGTTGTGGATGCGGGACAAGGCGTAGAAGCTCAAACCTTAG
Source organism: Haemophilus parainfluenzae (assembly GCF_014931415.1). Lineage (NCBI taxonomy): Bacteria > Pseudomonadati > Pseudomonadota > Gammaproteobacteria > Pasteurellales > Pasteurellaceae > Parahaemophilus > Parahaemophilus parainfluenzae. Next base: position 45,522 of record NZ_CP063121.1, on the reverse strand, counting down.
CAAACTGCTATACCGCCATTGAAATGGATTTAGAAGTCGTACCGATTTTGAATAAAATCGACTTACCGGCCGCAGATCCTGAACGTGTTGCAGAAGAAATTGAAGACATCGTGGGTATTGATGCGATGGAAGCGGTACGTTGTTCAGCTAAAACCGGAGTGGGTATCGAAGATGTATTAGAAGAAATTGTTGCGAAAATTCCCGCGCCAGAAGGTGATCCTGATGCACCGTTACAAGCATTGATTATTGACTCTTGGTTCGATAACTATTTAGGCGTGGTGTCATTAGTTCGTATTAAAAATGGCGTATTGCGTAAAGGCGATAAAATCAAAGTAATGTCCACTGGGCAAGCTTACAACGTCGATCGTCTAGGTATTTTCACGCCAAAACAACTGGATACGACTGTATTAAATACCGGCGAAGTAGGTTGGGTTGTTTGTGCGATTAAAGATATTTTAGGGGCACCAGTAGGGGATACCTTAACCCATCAGCACAATCCAGCAAGCCATGTATTGCCAGGCTTTAAGAAAGTAAAACCGCAGGTTTATGCTGGTTTATTCCCTGTTAGCTCTGACGATTATGAAGCTTTCCGTGATGCGTTGGGTAAATTAAGCCTAAATGATGCATCACTTTTCTATGAACCAGAAAACTCGACGGCTTTAGGTTTTGGTTTCCGTTGTGGCTTCTTGGGGCTTTTACACATGGAGATCATTCAAGAGCGTTTAGAGCGTGAATACGATCTTGATTTGATTACCACCGCACCAACGGTAATTTATGAAGTTGAAATGACCAATGGTGAAGTGGTTTATGTGGATAGCCCATCAAAACTGCCACCATTAAATAATATTGCGGAAATTCGTGAGCCGATTGCAGAGTGTAATATGCTCGTGCCACAAGAATTCTTAGGAAATGTCATCACCCTTTGTGTGGAAAAACGTGGCGTACAAACCAATATGGTGTATCACGGTAACCAAATTGCGTTAACCTATGAAATTCCAATGGGCGAAGTAGTCTTAGATTTCTTCGATCGCTTGAAATCAACATCGCGTGGTTATGCTTCTTTGGATTATGGTTTCAAACGTTTCCAAGCAGCTGACATGGTACGTGTGGATATCATGATCAATGGTGATCGTGTTGATGCGTTAGCATTAATTGTTCATAAGGATAATGCCCCTTACCGAGGTCGTGAATTGGTTGAGAAAATGCGTGAACTCATTCCACGTCAACAATTTGATATTGCCATCCAAGCCGCGATTGGTAACCATATTATTGCGCGTTCAACCGTAAAACAATTGCGTAAAAACGTATTAGCAAAATGTTATGGTGGTGACGTGAGCCGTAAGAAAAAACTCTTACAGAAACAGAAAGAAGGTAAAAAACGAATGAAATCTTTAGGTAACGTGGAAGTGCCGCAAGAAGCGTTTTTAGCGATCTTACATGTAGGTAAAGATAAATAGGAAAGTAGATCAATGTCGAATGTATTTTTTATTTTGTTGTTAGCTGTGGGCTTTGCTGGTTGGAAAGCGTTAGATTATTTCCAGCTGCCTAACACATTCAGTATTTTATTGCTGATTTTGACCGCACTTTCCGGCATTTTATGGTGTTATCACCGCTTTGCGGTGATGCCGAGACGCCGTCGTCAAATCGCACGCGCAGAACAACGTTCAGGCAAAGCATTAACGGATGAAGAAAAAGCGAAAATTGAGCCTATTTCAGAAGGCTCAGAATTTATTTCTTCGCTTTTCCCTGTGTTATCCGTGGTATTCCTTGTGCGTTCATTTATTTTTGAGCCATTTCAAATTCCATCTGGATCAATGGAAGCGACCTTGCGCGTAGGGGATTTCCTCGTCGTGAACAAATATACTTATGGCATTAAAGATCCTATTTTCCAAAATACGATTATTGAAGGTAATAAACCAGAACGTGGTGATGTGATCGTGTTTAAAGCACCGGAGCAAGCGTTACTTCGTACAAGCTTAGGCGCAACGCGAGCAGCATATGCGGAAAACCTTGCATTAACGTCTAAAGATAATATGTCTGGTGTGGATTACATTAAACGTATTGTCGGGAAAGGCGGTGACCGCATTATCCTTGATGTTGAAAAAAGTGCTTTAACATTGGTTTATGGCAAAGATGGCAAACCTTGCGAAGTAGATTGCCAAACTAAAGCGTTTGAATATAAACACGAACCCACAAATCCAGCCTTCCCAACGCAAGTTGAATATTTGGAAATCGGTGATGTGACACACAGTATTTTAGTGGAGCCAATGCGCCGTTATTCGGGGATTGAATTCTATCCACAAGAAGGTTTACCTACTGCAGAATGGATTGTGCCTGAAGGGCAATATTTTGTGATGGGTGATAACCGTGATCATAGTGATGACAGCCGTTTTTGGGGATTTGTACCAGAAAAAAATATCGTGGGTAAAGCCACTTATATTTGGATGAGTTTAGAAAAAGAACCAAATGAGTGGCCTACAGGCTTCCGTTTTGACCGTTTCTTTACAAAAATTAATTAATATGAATCATTTAGATCGTCTAGAACGAAAAATTGGTTATCAATTTTCCGATCTAAAAAATTTAAAATTGGCACTGACACACCGCAGTGCCTCCACTCAACATAATGAGCGCCTAGAATTTCTAGGTGATTCGATTCTCAATTATGTCATCGCGGATGCGCTTTATCATCAATTCCCTCGTTGTAATGAAGGTGAACTTAGCAGAATGCGTGCCACATTAGTTCGTGAGCCAACCCTGGCGATGATTGCCCGCAATTTTGAGCTTGGGGATTATATGTCCTTAGGTTCTGGTGAATTGAAAAGTGGTGGCTTTCGTCGTGAATCTATTTTGGCGGATTGTGTTGAAGCGGTAATTGGCGCAATGGCATTAGATTCAAGCTTTGATAAAGCAGCAGATATTGTGCGTAGCTGGTATAAAACGTTACTCGCCGAAATTAAACCGGGTGATAACCAAAAAGATGCTAAAACGCGCTTGCAAGAGTATTTACAAGGTAAGCATTTTGCCTTACCAACCTATGAAGTAATCAAAATTGAAGGCGAAGCCCATTGCCAAACCTTCACCGTAGAATGTACAGTAAAAAACGTACCCAATATTGACCGCACTTTTATCGCGAAAGGTTCTAGCCGCCGTAAAGCAGAACAAGCGGCCGCAGAACAAATCTTAAAAACATTGGAAATTAAATGACCGAATTAAATCAAGAACAAGAGACCTATTGTGGCTTTATCGCTATCGTAGGTCGCCCAAATGTAGGGAAATCTACTCTGTTAAATAAAATTTTGGGACAAAAAATCTCGATTACATCTCGCAAGGCGCAAACTACGCGTCACCGTATTGTGGGAATTAAAACGGAAGGTATCTACCAGGAAATTTACGTCGATACGCCGGGACTTCATATTGAAGAAAAACGCGCAATTAACCGTTTAATGAACCGTGCAGCAAGCTCAGCAATAGGGGATGTGGATCTCATTATTTTCGTCGTGGATGGTACACATTGGAATGCCGATGATGAAATGGTGTTAAACAAATTACGTAACGCGAAAGCACCAGTCGTACTCGCCATCAACAAAGTTGATAATATTAAGAATAAAGATGATTTATTGCCATTTATTACCGATTTAGGCAGCAAGTTTAACTTTGCTCACATTGTGCCGATTTCTGCACAACGTGGTAATAATGTCCATCAATTAGAGAAAATTGTTCGTCAATCACTACGTAAAGGCGTTCATCACTTCCCTGAAGATTATGTAACGGACCGTTCACAGCGTTTTATGGCGTCAGAAATTATCCGTGAAAAGTTAATGCGTTTCACTGGGGAAGAGCTACCTTATTCGGTAACGGTTGAAATTGAACAATTTAAAGTAAATGAGCGTGGTACTTATGAAATTAATGGCTTGATTTTAGTTGAACGCGAAGGCCAAAAGAAAATGGTGATCGGTGCTCAAGGACAAAAAATTAAAACCATTGGTATGGAAGCGCGCGCTGATATGGAACGCTTATTTGATAATAAAGTACACCTTGAACTTTGGGTAAAAGTGAAGTCCGGTTGGGCGGATGATGAACGTGCCTTAAGAAGTTTAGGTTATATGGATGAATAAAAAACTTGAGTAATACTCTATACCGTCCTATTATTGGAAACATATTTATGTTTTTTAATAAAAACAAGGAGATGGTAGATGAGTATCTATGCCTTAAAACCCAAATTTCAGAATTTACTTCGGCCTTTAGTTAGGCAATTAGCGGCAAAAGGCGTAACGGCAAATCAAGTTACGCTAATTGCCTGCTTACTTTCTATTTTACTCGGTGTGGTTCTCGCACTATTTCCGACATTTTCTTCTCTTTTCTTCCTTATCCCTATTTGGTTGTTTTTGCGTATGGCGTTGAATGCCATTGATGGCATGCTAGCACGTGAATTTAATCAAAAAAGTCGATTAGGGGGGTATCTTAATGAAATTACTGATGTCGTTTCAGATGCGGCACTTTATCTTCCTTTTGCTTTTGTCGCACCTTTTGATGGTATTCAAATCTCAAGTATTATTTGGCTTGCCGCGTTGAGTGAGTTATGTGGCATTTTAGGGCAAGTTCAAGGCAAAACGCGTCGTTATGATGGTCCAATGGGTAAAAGTGATCGTGCATTCGTATTTGGTGTGCTCGGTTTACTCTATGCTGTGAATGGTAGTTTGCATTCACTTTTCTGGTGGGTAGCCAATATCGTCATTATCTTGCTCATTGTGACTTGTATTAAGCGAGTAAAAAATGGTTTAGCCGAAGTGACGGAATAATAGGAGCAAATATGTTTGCGAGATTAATCGATTTTTTATTGTGTCGTTTTGCTTCTTTTATTACAGGCGTTCGACCACAAGCCGCAATTGCGGAACAATCTTCAGAAGGGCATCGTGTCTATTTTGCCAATCATAATAGTCATGGGGATTTTATCTTACTTTGGATTTCATTGCCTTATGAAGTAAGAAAACAAACTCGCCCTGTTGCAGGCAAAGATTATTGGACGAAAGACGCAATTCGTCGCTTTTTAGCCTATAAAGTGTTCAATATGTTACTCATTGAGCGTAATAGCCAAGATCCAAAAGCAGCCATACGACAAATGAGTGAAGCATTAGTCAATGACTCCCTGATTATTTTTCCTGAAGGAACTCGTAAGATGGATGATGATTTACCACTTCAGCCGTTTAAAAGTGGATTGTTTTATTTAGCCAAAGAAAACCCTGATTGTGAGTTTGTGCCCGTTTGGATTAGTAATATGAATAATGTTTTACCAAAAGGCTTTATTTTACCGATCCCATTATTATGTGATCTTTATGTTGGCGAACCATTAAAGATTGAGAACGGAGAGGCTAAAGAGGCCTTTTTAACACGTGCTCAATCGGCATTATTAAGTTTAAACGTCAGTGAAAAAGGCAAATCTTAGGAGCAAATGATGACAGAAATATGGCAACTCTTCGGTGGTTTATTTATCGCCTTAATTTTTGCTTCCTCGGTGGGATATATTTTAAAACGCAGATCGGGTGTGGATACACCAAATAGCGTTATTGATAACCTGAATGCACGCATCAATGCTTGGTGGGTGATGATTGGGATTATCTTTATTGCGAGTTTATTGGGCTTTTATGGCGTAATTGGGCTCTTTTTGATTATTTCATTTATGGGATTGCGTGAGTTTCTTTCTCTATTGAATATTCGTCGAGGCGATCATCTTGCGCTAGCTGCTTGTTTTTATGTGATCTTGCCATTGCAATATTTTTTAGTCGCCATTGATTGGTTTAGTATGTTTACTATCTTCATTCCCGTATATGGCTTCTTATTTTTACCTATTTTGTCGGCATTACTCGGCGATCCTGCGCATTTCCTAGACCGTTCAACAAAAATTCAGTGGGCATTGATGATTAGTGTATTCTGTATTTCACATATTCCCGCTTTATTGACCCTTGATATCTCGGGTTATGAAGGAAAAAATCTTTTATTAATGATCTTCTTAATCTTGGTGGTGCAGTCCAGCGATGTGTTGCAATACGTTTGGGGTAAACTTTTTGGTAAGCATAAAATTGCACCAACCTTATCGCCATCTAAAACGGTAGAAGGTTTTGTTGGTGGGGTATTAAGTGCGAGTTTATTAGGGATGTTGCTTCATTGGATGACACCATTTAATGCATGGCAAGCCTTTTTAATGAGTCTATTAATTTGCTTAATGGGATTCTTAGGGGGGCTCGTGATGTCAGCAATGAAACGCAGTATGGGCGTGAAAGACTGGGGGAATATGATCAGTGGCCATGGCGGTATTTTAGACCGTATGGATTCGCTTTGTTTCTCTGCACCAATTTTCTTCCATGTGGTGCGTTATTTCTGGGCATAGTTATAAATCATGAAATAAAAAAAGAGCGGTTAATTAACCGCTCTTTTTTATTATTGACGATAAGTCTCTAAGAATCGTGCCAATTTGCCAATGGCTTCTTCTAATTGACCGGTATAAGGAAGTGTCACCACACGGAAGTGATCCGGTGAATGCCAGTTAAAGCCTTTACCGTGCACGAGAAGCACTTTTTCTTTACGTAATAAATCGAGCACAAATTTTTCATCACTATGAATGTTGAATTTTTGGATGTCGAGTTTCGGGAACATATACATCGCCCCCATTGGTTTTACGCAACTAATGCCTGGGATTTGAGTAATTAAATCATAGGCTTTATTGCGTTGTTCCAGCAAACGACCGCCTGGTTGAACAAATTCATTAATACTTTGATAGCCACCTAATGCAGTTTGAATGGCGTGTTGCATTGGTACGTTTGCACATAAACGCATAGACGCCAACATATCCAAGCCTTCAATATAGCCTTTAGCATGTTGTTTTGGCCCATTTAAAATCATCCAACCTTGACGGAAACCAGCAACACGATACGCTTTTGATAAGCCATTGAATGTAATGGTTAATACATCTGGTGCAAGAGCAGCAATATGATGGTGGACTGCACCGTCGTAGAGAATTTTGTCATAAATTTCATCTGCAAAAATAATCAAATTATTTTCACGTGCAACTTGGATAATTTCTTCAAGTAATTCTTTGCTATAAACCGCACCTGTTGGGTTGTTCGGGTTGATTACGACGATAGCTTTAGTTTTGGCATTGACTTTTGCGCGAATATCATCAATAGCTGGGAACCAACCAGCCTCTTCATCACATAAATAATGTACTGCATTTCCGCCCGCTAAGGTCACAGCCGCTGTCCATAATGGATAGTCTGGCATTGGGACCAATACTTCATCCCCATCATTGAGAAGTGCTTGCATGGACATGGTAATCAATTCAGATACACCATTCCCGATGTATACATCGTTTACTGTCGCATCATGAATACCTTTAGATTGATAGTATTGCACGATAGCTTTACGTGCTGAATACAACCCTTTGGAATCGCAATAACCTTGTGCAGATGGTAGGTTGCGGATAACATCAACTAAAATTTCATCAGGCGCTTCAAAACCAAATGGGGCAGGGTTGCCGATATTAAGTTTTAAGATTTTGTTGCCTTCTTCTTCTAGGCGTAAAGCTTCTTTGTGAACCGGTCCACGAATATCGTAGCAAACGTGTTCTAATTTGTCTGATTTCGGAAAAGATCTCATTAGTAACATCCTATGATAATTAGATTTTCATTCAAAAATTACGTCTAATTTACGCTTAAATTCTTATCTTGAAAAGATTTTATAAAAAAATTTTTTGAATGTATTAAAGTGCGGTAGAATATGGGCTAATTTTTTGTGTGTTTTATTATTTTTCATGGGCCCTTTAGAACAAGCTAAATCTGAGCTAATTCGCCAGTTTGAAACCTTGGCGACAACTGATCAGCAACCCGCTATTGTACGTCTTCAAACGAAGATGAAATTGGGTGTTGATCTTTTGGCATGGATGAAAGGGCAACTTGTTTATCCACAATTTTATTTACGTTTTCGTGATGAAGCTAAAACCGTCGCAGCGGTGGGAAAAGTGCGGTCATTTTCAGATGTGAATTTGGCACAGCAATTTATCCAAGAGTACGATTTCCCTTTAGTCGGTGGTTTACAGTTTCAAGGTGAAAGCCAGTTTATTTTGCCTCAAGTTTTAATTGAACAACAACATGGTGAGACTGAGATTTCAGTTTTTGTTGAAACAAATGAGCTTAATCTGGCAAAAGCGGTATTGAATTCATTCGAAAAAACGACCGCACTTTTACCACTTAATCAATTAACCATCGAAAGCATGGTGCCAAAAGCAAACCAAGAAACATGGTGTGACTGGGTCAATCAAGCACTCGCTCGTATTCGACAAGGGGAATTAACCAAGCTTGTTTTGGCGAATGAAACCGTGTTTGGTCTTCAGGGTGAGTTAAACGGAAAAGATTTTCTTGCAGCAAGCCAAGCAAAAAATAGTGGTTGTTACCATTTTTTATGGGCAGATAATGCAGAACACTGTTTTGTAGGTTCGACGCCTGAACGCTTATTCGCACGAGATGAGCGTCAGTTATTTACGGAGGCGCTTGCGGGCACTGCACCTGTTAGTGATAATCCTAGTGAAAATAATGAACGTGCGAATTGGTTATTAAATGATGAAAAAAACCTCAATGAAAACTGGTTGGTGGTTGAAGATATTTCACAAAATATCAGTCACTTAGTGGAACAAATTACCGTTGATGATGTCGCATTAAAGTCATTACGCAAAGTGCAGCATTTGATTCGAAAAATGCACGCAAAATTGACCGCACGTTGTACGGATGCCGATTTACTGAAGGCAATTCATCCAACGGCAGCGGTATCAGGTTTACCACAGCAACAAGCGAAGAAAGCTTTGGCTGAAATAGAAACCTTTGATCGTCGTTGGTATGCTGGAACATTAGGCGTGATGAGTCAACATCTCTCAGAATTTTGTGTCACCATTCGTTCGGCTTTTATTGAAGAAAACCAAGTACGTGTATTTGCTGGCGCGGGGATTGTGGAAGGCTCACAACCTGTAGAAGAGTGGTTAGAAATTGAACGTAAAGCGGCAGGGCTGATTTCCCTGTTTGCAGAGAATAACGGAGAATAAGAAGAATGTCTGTAAGCGTATTTAATCGTTGTTGGTCAAAGGTGATCTTAGAAACTTTGGTTCGCCAAGGAGTCAGTCACTTTTGTATTGCGCCTGGTTCACGCTCAACACCTTTAACGCTAGAAGCTGTGCGTTTACAAAATGCTTCTCGTGCAACGTGCCATAGCCACTTTGATGAACGTGGTTTAGGCTTTTTTGCGTTGGGGATTGCAAAATCTACCCAAGCACCTGTTGCCGTGATTGTCACTTCGGGCACCGCAGCAGCAAATTTATATCCAGCAATTATCGAAGCTCGTCAAACAGGCGTGAATTTAATTATTCTTACCGCTGATCGCCCACCTGAATTATGGGAGTGTGGTGCGAATCAAGCTATCGTGCAACAAAATATGTTTGCCGATTACCCCGTTGCAAGTGTCAATCTACCGAAGCCTCAGGCCGATTATGCAGCAAAATGGTTAATTTCTACGTTAGAACAAGCTTGCTATAAACAAAAACAACAACCAGGTGTGGTGCATATCAATGTGCCTTTTGCAGAGCCACTTTATAATGCGCAAGAACAAGAAATTGACGGTCATCCATGGTTAATGCCAATTCAACGTTGGTTAAGTCAGCCTAAAAATTGGGTCGATCATCAACCATTACAGCAAGAAGTGTTAATGCACGAGAATTGGGATACTTGGCGTACGAAACGTGGTGTGATTGTGGCAGGACAATTAACGCCTGAACAAGCAATGGGCATTAACTCATGGGCAAATACCATGGGGTGGATTTTGCTTACGGATATTCAATCAGGTGTAGAACCTCTCATGCCTTATGCGGATATTTGGCTGGCAAACCAAACAGTGAAGCAAAAATTACTTCAAGCTGATATTGTGATTCAATTTGGCTCTCGTTTTATCAGTAAACGGATTAACCAATTCTTAGCGGAATTCCAAGGCGAATTTTGGGTGGTGGAGCAAAGTCAAAATGCAGTTGATCCAAACCACCATACACAAACTCGCTTTAACGCCAAAGCTCATCATTGGTTACGTGCACACCCGCCATTGCGTCAAAAGCCTTGGTTGCTCGAACCACTTGCGCTTTCTAAATTCTGTGCAACCTTTATCGAACAACAAGTCGGCGGCAATCTTAATGAAGCTTCATTAGCACATCATATTGAGCGTGTTTTACCTTACAACGGTATTTTGTTCTTAGGAAACAGTCTTTTTGTACGCTTGGTTGATGCATTAACCAAATTACCTGAAGGGTATCCAATTTTCACTAACCGTGGTGCAAGCGGAATTGATGGCTTATTAGCTACAGCTGCAGGTATTGGTATCGGTGCCGATCAACCTGTGGTGGCCATGATTGGCGATACGTCTACGCTTTATGATTTGAACTCTTTAGCCTTATTTAAGAATGTCACTCAACCAACCATTATTTTTGTGATTAACAATAATGGTGGTGCAATCTTTGATATGTTGCCGGTGGATGAAGAGGTGAAAGAGCAGTTCTATCGCTTGCCACATAATGGTGATTTCTCTCAAGTCGCGGCAATGTTTGGCTTAAAATATGCCTTGCCTTACACCTGGGCAGATTTAAGCTCCGTGTTAAAACAAGCTTATACTCGCCGCCGTGCGACATTAATTGAAATTAAAACAAACCCAAGTGATGGTAGCGCAACCTATAAGCGCTTGATTGAACAAATCAGCCACGCGGTGATTGGTGAATAATTTTTTCCCCTCTTATATAGAGGGGATTTCTTTATATGGCATTATTATGATGAATCTTGTTTTTCTTCATGGCTTATTAGGTACGAAATCAGATTGGCAAAAAGTCATCGAAAATCTACCGCACTTTCGTTGTTTCTCTCTCGATTTACCGTTTCATGGTGAGAATAAAGCTGTTGCCGTTGAAGATTTTGAGCAAACCGCTCAGTGCCTTGAAGAACAAATTCAACATCTCATAAAAAATGAGCCTTATATCTTAATCGGTTATTCACTTGGTGGACGAATCGCACAATATTATGCACTGCAAGCGAAAGTGAAAATAGGGCATTTAAAGGCAGTCATTTTAGAAGGGGCGAATTTAGGTTTACAATCTGAACAAGAAAAACAAAGCCGTCTAGTCAATGACAACATGTGGGCTGAGCGTTTTTTTCATGAAAAGCCTGAAACCGTGCTCGAAGATTGGTATCAACAACCTGTTTTTTCTCATTTAAATGAACAGCAACGTAAGGCATTAATTGAAAAGCGAAAAGCCAATAGTGGGGCAAATATTGGTCATATGTTATTAGCCACTAGTCTTGCTAAACAGCCTGATTTTCGCGAGAAAGTGCGGTCAAGTTTGCTGCCATTTTTTTATTTTTGTGGTGAACGAGATCAGAAGTTTCGCCAGATGGCAGAGGATAATCAACTCAATTTAACGCTTATTCCTGACGCAGGCCATAATGCACATCTAGAAAACCCGACATATTTTGCTGAAAAAATCGAAAATATCGTATTAAAAATTGCTCAACCTTAAGGGAAATGCTAGGATTTAGCCCTTTCGTTTTATTTGAACTCTTAAGGAAGCAAAATGTCCTCACAACTTCGTAATGATCCACTTAAGGTTGCTTTAGCATCTATGGTGGGTACCGCAATTGAATTCTTCGATTATTATATCTATGCCGCTGCGGCAGTATTAGTTTTTAACACGCAATTCTTCCATAGTGGCGATCCGCTTTCAGATGATTTGCTTTCTCTTTCAACACTAGCCTTAGCGTTCTTTGCTCGTCCAATTGGCTCCGCTTTATTTGGGCACTTTGGTGATAAGATTGGTCGTAAGAAAACCTTGGTCGCCTCTTTGGTTTTAATGGGCGGATCTACTGTCGTTATCGGTTTATTGCCGACTTATTCTCAAATTGGTATTTGGGCACCGATTTTGTTATGTATTTGCCGAGTCGGTCAGGGTATTGGTCTTGGTGGTGAATGGGGCGGCGCTGCTTTAGTGGCAACAGAAAATGCACCAGAAGGAAAACGTGCTTGGTATGGTACATTCCCTCAATTAGGTGCACCAATTGGTTTATTTGTTGCTAATGCGACCTTCTTCTTAGTGAGCTATTTCTGGGGGCAACAAGCCCTTGTTGAGTGGGCATGGCGTATCCCGTTTGTTTCTTCTTTAGCCTTAGTTTTAGTTGGGTTGTATGTTCGTTTAACTTTACATGAGAGCCATGTTTTCGTTGAAGCGGAAGTAAAAGGGAAAAAATTAAAAGCACCGGTGAGTGTGGTTTTCACTAAACACTTTAAACCAATGGTGATTGGTACATTTATCATGGTGGCAACCTATTCCTTGTTCTATATTATGACCGCCTTTGCTCAAGCGTATTCTCGTACACCGGCAACCCTTTCAGAAGCGGGCTATCCTATGGGGTTAGGCATTCCTGCCAATACCTTCACGGGATTACTTTTAATGAGTGCGATCGTTTTTGCGATTTTTATTAGTATTTCAGGTCTTTATGCAGATAAAATCGGTCGTCGTAAATGGTTGATTTGGACAACGGTCAGCATTTTAATTTTTGCATTATGTATGCCATTATTCCTTGGAAATGGTACACCGGCTTCTGTATTTGCTTTCTTAGTAATTGGTATGGCATTAATGGGCATGACATTTGGCCCAATGGCGGCGTTATTACCTGAATTATTCCCAACGGAAGTACGTTATTCTGGCGCCTCTTTAGCCTACAATATTGCATCCATTATCGGGGCAACCATTGCGGCAATGATTTCATTAAAAATCAATGCACTTTATGGCTTAATGGGTGTAGGGATTTATTTAGCCATTAATGCATTCTTAACCTTGTTAGCATTATTAGCCTCAAAAGAAACGAAAAACGTCGATTTAACGCAAATTTAGTGACAAATTGATAATGAAAAAGCTGATGCGAATAACATCAGCTTTTTTATTTATTGAAAGGAAGTAATAAAAAAGAGCGTATTGCTACGCTCTCAGTCTATAAAAGTGCGGTTAAAAAACAGCGTGTTTTTAACATCAGGTGTGAAAGAGTTAATCTTCACCCCATACTTCTTTGGCGATTTCTTCAACGTAACGGACTTTTGCCCATTGCTGTGCTTCCGTCATGATATTCCCTTCTTCTGTTGATGCAAAACCACATTGTGGGCTTAAGCAAAGTTGCTCAAGTGGAACATATTTAGTCGCTTCTTCAATGCGAGCTTTAATAGCCGCTTTATCTTCTAATTCAGGGAATTTTGAACTGATTAAGCCTAATACCACGCGGCCTTTGTGTGGGTTATTGGCAAAGTGTTTTAATGGCTCAAACCCACCAGAACGTTCGTCATCATATTCAAGGAAATAGCCATCGTATTGGGTTTGACCGAATAACGCATCCGCAATAGGATCATATGCGCCAGTTAATAAATAGGTTGAACGGAAATTGCCACGACAAACATGCGTTGTGATAACCATATCTGCTGGTTTAGCGGCTAATACAACTTGAATATTTTCAAGGGCTTGCGCTTTATCTGCTTCAAATTCTGGTTTTAAGTGATTATTACAGAGTGAACCCCAATACACATCATCAAATTGTAAATAACGGCAACCCGCATCGTAGAAAGCTTTGATCGCATCTTTATAAGCTTGTTGAACATCTTTGGCAAATTCTGCACGCGTCGCATAAACTCCTGTATCCCATTGAATTGGATACATTAATTGATTCGGACTTGGAATGGTATATTTTACGATGCCACGATCCCCAACAATGTCTTTTAATTTTTTGAAATGTTCGATAAATGGATGGTTTGGATTCCAAGATACTTTACCGCAGCAGCGAGTATTGTAAGGTTTGGTTTCCACACCATTAAATTTATAACCATGTTCAGGCTGATAACCTTCGATGCCATTTAAGTTTTCTAAGAAATCAATATGCCAAAATGCACGGCGATATTCTCCATCCGTGATGACTTGAATACCTGCATCTAACTGAGCTTGTACTAATTTTGCAATTTCTTGATCTTCAACTTCTGTTAATTGTTCACGCGAAAGTTCACCTGCTGCAAATTTTGCACGGGCTTCTTTTAAAGGTTGAGAACGCAAGTATGAGCCCACAGTATCAGCGTGAAAGGGAAGTGTTTTTGATGTCATGTTTATATCCTTCTTTTCATTTTAGTATGATGATTTTAACGTAAGGATATTTCATGATCAAAGTAATGATTTTTCCATTCATGATGAAAATAATTAATGCAGAGAAAGATTAGCTTTCAGCAATCCCCATTGCACAAACGGCAGCAGAACTCCATGCCCATTGAAAATTATAGCCACCTAACCAACCAACGACATCGAGCACTTCACCGATAAAATAGAGACCTTTAATCTTTGTGGCTTCCATGGTTTTAGATGAAATCTCATGGGTATCAACACCGCCCATTGTGACTTCAGCTGTGCGGTAGCCCTCAGTGCCATTAGGAATGAATTGCCAATTGTGGATTAAATTCTCTAGATTTTCTAACCGTACTTTACTTAAATTTGCAATCACTTCATCTTGAATCAAGCCTTGTTCTAACCAAAGTTCGACTAATTTCTTCGGCAATAAGCGACTTAATACGGTTTTTAGCTGCAATTTTGGCGAAGATTGACGCATTTCATCCAGGTGATGACGAATATTGTTATAAGGCAATAAATCCAAATGAATGCTTTCACCCGGTTGCCAATAATTGGAGATCTGTAAAATAGCAGGACCAGATAAACCGCGATGGGTGAATAGCATTTGATGAGTAAAGGTTTTGTTTTGATTTGTAGCCGCCACATCTAATGAAACACCAGAGAGAGCTGCATAGAATTTTTCACTTTCTCGCCACGTGAATGGCACAAGACTTGCTCGCGGAGGAATCACATTTAATCCAAATTGTTCTGCAATTTGATAGCCAAAAGGCGAAGCGCCTAAGCCAGGCATGGAGAGCCCACCTGTGGCGATAATTAAATTCTGGCATTGCCATTCAACCGCATTTACCTTTAATTTGAACCGCACTTTAGGATTGTTTTCAACGACTTCAACATCACTGACTTCGCTACGTAATTGAATGCTAACACCATATTTGTTACATTCCGTTCCGAGCATCTTCACGATATCTTCTGCGCCGTTATCACAAAATAACTGACCTAATTCTTTTTCGTGGTAAGGAATGCCGTATTCAGCGACTAAAGCAATAAAATCCCATTGTGTATAACGTTTTAGGGCAGATTTGACGAAATGCTTGTTTTGACTGATATAACGGTCTGGACTGATTTCCATATTGGTGAAATTACAAAATCCGCCGCCAGACATTAAAATTTTTCGGCCAATTTTCTTACCGTTATCAAAAATGGTGGCTTGCTTGCCCAGCTTTCCTAACTGTGCGGCACAAAATAAGCCGGCAGCACCGGCTCCAATAATGATATTTTCTGAATAATGAGACATAGCTTATTGTGAGGTTTGTCCTTTTTCAAAATAGTCTATCATTTTGATTCGTTGGATGACAGTACGGCGATCCACGGCAGAATTCCCCGAATCTAATAATTGTTGCCAATAAGCTTTGGCTTTTTCGGCTTCATGATTTTTAAAAGCTTCAGTCGCCAATAATGTGATTACCGAGATTTCATGTTTATCTTGTTTTAACGCTTCATCCATTATTTGCTGGATTTGCGGTGTGATGTTTTGACCTGCTTGATAATAAAGTGCGGTCGCTTTTAGGCCTAAAATAGCGGGTGTTGTGCCTGAAATTTTTTCTGCATTGCTATAGGCGATGAGAGCATGATCAAATTCATCATTTTGCATATAGGCGTCACCTAGCTGAGCCCAAAGCTCAGGGTTATTCACATCTTCTCGAATTTTATTTTGAATTTTGAGCACCATATCTTCTTTTTGATGCACCATTGATGTATCTGCTTTTTTGTTGGCAAGCTCAATCATTTCTTTTTCACCTTGTTGAACACGCTCAAAACGATCAAGGGAGAAGTAATAACTTAAAGGAAGAACCAACAAAATAGCAAAGACCCAAATGGCAGATTTGGTTTCAAATTTGACCGCATTTTTTTCTTCTTTAGGCGCTGTATAAGGTTTATTTTCAAGTGGTTTAGGTTCGTCTTCTGATTTTTTAGTGGAAAACAAAATCAACGCAAAAGCACCAATTAATAGCAAAATAGGTAATAACCAGAGGAGTGCGGTATTCCATTGGAAAGGGGGCTTATAGTTCACGAAATTACCGAAACGTGCAGTCATCGTATCAATAATTTGCTGATTCGTTTTTCCTTCATCCACCATTTTATAGACTTCAATACGTAAGTCATAAGCAATCGGCGAATTGGACTCAACTAAGTTCTGATTCTGACATTGTGGGCAACGTAAGGATTTTGCCAGTTCAACAGCACGAGTACGATCGGCTTGGTTTTTAAACGCATAGGTGTCCACCATTTCTGCGTGAGCAAAAAGGGCGAAAGTCAGTAAAAGTGCGGTCAGAAATCGGGTTAATTTTTTCATTTTACTTTTTTGTTAATTCATCAAGTTTTGGTTTGATTTCGGTAAGCCACGTTTCACGATCCATATAGCCAGAATGACGATAACGGATCATGCCGTGTTCATCGACAATATAGGTCTCTGGTGCACCATCTACGCCTAATTGCATCGCAAATTCACCACGACTATCGTCAATGGTAAGTATAAATGGATTACCCATACGTTCTAGCATCGCAATACCGTTTTGTGGTTTGTCACGATAGTCGATGCCCACAATGAGCACGTCTTTTGAAATTTCCATTAAAAGAGGGTGTTCTTGTTGGCAATAGCCACACCAACTTCCCCACACATTAAGTAGAAAAGGCTTTTTCGGGAAATCTCTTGGGCTGACAATTTGACTCGGTTCAAGCAAATTCGCTTGATAGAATTCTGGCACAGGCTTATCAATGAGAGCTGAGGCAATTTGTTTTGGATCTTTATGTAAGCCAACAAAAAGCAGTAAGCAAATACTCAATAACAAAATCAGCGGTAAAAACAAAATAAACTTTTTATTCATCACGTTTTCTCTTCAAATTGATGGCTGAACATAATGCACCAAGTGCCATTAAAATGCCTCCGAGCCATAACCAGCGAATAAGTGGTTTGTAATGTAAGCGGAATGTGAACTCGCCTTTGCCTAAGTTATCGCCCATAACAATGTATAAATCGCCCCAAAAGCCTGCATCTAAGCCCACTTCACTCATGGTCATAGTTCGAACATCATAATAACGGCGTTCCGGTACAATTTCAGCGTACGGTTTGCCTTGTTTTGACACGCTAACGAAAGCGACTTCGGCGGTAAAGTTTGGCCCAATTTCATTGGAAAAACGATCGTAGTGGAATTCAAATTGACCTAATTGTTGGCTTTGTTGTGGTGCAAGTCTAACACCTAATTCACTACCAAAGTAACTACTCATCACGGCGCCCATTGTGGCAATAGCCACGCCGCAGTGTGCAAGAATCATTCCAAAATAGGCAAGTCTTACTTTTGTCCAATTTTGCCATAAGGTGACGAATAATACCCAAATAGCGAGGGTGAGTAATACATAAGCAAAGAAATGGAAACGTAACGCACTGTCATTTTGCAACGCGTTCCAAATCATGCCATAAGCAATTACTGCAGCGGGAATAAGTAATAACAGACGTTTGAAAAAGCGTTTTTTGTCTGATTTAAACCAGTTTAAGCAAAGTGTACCCGCCATGGCAAAAAGTACTAACGTGAGCAAGGGCAAGAAAATACTATTAAAGTAAGGGGCCCCCACAGAAATACTTCCCCAATTCATGGCTTGGAATAGCATAGGATAGAAGGTGCCTAAGAAGGCACTGACGGTTGCGACGGTCAATACGATGTTTAAACCTAAAATAGCCCCAGTTTTAGAAATGAGTGGAAATTTGACCGCACTTTCATTGGTATTTGTGCGTAGCGCAAATAAGCTGAGCGAGCCGACAGTCAGTAAGAAGAAAATGAGTAATAACACATAACCACGGGAGCTATCTAAAGCAAAGGCGTGCACGGAAGTTAATGCGCCTGAACGGACAATAAATGTGCCTAATACACTGAATGCAAAAGCGAGTAGGGAAAAGAGTGTTGTCCAGTAGCTAAACATGCCTTGTTTTTCAGTCACCATTAAGCTGTGTAAAAGTGCAAGACCCAATAACCACGGCATAAGAGAGGCGTTTTCTACAGGGTCCCAGAACCACCAGCCACCCCAGCCTAATTCATAATATGCCCACCATGCACCGAGCACGATCCCTAATGTTAGGAATAACCAAGAAACGAGAACCCAGGCTCGCATCGCACGCGCGATTGCTTGCGCAGAACGATTAAAGATTAAGGCAGAAATGGACATGGCAAAGTTAACGGCAAAGCCCACATAACCCACATATAACAGTGGTGGATGGAAAATTAAGCCAATATCTTGCAGCATTGGGTTGAGATCTCGCCCTTCCGCAGGGGCAGGAAAAGCACGTCCAAATGGATTGGAGTAGAACAAAATAAAAATAGCAAACCCAAGACAAATTAAGCCGAGTAAAGAAAGGGTTTGTGCAGAAAAAGTGCGGTCATTTTTGCGAGAGAAAAAGGCAAAAGCCACTAACCAAAGACTTAATGTGAAAAGCCAAAATAAAATTGAGCCTTCGTGTCCGCCCCATGTGGCGGCGACTTTGAAAAATGTTGGTAGTTGAGAATTGGAGTGCGCTGCCACGTATTCCAAAGTGAAGTCATCTGTTGCAAAAGAGTAGGCAAGAATACCGATTGAAACGCTCGTAAAAATACCGAAGCAATAACTTAATCCCCAAGCTGTGTTGGTGAGAGAGGGTTTATTTCGCCAAATACCAATTTGTGGCACGATAGAAAGTAAGAGTGCTGCGGTAGTAGCGAAGAGTAGTGATAGAAATCCGAATTCGGGGAGCATAGTATTCTTCAGTATTATATAGTTGTATTTGACAAAATAAGGTTAATTTTAAGCATGAAAAACATACGTAAAATTAACCGCACTTTAGTCTTTTAAATAAACAAAAGGCGTATTGTATACGCCTTTTGATTAAATAAGAAGTTTATCCTTACGCAACGGTAAGTTGTCCTGCATACAAGATGAAGTAACGTAAGCAGAGAACCCCGATTAAGTCGAAGATTGACACAAGGATAATAAAGTTCTTGTTGTATTTTAAGTTGTCTTTTACTGCAAGGTTCGCAAGTAGAGGAATGATGATACCAATTAAGAATACCCCAATCCAGAACACTGCACCCCAGAAGCCGGAAAGTGCATTGTGTAATGCAACCACTTTCTGACCACCACCGAAGTGTAGACCAACAAAGAAACAGATTAATAAACCAAGTTCAGTCACCATAATTGGCACTTCAAATTTATGAATGAAGTGTGATTCATGGCTATCACCTTTTAATTTACCTGCAATGAGGATAAATAAGAAGGTTGCTGCGATACCTGAAGAGGTACCAGAAGCCAGGAATAACGCTGGTAGAACAGGGTTATTCAACATTGGGTAACTGATCAATGCTGAAAGTAAGAAACCAGTATAAGCCCCTAGCACAGCGGCTAAGATGAAGAGAATAACTTCTACAGGACCAGTTAAACGTTCTAATACATTGATAATTTTACCGATGAAGCCAAGTTTTGGCATAAAACGTTGAATGAACGCCATGATATCTTCTTTGAAGATAACCGCACACCAACACACCAAGAACAGCATATAAACTTGGAATAACATTACCCCCATAGACATTACAGAGTTGAATTGATAGTTAAACATCAATTTCCAGAATGTCCAAGGACGTGCCAAGTGGAAAATTAACAGGGTTAAACCAATTAATGTTGGCACAGAACCTAAAACGGCGGCTGCTCGGATAATCCAGTTTTTGCTAGGATTTTCTAATTTGTGACTACGTTTATAAGCAATCGCTAATTGTACCGCACCGGAAGAAATACCAAGTAAGAACAAATAGATAGCGATTGTTGAATCCCACACTAAATTAGGTGTGTGAAACGGAACAGGATAATCTAATGTCATCTTCTTGGCTCCCCGTGTTGGAATGGAATATGGTAAAGATTTGGTTGAGTACCTAATTCCACTTTCGTGCGATAAACCGGTTTTTCTTTCACTTTGCGGGAAACGGCACTGCTTGGATCATTCATATCGCCAAAGGTTAATGCTTTGGTTGGACAAGCTTCTACACAAGCAGGTTGTTTGCCAGCTGCTAAGTTTGTATCGCGACAGAAGTTACATTTGTCCGCAGTACGGTGTACTGGGTGAATGAAACGTACGCGGTAAGGACAAACTGCAATACAGTATTGGCAACCTACACAAAGATCTTTATGCACATCGACGATACCTGTTTCAGGATCAATAAATGATGCACCGGTCGGACAAACTGCCACGCAAGGGGCGTTTGTACAGTGTTGGCAAGATTGACGGAAAAACTCGTATTCTTGATTTGGGAATTCGCCGTAAGGTTCACTACGGAGAATTTCCAAACGTGAAACGCCTTCAGGAACGTGGTTTGTTTCACGACAAGCATCCATACAAGCGGTACAGCCGATACAAGCTGTTTCGTCGTGTACCATTGCATAGCGTTTCGGTTTATCCGCCTTTTCCTCTTTCGCTAAAGAGGTAACTGATGTCCCCGTCATAAGGATTAATGCCCCCATGCCGGAAACAAAGTTTCGGCGTGAACAAGCTGTCATTATTTATCCTTTTGTTCGGTTGATTGCGTTTGTGATTGTGCTTCTTTTGCCGCTTTGCGTTTTTGTTGTTCGCCGTGGCAATCTACACAAAGTTTCACACGATTTTTCGGTTGAATACCTTTCATCGCATCATCTTTCGGGTGTAATGTGTGGCAGCTTGCACAAGGCAATTTCATTGCGTGAACATCGTGCGCCCAAAGTTTTTCACGAAGTTTTGCCGGTTGGTGACAAGCAAAACAAACTTGGTTTTGTTCTTGCGCGGTATACATTGGTTTTTTATCACCAAAGATATCGCCATCAAAACGCATCACATCTTTTGCACCACGACGGTGATCTTCCGAAATATTACCGTGACAGTTTACACAGTTAATCGGTTTACCTGTGTTAGGGCTTTTTTGATTTAAGTGTGCGCCGTGGAATTTACCAAAGTGTAATTCACCACCAGATTGATCTAAAGTTTGGTTTTTATCAACTTGGTCAAATTTGTGACATTTTGCACAATATTGGTTTGGATCACGTTGGTTATCCATTTGTGGCTCGTAAGTGAGTTGAGAGGCAGGTGTTTTTGCCATCTCTTCCGCACTTGCAGCCATTGGCATTGCCGCAAGCATTGCAAGCAATGCAAGGGATTTTGCCGATTTGCTGATTAAAGAAGTTAAATTCATTCTGATTACCTCAAATATATGGTTAAAAATGACCGCACTTCGACACTTTAGTTACAAAGTGCGGTTCTTTTTTTATTGTTTTGTTGCGGTATCTTCAGCTAATTTGCCATTGGCTTTCGCTTCTTTTACCCATTGAGGTACAACAGTTTCTAAGAATTCTTTTTTCGCTTGACGTTCTTTCTCGATATCAATACCCATTACTTTCCATGCTTTATCAGCTGTAGAAATATCTGGTACTTCAACCGGAGTTTTCACGCCATGTTTAGTTAAGATTGCTGCAAGTTTAGCACGTGCATCCGCAGCTTTGTCGATACCAGAACCTAATACGCGAAGCATTACATCAGGTGCGTGCATGTGACCACCGTGACTTGCTGCTGCGTAGTCCCAACGCCATTGAGCGTGACGGATATCCATTAAAGCAGGTTCCATTTCTTCTTTAGTTGCACCTGCATCCCATGCCGCTTTCGCTTCAAAGTGAGCACGAACAACTTGATCTTCTAAACGACCCATTACATCTTTCACTTCTTTTTTACGTGAAGCAACGATGTCTTTAAGTTTTTCTTTGCTTTGATCGTGACAGTTTGCACATGTGGTATCAAATGCATCGAATGGGTTTTGGATTTGGTGGTCGGTGTAAACTTTACCGTCTTTACCTTGTACTTTAGGCATGTGACAGTCGATACAAGTTACGCCGTTTTTACCGTGCATACCTAAAGACCAAATTTCAAAGTCAGGGTGTTGCGCTTTTAACATTGGTGCTTTAGAAAGAGAGTGAGTCCAGTCACTGAAGCCGATATCATCATAGTATTTTTCGATGTCATCAACAGTTTGACCGTTATCCCAAGGGAAGGTTACTTGTTTTAAGTCGCCCGCGAAGTAGTATTCAACATGACAGTTTGCACAGATTTCAGCACGTTTTTCAGTGCGAGCAGCTGTGTTAAAGCTTAAGTTAGCTTGTTCTTTACCTTCAGCTTTTGCTTTTGCTTGAAGTGCATTATTTAAGTGATCTAATGCACGAAGAACGTGTGGACGAGCAATACGTAATGCAGGTTTGCCTTCAGCAAAGTCTTTAGAGGTCGTATCGTGACAGTCAGCACAACCGATCGAGTTGACAATTTCTGGTCCACCTTTAGCCCATTTGGCACCAAAGTAACCATCTTCACCCCATTCTGCAATTAAACGAGGAACGTCTGGACCTTTACAAGTCCAACATGCCATTGGTTGAGGGCCATCATTTGCATTTTTGGGCGCACCAGTACGTAAAATATTACGTACATCTTCTACTGCATAAACGTGACCACGAGGTGCGTTATATTCTTTTGCGAAAGAATAGCCCCCCCATAACACGATTAAACGAGGATCTTGTTCATTAGCATAGATGATTTTGTCGCCTTTTTCAGTCGCTTTCCACGAATTGAATTGGCTAGGATATTTCTCAGCAAATTTTTCATTCACTGCTTCGATTTTTAAATTAGGGTTTGGTGCTTCCACAGGTTGTTCAACAGGCTTGTATACCATTTCAGCCATCGCTGAGTTATACACACCTAAAGCTGCGAAAGAAGTGGCCAAAACAAGGCTTTTTCTCAATGCGTTCACGATAATCACTCCATTAGGAAAGAATAAAAAAACAATTTTAAATGCGAACAATTCCTATTAAGCTTTTGAAATCACTCATAAAAATAGCTCAACGCAAGCATAAGATACCAAAAAGTAGTAGTTTTCCTAAGGTTTTTTTTCAAAACTTTGAGGTTGATCAAACTTTAAAATCAAAATACTCATAAAGGGGTATGTTGGGTGTTAAGGAAGTGGTAGAGGAGGATACCCTAAAGAGGAAAAAGTGCGATCGATTTTCATCGTGTTTTTTACTTGTTTGAGAGAGATTAAACCCTTGTGATTAGCCCATCCTGACTACTTTTTTAATGTTCGGTTTTTACGCAAACGTTAAAATGTAAATTTTTTGTAAAAAACAGTGTAAAAAGCAAACATTTACTTGATCTTATGCTTCGCTCCTATATACTCCAAGAACTTTATTATTTACTTGCTTAGTTTGCATTATTTTAGCTTCGCAACAACTTATTGGCCTATTTGTTTGGGAGAACCTTTTTATGAACAAAGTATTTAAGATTATTTGGAACAAAACGACACAATCTTTTGTCGTGACATCAGAATTAGCGAAAGGGGCAGTAAAAGCCTCTTCAAACTCAGAACAACGTGTAACAAGCGAAACACGTTTATCTTCTCTTTTTAAACTTTCAGCATTTGCACTTTCTTTATCTGCAGTGATGATGCCGGCGCAAGCGAACGTGATTGTGGGGGATGGAAGCAATGCGCCTACAAATGTACATCCTTTTAGTATTGCGGTTGGGAACAGTGCCACATCAGCAAGCGGTGGAAGTACTACCGCTATTGGTTATGGCGTAAATGGTCGTTATGACAATAGTGTGCTGATTGGTGATGGCACAGGAAATTATGGTGGAACAACGGGTAGTCGTAATATTCTCATCGGTCAAAATGCTCAAGTTGGTGATAGCACTTCTGTTATACGAGTAAACCAGTCTATTGCTATTGGAGCTGGCATTAGAGCTGATAAAGCAGCTACATTTGGTGGTAATTCTATTACTGAGGGTGCATGGGCTCGAGGCGATCAATCAATTGCGATTGGCGGTAATGTTATTTCTTATGGTAATGCATCGGTTGCGATTGGTGGGGATGATACTGATAAAGCAGCGGCTACACAAACGACTTATATCAATACTAATGGCCAAGATAAAACGGGAACGGTTCAACAAGCATTTAAAGATTTAACTGGAGGGGATCTTCAAACTCCCCGTTGGATGAATACGATTGCTGGTGAGGCTGCTGTATCATTAGGAACAAAAACAAAATCTGGGGATCTTTCATTAGCATTAGGTTCATTGGCTGCAGCGCAAAAAACGAATGCTGTCGCTGTTGGTACAGGAGCTAATGCAACTTTTGCAAACTCTGTTGCGATTGGTGGCGGTTCTGCGACGGATAAAGCGGGGGTTGCCTATACTACTCGTACTATTTTAGGGACAACTTATACTTGGGCGGGTGGTGCTGATACTATCGCGGGGGATGTTGTTTCCATTGGTAAAAAAGGCTATGAACGTCAACTCATCAACTTATCACCAGGTGATATTTCTGCAAACTCGACTGATGCGATCAATGGTTCTCAGCTTTACGCTGCGATGGCAGAAATTGAAAAAATCCGTTATTTCTCGGTTAATTCTACTGTTGAGGGAAATAAAAATAATAATGGTGCAACGGCAGTTAATTCTATTGCAATTGGTCCTGATGCAAAATCAAGTGCAGTTAATGGCGTTTCATTAGGTAATAATGCAACCAGTAATTATTCAAACTCTACAGCGATAGGTTTTGCGACTCATGCGGATGGCGGTAATGCTACGGCTGTTGGTACAAATGCTAAAGCTGTTACCAACTCGACAGCGCTAGGTTCTAATACAGATGCGAAAGAGTTAGGTGTGGCTATCGGTCATACTGCCTCTTCTGCTTATGCAGGCGTTGCTACGGGGGCGAATGCAAATGTTAGTGATATTTATGGTATTGCAGTAGGTAATAATGCAAATGCTTCTGCACAAGCATCTATTGCTATCGGTAAAGGTGCAGTAGGTACAGCAGCTGATGGTGTAGCGATTGGTTCATCAGCTAATGCAACGGTACAAAATTCAGTTGCACTAGGTAAAGATAGTGTTGCAGGTGGCAATGTTTTCGGTGGAGCTGCCCATGAAGCCGCTTTCAAAAATGATACTGGCGTGAGTGAAAATAAACAGTTTAAAGCAGGTTTAGCTAATAATTCGCTTGGTGCTGTTTCAGTTGGTAAAGAAGGTTTTGAACGTCAAATTCAAAATGTAGGTGCGGGCCGTGTTACTGCAAACTCTACTGATGCAATCAACGGTTCACAGCTTTATGCCGTATTAACTTATAGTGGCTTTAACGTACAACAAAATGGTACTGATAAATCACGTATTAATAACAACGGTTTTGTGAACTTTAAAGATGGTAATTTAACCACTGTAAATGTAACTGATGCGGATAATGGCACCATTGTGAAATTTGATGTGAATACAACAAATTTCACGACTGATGCAGCAGGCAATGTAACTGCAGCGAATCCAAATAATATTGCTACAGCAGGTGATGTAGCTGATGCAATTAATAACGTACGTAATATGCCATTAACCTTTGCTGGTGACACTGGTTTAAATGTTGAACGTAAATTAGGCACAACGGTTAATATTAAAGGTGGTCTAGCTGATGACGCTAATCTTTCTGACAATAATATTGGTGTAATAGCTGATGGCGAAGATACATTAAATATCAAGTTAGCAAGAGATATCAATATCAATAGTGTTACAACTGGCGATACTGTGATGAATAGTGATGGTATCAAAGTGGGTGATGATGTTGCTTTAGATAAAGACGGCTTAACAACAGGTGATGTGTCTGTAACAAAAGATGGCATTAATGCAGGTGACAAAAAAATCACAGGTGTTGCAGCTGGTATTGATGATACAGATGCAGTCAATGTTTCACAATTAAACAAAGCCGTTAATGCCGCTAAAACTGGAGTAGAAGCAGGTGAAAATACCACGGTTGAAGAAAAAATAGACGCTAATGGTAAAAGTGTTTATACAATTAATGCCGTGGATACGTCAGCGAATGTGACAACTTCAGAAGCGCTTACTGTAGATCCAAAAGGCCCAGAAAAGTTAGGTAATGCTTTAGTAACTAACTATCATCTTGATTTATCTAAAAAAACGAAAGATGAGATTAAACAAGGTGTTGATGCGAAGACTACGGTAGACACAAAAGGTCTAACTTTTAACGGTGATAGCGGTTCAACTAATGTGGAAAAATTGGGTTCTACTGTTACGATTAAAGGTGATGATAATATCACCACTAAAGCAACTGATGATAAAGTTGAAGTTAAATTAAACAAAAACATCAACGTTGATAGCGTAAAAGCTGGTGATACAACCATTAATACTGATGGATTAACTATTGCTGGTGGTCCAAATGTTACTAAATCAGGGATTGATGCTGCAGGTAAGACAATTAGCAATGTTGCAGATGGCGCTGTTAATGCCAATAGCAAAGATGCAGTGAATGGTAGTCAGTTATACGAAGTGAAGGAACTTGCGGGTAAAGGTTGGAATGCAACTGTGAATAAAGACGGTGGTGAAGCTGTCACTGTAAATAAAGACGGTAGTGAAACTGAAGGTGGAACTGTTCAAAAGGTAAGCCCAGGTGATACCGTGACTTATATTGCTGGACAAAATATCAAAATTAAGCAAGCTGGTATGAATTTTACTATTTCTACCACAGAAAACTTGAAAGCTAAAAATGTCACTGCAACAACTATCAATCTTGGCGAAGGTGATAACTCAACGCCAATTACAGTAGTAAGTGGTAAAGATAAAGATAAAGATAAAGATAAATATGCAGCACCAAATCTTGATGGTAAAACACCAAAACGTATGAAATTTGGTGATGAAACTGTTGCGACATTAAGTGACGGCTTAAAATTTGGTGCAAACGTAGGCGATGTTTATGGTGCGAAATTAAATAGCCAAATCAATGTGAAAGGCGCAGATAGCAACACAAACTGGAGTGAGTTTGATGGTGGTGATAATGTGATGACAAACATTGATAAGAGCGGTAATGTTCGTGTAGGTATCAAGAAAAACCTTAAAGTGGAAAGCGTAACGGCAAACAAATTCACTGCGGGTGATACTGTGATTGATGGCAATGGCGTCACCATTAAAAATGGTCCAAGTATGACTAAAAATGGTATTGATGCAGGTAATAAACAAATTACCAATGTTGCACCAGGACGCATTGCGGCAGACAGTACTGATGCGGTAAACGGCAGCCAATTACACGAAGTAAAAGCTGACATGAATAACAAGATCAACCACTTAAATGGTCAAGTGAACAAGTTAGGTAAACGTGTCAATGCAGGTACAGCGAGCGCATTAGCAGCGTCTCAATTGCCACAAGCGTACATTCCTGGTAAGAGCATGGTATCTGTGGCAGCGGGTAATTACCAAGGTCAAAATGCAGTGGCATTAGGTATGTCACGTATTTCAGACAACGGTAAAATCATTATCCGTTTAGCCGGTACGAGCGATACACAAGGTAAAGTGGGTGTAGCAGTTGGTGCAGGTTACCACTGGTAATTTATCGTTAATAAACAAAAGGCATGGGGAACCATGCCTTTTTTATTGCCAAAAGTGCGGTCGATTTTCATCCTGTTTTTCGTATAATAGGATATGTTAACTTGGAGATGAATATGATTATCGGACCTTATATCAATGCACTGGCGATTATTAGTGGTGCAGTTATTGGAGCAGCGCTCGGTGGACGTATTCCAGAACGTTTACGCACTAATTTAACCTTGATCTTTGGTCTGTGTTCTATGGGCATGGGCATTGTGATGGTAGCGAAAACGACAAATATGCCTGCAATGATTTTATCGGTGTTATTAGGCACGATAATTGGAGAATTGCTTTTATTAGAGCATGGGATCAATAAGCTCGCCTCATCAGCGAAAGGCCTTGTTGAAAAGATGTTCCCTGATACACCAAGTAGCATGCATAGCCAAGAAGAGTTCTTGTCTAAATTTGTTGCGATTGTGATTTTATTTTCTTTTAGCGGAACGGGTATTTTCGGGGCGATGAATGAGGGGATGACAGGGAATTTTGATATCCTCATTGTGAAATCCTTTCTAGATTTCTTCACCGCGATGATCTTTGCTACATCGCTCGGCATTTCTGTCGCGAGTATTTTTGTGCCACAAACATTGGTTCAAGTGATTTTAGCTTATTCTGCAGTATTTATTATTCCTTTTGTGACACCTGAAATGCGAGGTGATTTTGCCGCAGTAGGCGGTATGCTAATGATAGCGGCAGGTTTTCGCATTTGTAATATTCAAATGTTCCATGTAGCGAATATGTTGCCGGCTCTTTTCCTCGCCATGCCGATTTCTTATTTCTGGAGTGCTTTTTTCTAAAAAAATAAGGCGTGTATCACGCCTATTTCTTTTTCTGACAATGTGGGCAATAAAAGCTATTGCGTTGCCCAATAATCATACTTTCAATCTTTGTACCACATTTTGGACAAGGTTTATCTTTGTTTCCATAAACTAATAATTCCTGAGCAAAATAACCTGGACGGCCATCGGGTTGTAAGAAATCTTTTAATGTTGTTCCCCCTTGTGTAATAGCTTTTGTTAATACACTTTTAATTGTTTCAACGAGTAAGGCACATTGGTTTCGCGTGAGATTTTCAGCTAATTTCATTGGGTGTAAACCACATAAAAAGAGTGTTTCATTGGCATAAATATTTCCTACGCCCACAACAACAGCATTATCCATTAAAAAGGTTTTAAGTGCGGTCGATTTTTTGCGTGATTTTTTAAAAAGGTATTCGGCATTAAATTCATCAGAAAGTGGTTCAGGACCAAGTTTTAGGAAAAGATGAAAGTCATCTAAGTTTTCAGTCCATAACCACGCACCGAAGCGTCTAGGGTCGTTATAACGCAGTAATTTGCCATTATTCATCACAATATCAAGGTGATCGTGTTTATCAATAGGGCTATCGTGTGGCACAATTCGAACGGAGCCAGACATCCCTAAATGACCAATGATGTAACCTTTTTCTGTGTGAATAATTAGATATTTCGCACGACGAGAAGTATCTAAAATTTTGACGTTTTTGAGCGTTGTTAATTCTGGAGAAACCACCCAGCGTAATTGTGGTTGGCGCACTACAATTTTTTCAATGGTAAAACCTTTTAAATAGGGGCTGACACCACGTAGGGCTGTTTCAACTTCAGGAAGTTCAGGCATAGATAATCTCGGTAATGAATTTGTGGTATAAAAAAACCCGAACAATGTCGGGCTTTTTTCAAATCAGCAAAATTATTTGATTTTTGCTTCTTTATAGATAACGTGTTTACGCACTACTGGATCAAATTTTTTGATTTCCATTTTTTCAGGCATATTACGTTTGTTTTTATCAGTTGTGTAGAAGTGACCAGTCTCTGCTGTAGAAACTAAACGGATTTTCTCACGAGCGCCTTTAGCTGCCATGTTTTAGCTCCTTAGATTTTTTCGCCACGAGCACGGATTTCAGCTAACACTGCATCAATGCCTTTTTTATCGATAATACGCATACCTTTCGCAGTTAAACGTAAGGTTACGAAACGGTTTTCACTTTCAACCCAGAAACGGTGAGTGTGAAGGTTTGGAAGAAAACGACGACGTGTCGCATTCAACGCGTGTGAGCGGTTGTTACCCACAGCTGGACGCTTGCCTGTTACTTGACAAACTCTAGACATAATAATCTCCAATAATTTAAATATAAGCTCGAGCTTATGGTTCGGATAATGAAGCTTAAAACTAAGCTTGCTTCCTCGTCAGGTCGCAGTATCCGACCCACTTACTATATTAAAGGTCGCAAATTATACTGACTTTATTTTCATTTCTCAAGTCTAAAAGCGATTTTTCCGTCTTTAAATGGAAATGAACGATAAAAAAATCATCAAATTCCCTAAAACTATAACAAATTATGTTCTGCAAAAGAATAACAAGTGCCTTTGCCGACAATAAAATGGTCCAAAATTCGGATATCCATTAACTCAGCAGCTTCAATAATTTTTTGTGTGATCATTTTGTCGGAATAGCTCGGTTCTGCTAGGCCAGAAGGGTGGTTGTGAGCCAAAATTAAGGCGGCTGCATTGCAGTAAAGGCTTTCTTTGATGATTTCACGAGGATAAACATTCGTCACATTAATTGTGCCTAAAAATAACCGCTCTTTTTTAATCAAACGATGTTGATTATCTAAAAATAACACCATAAAAATTTCACGTTCTTCGTGATGAAGCTCCGCTTGAAGATAAAGCTTTACCGTAGATGTGTCGCTAAATACATGCTCTATTAGTAATTCTTGCTTCAGATACCGCTTTGTCATTTCTGTGGTGGCTTGCAGTTGAATAAACTGCGTAATGCCTAATCCTTTTACTTTGCAAAAGGCTTCTTTATCTGCGCTTAATAAGCTTCGAAGAGAGCCAAAATGTTGCAGCACGTTATGTGATAATTCCATGACAGGGCAACCTTTAATCCCTGTTCGTAGAAAAATAGCAAGTAATTCGTGATCTTCTAAGGCTTCAACGCCATATTTCAACAATTTTTCACGAGGCATTAAGGGGGAGTTTGTCTGCATATTAATTAATGAAAAGAAAAAAGTGAGGTCAATTTTCAGGAGGTTTCGAATCTTTGCGAGAAGTCTGTTTTATTTTTGGTATAGCGATCGCAAAAATAAAATTTTTTATTGGTGAAATTTGAAGTAAAATAGACAGCCTTAAGTTGTTAAGTACTAACACACAAAAAACATATCCATTCTATTAAGTCTTAGCGGAGTAGCAAATGAGCTTGAGCGGAAAGCGTATTGTTGTCGGAATTACAGGAGGCATTGCCGCCTATAAAACCATTGAGTTTATTCGTTTGTTACGCAAATCTAACGCAGAAGTTCGAGTGGCTTTAACGCCTGCCGCTGCTGAATTTGTCACACCTTTAACGCTACAAGCCATTTCGGGTAATGCGGTTTCTCAATCTTTACTTGATCCACAAGCTGAATTAGCCATGGGACATATTGAGCTGGCCAAATGGGCTGATGCGATTGTGATTGCGCCAGCTAGCGCCGATTTTATTGCGCGTTTAACCGTTGGAATGGCAAATGATTTACTCAGTACGATCTGTCTCGCGACAAGTGCACCTATTTTGCTCGCACCGGCGATGAATCAGCAAATGTACCACCAGGCGATTACACAACAAAATTTGACTGCCCTTTCTGCGCGAGGTATTCATTTTGTTGGGCCAAATAGTGGCTTTCAAGCTTGTGGCGATGTGGGGGCTGGTAGAATGTCCGAGCCCGCTGAAATTTTCGAATCACTTCAATCACTTTTTGCTGTTCAGCAGGATTTAGCCGATTTAAGTGTCACCATTACGGCAGGTCCGACGCGTGAAGCTATCGATCCTGTTCGTTATATTTCTAATCACAGCTCAGGCAAAATGGGCTTTGCAATTGCCGAGGCTTTTGCAAAACGTGGGGCAAACGTCACCTTAATTGCAGGGCCTGTTAATCTGGCTACACCGAAAAATGTTCATCGTATTGATGTGACAACTGCCCATGAAATGTGGCAAGCCTCCCTTGAAAGTGCGGTCAAAAATCGCATCTTTATTGGCTGTGCTGCGGTGGCTGATTATCGAGTTGCGGAAGTTGCTGATCAAAAAATTAAGAAAACCAATGATAACGATGAGCTTTCTCTTAAATTGGTGAAAAATCCAGACATTATCGCAAGTGTGGCAAGTTTAGAAAAAGATCGTCCATTTGTTGTGGGCTTTGCGGCTGAAACGCAAAATGTCGCTGAGTATGCGAAGAGCAAACTTCAACGCAAAAATTTAGATATGATTTGTGCCAATGATGTATCGGGTGGGCAAGTATTCGGACAAGACCAAAATGCTTTGCAGATCTTTTGGAAAACAGGTGAAAAAGCGTTGCCGTTAGCTGATAAAAATAAATTGGCAGAAGTGTTGGTCACCGAAATTGTTGAGCATTATCACAAATAAAATACGTTTAAAATTCGTTGGATTTTGTGACCGCACTTTTGTATGACAGATTTCTTTTAAAGGATAAATAAGCATGAAAAAAATTGATGTAAAAATTTTAGATAGCCGTATTGGCAACGAATTTCCTTTACCAACCTATGCAACCGAAGGTTCAGCAGGTTTGGATTTACGTGCATTGCTTGAAGAAGGCATTGAAATTCAACCAGGCGAAACTAAACTTATCCCGACAGGCCTTTCAATTTATATTGCCGATCCGAACCTTGCAGCAGTGATTCTGCCTCGTTCTGGTTTAGGTCATAAACACGGTATCGTATTAGGTAACTTAGTGGGCTTAATTGATTCAGATTACCAAGGTCCATTAATGGTGTCTGTATGGAATCGTGGTCATGAACCGTTCAAAATTGAAGTCGGCGATCGCATCTCACAGTTAGTCTTTGTGCCAGTCGTACAAGCGGAATTCAATATTGTCAGCGAATTTACCGAAACTGAACGCGGTGAGGGCGGTTTTGGTCATTCAGGTAAAAAATAAACTATGGTAGAACAATTATCTCTCGTAGAAGTTGATGAGATTGCCGCGGAAATCAAACCGCCAAAAATCGAAAAACGTACGGTAAAAGAACGTCGGCAACAAGTGTTGACGGTGCTTACGCATATGCTACATTCTGAACGCGGAATGGAGCGTATGACAACAGCGCGTTTGGCGGAAGAAGTCGGTGTGTCAGAAGCGGCGCTTTATCGTTACTTCCCAAGTAAAACCAAAATGTTTGAAGCGTTGATCGATAATATCGAAGCGAATTTATTTAGCCGTATCACCACATCAATTCGTAATGAAACCAATACGATGAATCGAGTGCGTGACATTATGCAGATGATCCTCGACTTTGCGCGTAAAAACCCAGGGTTAACACGTATTTTAACCGGACATGCATTGATGTTTGAAGAACCTCTTTTACAGGCTCGTGTTGCGCAATTTTTCGATCGTCTTGAAATGCAATTTGTGAATATTTTACAAATGCGAAAATTACGCGAAGGGCGCGGTTTTAACGTCGATGAACGCATTATTGCGGGGCATTTAGTGACGCTTTGTGAAGGGCAGTTTATGCGTTATGTCCGTACAAATTTCCGTTTAGGCGCAAATCAAAGTTTTGAACAGCAATGGCGTTTTCTAGAACCGCTTTTTGCTTAATTGACTTTAGTTGATAAATATATGATTATTCCGTGGCAAGAATTGCCAACAGAAACCTTAGAAAATATTGTGGAAAGTGTGGTACTTAGAGAAGGTACCGATTATGGTTCACACGAATTTTCTTTAGAACAAAAAAAACAACACCTACTAAACAAGATTCACAATGGAAGTGCAGTGATTGTTTGGTCAGAGTTACATGAATCCATTGATATAAAAGATAAAATGGAATTTCTAAAATAAATCAATAGGAGCTTATATGTCAGAAAATGTCGAATTATTAGAAGAACAAAAGCCGCAGGACGATGATCAGCAGCGAGATCCTGCTCTGGATTGGTTCCTTACTCACTGTCATTTACATAAATATCCAGCAAAATCGACCTTAATTCATGCGGGTGAAGATGCCAATATTTTATATTTCTTAATTAAAGGAACCGTGATGGTTTCATCGAAAGATGATGAAGGCAAAGAGATGATTTTATCTTATTTAGGTGCCGGACAATTTTTTGGTGAAGCGGGTTTATTTGATGAAGGCTCGAAACGTTCTGCTTGGGTGAAAACGAAAACCCCTTGTGAAATTGCAGAAATTTCCTATAAAAAATATCGTCAGCTTATCCAAATTAATCCTGAGATTTTAATGTTCCTTACTTCTCAGTTATCAAAACGCTTGCAAAATACATCGCGACAAGTGACTAACTTGGCCTTTTTAGATGTGGCAGGGCGTATTGCTCAGGCGCTTATGCATTTAGCAAAACAACCTGAAGCGATGACGCATCCTGATGGTATGCAGATTAAAATTACACGTCAGGAAATCGGTCAAATGGTAGGTTGTTCGCGTGAAACCGTAGGGCGAATCATTAAGATGCTGGAAGATCAAAATCTCATTCATGCACACGGCAAAACCATTGTGGTTTATGGCACAAGATAGCAAAAATAACCGTCTCTAATCAGACGGTTATTTTGTTTTTGTTACATTGATGTGATAGTTGAAATGGCTTTGTTAATTTTTATACGAAAAGCGAAAAAATACTTCTTTTAGTGCAATATCTTAATTGACAAAATTGCGGAAGACTTCTATCATAATACTGCCTTCCAACGTGGTTTGTTTGGAAGTCAGGATTGGTCTCCTGAATATAATAAGTGGCTTTTAAAAGATACTTAATCTTTTAATTTTATATCGCAGACTGGAACCCCAGAGATGCTTTAAATCTATGGTGGGCTAGGTAGAAATCCCGCAGGGATGCGATGCAGTAAGCCACTTGCTGTTAAGACCAATTCTGCTTAGTTCCACCACCCTTCAAAACAATCTTCAATTTTCAAACATTCATCAAAATCACTTCAAACGAGAAATTCTCGGTTAAAGTGCGGTCATTTTTTACTTTATTTTTGGCAAAAAAATACCGACCCATTTCTGAGTCGGTATTTCATTTGGTGTATTTTATTTTACTTTTTGTTTCATGGCTTCTGCCACAAGTTCAGCTTCAGGGCCGAGAACCACTTGTAAGCCATCGTTACCGATTTTCACGATACCTTTTGCGCCAAGAGACTTAAGCTGTTCTTCATTAATTTTGTGTTGATCCACTAAGCTCAAACGTAAGCGAGTGATACAAGCATCAATATTTTTGAAGTTATCTGCACCACCTAAAGCATCAATAAATTTGACCGCTCTTTCTTCGCGAGATTGGCTTGCTACTGGTTGTGCAGTAGTGGTTTCTTCCGCTTCTTCGGTACGACCTAATGTTTTTAAGTTGAACGCTTTAATTGCAAAACGGAATACCACGTAGTAAATCACGAAGAATACTAAGCCTTGTACGATGAGCATATACCATTCAACGGCTAATGGGTTGCGTGATGAAAGCACCATATCCACGAGACCCGCACTGAAACCGAAGCCTGCGATCCAATGCATTGTTGCGGCGATAAAGACAGAAATACCGGTTAATACTGCGTGGATGAAGTAAAGCACTGGCGCAACAAACATGAAAGAGAATTCTAATGGCTCGGTGATACCAGTGAAGAATGAGGCAAACGCACCGGCAAGCATGATTGATGCGACTTTCGTTTTTTGGCTTGGTTTAGCACTGAGATAAATCGCTAATGCCGCACCCGGTAAACCGAACATCATGACAGGGAAGAAACCAGCTTGATACATACCGGTTACACCAACTGTTGCAGTACCTTCAGCAAGTGATTTTGCACCACCTAAGAAGTTTGGAATATCGTTAATGCCTGCAACGTCAAACCAGAATACAGAGTTTAATGCGTGGTGTAAGCCAACAGGGATGAGTAAACGGTTGAAGAAACCGTAAAGACCTGCACCAACCGCACCTAAGTCTTTAATGCTTTCACCGAATGACACTAAACCGCCGAAAATATATGGCCAGATGTAGAGCAAGACGAAACTGAGAAGCATCATGACAAAAGACACAACAATCGGTACGAGACGTTTTCCGCTGAAGAAGGAAAGTGCTTTTGGCAATTCCACTTGATAGAAGCGGTTATAAAGTTCAGCTGAAATCACCCCGATCAAAATCCCAATAAATTGGTTATTGATTTTCCCGAAGGCAGCTGGCACTTCACTTACATCGATATGTTGTAGCTGAGCAACGCTGCCAGGTGAAAGTAGAGTGGTTACCACATAGTAGCCAACTAAACCTGAAAGTGCAGCAGAACCATGTTTGTCCTTAGATAAACCGAAAGCAACGCCAACGGCAAAAAGCAGGCCCATGTTATCGATGATAGCACCGCCTGATTTAATTAAAAATGCAGCAAGTTGACTGTTTGCACCCCAGCCATCAGGGTCAAGCCAATAACCGATACCCATCAGTACAGCAGCTGCTGGTAAGACAGCGACAGGTACCATCAAGGCCTGCCCAATTTTTTGCGCATAACCTAACACATTCATTTTTTTCTCCTATTTATAAGTAATGAAGTATTACTTCATATTTTAAAGTAAAAAAAAATATTTTGTATAGATGTTGTCACTTTATCTTAAATTTGAGAAGCCGATCACAAATTTTGAAATTAAACTTCAAAAAATATTTTTTTATGGTGTGAGTTTTACTATAATGACGAAAGAGCCAAAAGGACACCAAGTGTTACTGTCTAATATAGGAGTTTATATGTCGAAATTATCACATAATGAAGTCTTAGATAAAATCAAATTTGGTCTTATTGCTTCTTGTCAGCCTGTCGATGACGGCCCGATGGATAAACCAGAAATCGTGGCGGCGATGGCGCAGGCTTCTGTTATTGGTGGCGCAGCCGGATTGCGTATTGAGGGCGTAGAAAATCTCAAAGCAACACGCCCTACCGTGAATGTGCCGATTATTGGTATTGTGAAACGTGATTTACCTGACAGCCCAGTGCGAATTACCCCATTTTTGCATGATATTGAAGATTTAGCGAAAGCCGGTGCAGATATTATTGCCGTGGATGGGACAAATCGCCCTAGACCAGTAGATATTGAAAGTGCGGTCAAAAAAATCCACGAATTAGGCTGTTTAGCCATGGCGGATTGTTCGAATTTAGAAGAAGGCTTGTACTGCCAAAAACTCGGTTTTGATATTGTGGGTAGTACGATGTCTGGCTACACAGGTGGTGCTGTACCTGAAGAGCCTGATTATCAATTAGTCAAAGATTTGAAAGCCGCAGGCTGTCGTGTCATGGCGGAAGGCCGTTATAACACCCCTGAGTTGGCGAAAACAGCCATTGAAATTGGTGCTTATTGCGTGACAGTTGGTTCTGCATTAACGCGTTTAGAGCATATTGTAAGCTGGTTTGCTAAAGCCATTCATTCAGCAAAAAAATAAAGGAAGAAGACATGTCATTAACAGTGGATAGTGGTCAAGCATTACAGCGTTGTTTGGCATTAGATATTGGTGGCACAAAAATCGCTTCTGCTATAGTGAAAAATGGTGAGATTCAACAGCGAAAACAGATTTCCACGCCACAAGATGATGCCACACAAGCTATGCATCAAACCCTTGCTCAGTTGTTAAAAGAATATGAAGGACAGTTTGATTATGTCGCCGTTGCTTCAACGGGCATTATTAACCAAGGCGTTTTGACCGCACTTAACCCTAAAAATTTGGGTGGATTAGCCCAATTTCCGCTAAAAGACAGCATTGCACAGCATACTGATAAACCGATTGGGTTGCTTAATGACGTGCAAGCTGCAGCCTATGCAGAGTATCAACTACAAAATCCTGATGATGTGCAAAACTTTACCTTTATTACGGTTTCCACAGGCGTAGGTGGCGGTTTAATTTTAAATCATCGTTTGCTCACTGAGCCAAACGGCATTGCAGGGCATATAGGTCATACTTTGGCCGATCCTAATGGCCCCGTTTGCGGCTGTGGTCGGCATGGTTGTGTCGAAGCCATTGCATCAGGTCGAGCTATTGAAGCGGTTTCTTCTCAATGGGATGATCCTTGTGATCCGAAAGAAGTTTTTGCACGTTTTCGTCAAAATGATGAAAAAGCAACCGCACTTGTCACACGTTCAGCTCAAGCTATCGCGAATTTAATTGCAGATTTGAAGATTGGCTTAGATATGCAGAAAGTCGTGGTTGGCGGTAGTGTCGGATTAGCAGACGGTTATTTACCGTTGGTTCAATCTTTATTAAGTGAACTTCCTGCTGTTTATCATTGTGAATTAGAAAGTGCTAAATTCGGGCAAGATGCTGGCTTGATTGGTGCAGCTTACTGGGTAAAAGATTGCTTATTACAAGCAAAAAATACGGGAGTGGTTTATGGCTAAAAATGGCAATATTTTAAATACCATCAGCTCGTTATATCGCAGTTTAACGAAAACTGAAAAGAAAATTGCGGATGCGATTTTATTGAATCCTGATCTTGCGGTGCAATGTCCTCTAGCTGAAATTGCGGCTCATTTAGAAGTAGGGGAAGCGACCTTTGTGCGTTTTTGCCGCACTCTCGGCTTTAAAGGCTTCAGTGATTTTAAATTGGAATTATCCATCGAGCTTGCGACGAAAGATGGTAAAGATAACACCGTATTAGATTCAGATATTACCGATTCTGACAACTCATTGAATATTGCGCATAAGCTGAAATCTGCCATCAATAACGTGATGGATGAAACCATTAATTTATTAGATTTTGAGCAGTTGGAAGAGGCCGTAAAAGCCATTCAGCAAGCGAATCGTGTCTTTTTATTTGGTGTGGGCACATCGGGTATTACAGCAGAGGATGCCAAAAATAAATTGATGCGTATCGGTGTGCAAGTGGATGCGACAGGTAATAATCATTTTATGTATATGCAGGCATCGTTATTGACGAAAAAGGATGTGGCAATTGGTTTGAGCCATTCCGGTTATTCTCAAGAAACCACTCATACCATGAAAATCGCTAAAGAAAATGGCGCCAAAACCATTGCGATTACACACAGTTTGCGTTCTCCAATCACTGAATATGCCGATCTGGTTTTAGTGAATGGCAATAAGCAAGGCAAGTTACAAGGCGACTCTATCGGCACGAAGATTGCTCAATTATTCGTATTAGATTTGATTTATGCTTTATTGGTACAGGCATCGCAGGAAAGTGCGGTCAAAATAAAGCAAAAAACATTAAATGTCATTTTAGAACAACGTATTAAATAGGAGAGAAAAATGCGTAACTTAAAAGGTATTTTTAGTGCGTTATTAGTATCATTCAATGAAGATGGCTCTATCAATGAAAAAGGTTTGCGTGAAATTATTCGCTATAACATTGATAAGATGAAAATTGATGGTTTATATGTAGGCGGCTCAACAGGTGAAAACTTCATGCTTTCTACGGAAGAGAAAAAACAAATTTTCCGTATCGCGAAAGATGAAGCGAAAGACCAAGTCGCGTTAATCGCACAAGTGGGTAGCGTAAACTTACACGAAGCAGTGGAATTAGGTAAATATGCAACCGAATTAGGCTATGACAGTCTTTCTGCGGTAACGCCTTTCTACTATAAATTCAGCTTCCCTGAAATCAAACATTACTACGACACCATTATTGCAGAAACGGGCAATAACATGATCGTGTACTCAATTCCGTTCTTAACTGGCGTGAACATGGGTATTGAACAATTCGGCGAACTTTATAAAAACCCGAAAGTGCTAGGTGTGAAATTTACCGCTGGGGATTTCTATCTATTAGAACGCTTGAAAAAAGCTTATCCAAATCACCTCATTTGGGCTGGTTTTGATGAAATGATGGTACCTGCAGTATCTTTAGGTGTGGATGGTGCAATTGGTAGTACATTCAATGTTAATGGTGTACGCGCAAGACAAATCTTTGAATTAACCAAACAAGGTAAATTGGCTGATGCGCTTCAAGTTCAACATGTGACCAATGATCTTATCGAAGGCATTTTAGCGAATGGCTTATATCTCACTATCAAAGAGTTATTGAAACTAGATGGTGTGGATGCAGGTTATTGCCGTGAGCCAATGACAGCGAAAGCAACGCCAGAGCAATTAGCGAAAGCGAAAGAGTTAAAAGCAAAATATTTATAAATTAATGGAAAAGTGACCGCACTTACTTCTTTCCTCTCTCTATCGGAGAGGAAAGAATGTCGGTGTGGTACCGATAAGGAAGGTTATTATGCGTCTCATTCCTCTGAATAATGAACAACAAGTCAGCCGTTGGGCGGCGCGTCATATTGCTGATCGAATTAATCATTTTAAACCTACCGCAGAACGTCCTTTTGTATTAGGTTTACCAACAGGTGGTACGCCACTTAAGACCTATCAAGAATTGATTAAATTAAATCAAGCAGGAGAAGTGAGTTTTAAACATGTGGTGACTTTCAATATGGATGAATATGTGGGTTTACCAAAAGAACATCCAGAAAGCTATCACAGTTTTATGCATAATAATTTCTTCAACCATATTGATATTCAACCGCAAAATATCAATATTTTAAATGGTAATACCAATGACCATGATGAAGAATGCCGCCGTTATGAAGAAAAAATTAAATCTTATGGCAAAATTCATTTGTTTATGGGCGGTGTAGGTGTTGACGGACATATTGCCTTTAATGAACCTGCGTCTTCTTTAAGTTCGCGTACCCGTATTAAAACTTTAACGCCAGATACTATTATTGCGAATTCTCGTTTCTTTAATAATGACGTAAATCAAGTACCAAAATATGCCTTAACAATAGGTGTAGGGACATTACTTGATGCAGAAGAAGTGATGATTTTAGCAACGGGTTATAATAAAGCCTTAGCCGTACAAGCCGCCGTAGAGGGCAGTATTAATCACCTTTGGACAGTGAGTGCTTTACAGCTTCATCGTCATTTCGTTTTGGTATGTGATGAGCCAGCATTGCAAGAATTGAAAGTCAAAACAGTGAAATATTTTACTGAATTGGAAGGTCGCGCGATTCATAGTGTATTATAAGTGCGGTTAATTTTAATTTGATTTTAGGAAGGTATGATGAAGTATGCATTAATTAACAGCGTAATCTACACGAAAAATGAAGTCTTAAGAGATTATGCAGTGGTTATTGAAGGGGAATATATTCAATCCGTTATTCCACAAAGCGAATTAGAAAGCGGGATTAAAACCATTGATTTAAAAGGGCATAATCTCACTGCAGGTTTTATTGATTTGCAATTAAACGGCTGCGGCGGTGTGATGTTTAACGATCAAACAAGCGTGGAAACATTAGAAATTATGCAAGCCACGAACTTAAAATCAGGCTGTACCAGTTTCTTGCCAACGTTTATTACTGCACCAGATGAAGATATAAAACGCGCAGTAAATATTATGCGTGAGTATTTGAATAAGCATAAAAATCAAGCGCTTGGCTTACACATCGAAGGCCCTTATTTAAGTCTTGAGAAAAAAGGTGTGCATCGTCCGGAATATATCCGTGAAGCGACGCCAGAGATGAAAGATTTCTTGTGTGATAATGCGGATGTGATTACTAAGTTAACTATTGCTGCTGAAAACCCAACGGTGCAATATATTCCTGATTTTGTGAAAGCAGGCATTATTGTGTCTATTGGCCATTCTAATGCGACTTATGAAGTAGCAAAAGCCGCCTTTCATAAAGGGGCAACTTTTGCGACACACTTGCATAATGCGATGTCGCCGATCAGTTCAGGACGTGCGATGGGCGTAGTTGGCGCAGTGTTAGATTCCGATGTTTACACGGGGATTATTGTAGATGGCGTGCATGTGAATTTTGGTAACGTTCGCTTAGATAAAAAAGCGAAAGGTGACAAACTTTGCATTGTAACCGATTCTCTTGCTGCTGCAGGTGCACCACCTGAATTGGAAACTTTCACTTTTGTAGGAAAACCGATTTATGTGAAAGAAGGTCGTTGCTACGATGCAAATGGTACGATTGCGGGCGCATCGATTACCATGATGGAATCTATTAAGAATGCTGTAGAGTATGTGGAAATTCCATTAGCAGAAGCGATTCGTATGAGTAACCTGTACCCAGCAAGAGCGATTGGCGTAGATGACCGTTTAGGTTCTGTTGAAGCGGGTAAAGTGGCTAATTTGGCTGTATTCACAAAAGATTATGATGTGATTGGTACCATATTGAATGGTGAATGGAAACCAAACTAAAGTGCGGTCAAAAATAGCATTGTTTTAAACGTAATCCGATCTTTAAACAGATCGGATTATTTTTTATGGTTGCAATTCGGTGATCTTACCTGTATCCACTTGGAATAATTTCCCTTTACCAACCTGCATTTCTTTGAGTTGGCCTTGAGTAATAGCGGTTACGAAAACTTGAGAACCACTTTGTTGCAAGCGTTCAGCTAGAAGCGCACGTTTATGTTGATCCAACTCTGAGGCAAAGTCATCAATTAGAAAGATACAATGACGTTGTTTTTGAATCATTAAATGCTCACCTTGGGCTAAACGTAGCGCACACATCAATAATTTTAATTGACCACGAGAGAGTACATCTTCCACGGGGAGTCCATTGGCTTTAAAACGGAAATCGGCTTTTTGTGGACCAGAAACCGTATAGCCAATGGCTTTATCTCGCTCAAAGTTTTGCGCCAATAATTCACCATATTCTGTCTCTTTCTCCCAGCCTTGATGAAAGCTCACAGTAATCTCTAATTCAGGTAAAAATAACTGGCAGGTTTTTTCGATCTCAGGACGTAAAGCCTCCGCGTATTCAGCGCGCCAATCACTCACTTGATGGGCTAATTTAGCTAATTCAATGTCCCATATTTTTATTGCAGAATAAGGCTGATTTTGACTGAGTGCGGCATTTCGCTGCTTTAATAAACGGTTTAAGGCGACCCAAGAGGAATGAAAGCTATTATGGTGGTGGAATAAACCCCAATCTAAAAATGCACGTCGAAAACTTGGTCCACCGTTTAATAGGGTAAGTCCTTCAGGCGTAATTAATTGCATGGGTAAAAGGTGAGCGAGATCGGCAATTTTATTGCCGTCTTCACCATTTATTTTCGCAATGGTATTACCTTGACGAAGTTTTTGTAAGCCTACAGACCATTGATGCTGACTTTCTTGAATTTGGCCAAAAAGCGTGAAATGAGGTTCGTCGTAAGAAATAATGCGATTTACGACCGCACTTTTGAAAGAGCGTCCATGTCCGAGATAAAAAATTGCTTCTAATAAGCTCGTTTTTCCGCTGCCGTTGTTGCCGACTAAAAAGTTAAAGCCGTGATCAAATTCAAGATCCACGGCATTTAAATTTCTAAATTTTTCAACAATTAAGCGGGAAATGGCCATTATTTCTAGAGGCGCATTGGCATAATGACGTATTCTGCGCTTGCATCTTCGCTGTTTTCAATTAAGCAGCTTGATGATGCATCTGTTAGGCGAATACGTACTTGTTGGCATTTTAAGGCATTCAATACGTCTAAAATGTAAGTCACATTAAAGCCCACTTCCATTTCTTCGCCTTGGTAATTCACATCCACGATTTCTTCTGCCACTTCGTGTTCAGGGTTAGATGCGGTAATTTTAAGTTGGTTTTCACTTAAGTTTAAACGCACGCTACGTACACGTTCATTTGAAAGAATAGATGCACGTATAAAGGCTTGTTTTAAGGTTTCCCAGTTACCTTCTACGATACGAGTTGCATTACGTGGTAATACACGACGGTAATCAGGGAAACGACCATCAATGAGTTTTGAGGTAAACACAATGTGGTTTAAGTGAATACGAAGATTATTAGTACCGATTTGCAAACGAGCAAGCTCGTCACTGCTTTCTAATAAGCGGTTTAGTTCTAATACACCTTTACGAGGAAGAATAACTGAATGAGTTTGCAGATCTTGATCTAATTCGATCGTACAAACCGCAAGACGGTGACCGTCAGTTGCAACAGTACGTAATAAATTACCTTCGGTTTCAAATTTCATGCCGTTTAAGAAATAGCGGGCATCCTGGTTTGCCATTGAAAATTGAGTTGCTTCAATTAAGCGACGCAAGGTACTTTGCGGTAAGGCAAAATCCACTTCAGATTGCCAATCTGTCAGGTTTGGGTATTCTTCTGCAGGTAGCGTAGTGAGATTAAATTTACTGCGACCAGACTCTACAATGGCACGATCTTCCTCAAAGGTGACCGTAATTTCAAATTCATCTGATAGCGTACGGCAAATATCTAAGAATTTTTTAGCCGGAATGGTGAACGCACCATCAGCGGTTGAAGAAGAAAGTTGAGTATAGCTAGAAAGCTCAACTTCAAGGTCTGTACCTGTAATCGTTAAACGGTTATCTTCAATTTGTAATAACACGTTATTTAATACAGGAATATTCGGACGATTGCTTAATACGCCACAAACTTGCTGTAAGGGTTTTAATAGATTTTCTCTTGAAATGCTAAATTGCATCATTGGCTCCTTATGCAGATAATGTGCGAATTAAATTCGCCCAATCTTCTTGAATACTGCTGTCTTTTTCACGGAATTTTGGCACTTCACGACAAGCATTTAAAACTGTCGTATGGTCGCGTTCAAAGGCACGGCCAATTTCCGGTAAGCTTTTATTGGTTAATTCTTTTGCTAACGCCATCGCAACTTGGCGTGGGCGAGTGACTGATCTTGCTCTGCTTTTCGATTTTAAATCCGCC
The DNA here is from genome assembly GCF_014931415.1 of Haemophilus parainfluenzae. Taxonomy (NCBI): domain Bacteria; kingdom Pseudomonadati; phylum Pseudomonadota; class Gammaproteobacteria; order Pasteurellales; family Pasteurellaceae; genus Parahaemophilus; species Parahaemophilus parainfluenzae. Next base: position 1,136 of record NZ_CP063121.1, on the reverse strand, counting down.
ACTTTAATTCGATAGTATTCTGCCACGACTTTCTGAATATTTTCAATGGTTACCAAACGTTCTTGTAAAGCGAGAATATCTTTTAATGTGTCACGGACAAAATCAATATCAATGTGACCACCTTTGAAGTCTTGCATCGCTTTCACACGGTTTAATGCGCCTTCTAATTCACGAACATTGGTGCGTAAACGTTGTGCAATAAAGAATGCCACTTCTTCCGGCAGTTCCATATGATGTTCTTCTGCTTTTTTCAGCAAAATCGCAACACGAGTTTCTAAATCAGGTGGTTCAATCGCAGTGGTTAAACCCCAGCCGAAACGAGATTTTAAGCGTTCTTCAATTTTTTCAATTTCTTTTGGATAGCGGTCAGAGGTCAAAATAATTTGACGGCCAGTTTCAAATAAACTATTGAAAATATGGAAAAACTCTTCTTGTGTTTTTTCTTTTTCTGCGAAGAATTGAATATCATCCACTAATAATGCATCAAGAGAACGATAGAATTTTTTGAATTGATCCATTTTATTATCACGCATTGCTTTTACCATGTGCTGCATAAAGTTATTTGCATGGATATAAAGCACGCGGGCATTCGGTTTATTCGCTAAAATGCCATTACCGATTGCGTGTAATAAGTGAGTTTTACCTAAACCAGTCCCCCCATATAAAAAGAATGGGTTTGCCGTTGGTTCACCAGGTGCAAGGGCAAGTTTTTGACCCACAGCACGAGCGAGTTGGTTTGATTTACCTTCAACAAAGTTTTCGAATAAATGTTTACGATTTAGATGTGATTCAAATTTAGTGGATGAATCAGATTCTTGCTGAAAACTCACCGCACTTTCTTGATGATTATTCGTTTGAATTGGGGCTTCAACTGCTTTTGGAGCTGGTTTTACCCCTTCTTTTACGATAATTTGTAAATTTGGATTTTTAGCAAGGGCTTGGCAAATTTGATGAATTTGGGCCAAGTAATGATTTTCTACCCAGCTTTTCACAAACATATTTGACGCATATAACACCACTTGATCTTGCGAGATTAAATCCGCTTGTAGTGGGCGTAACCAAGTACTGAGATCCATCGGGGAAACCTGATCTTGTAGTTGAGATAAGCAATCTTGCCATAGGGTAGAAAGGCTCAC